>NZ_QUHK01000018.1:0-781 GCF_003479665.1 Blautia sp. AF14-40
AACAAGGGACTTGCGTTTTGAGCCTTACGACCGTCTGATTGTCACAGGACACAGGGTAGACCCAAAAAACTATGCCCTTGTCTATTCCGCAGAGCTTACACCGGGGACTTCCCTTGAAGATATTTACGCCCGCTTTAATATCGACCACCCGAAAGATTTTAAGGGACACAGCCTTTCCGTTTCCGACGTGGTGGTGCTTCATCAGAACGGGCAGGACACCGCCCATTATGTAGACAGCTTTGGTTATAAGGAAGTGCCGGAGTTTTTCAAGGAGCAGGAAAAAGCCCTCATTCCCGATGACTTGGAAACGGGCGAAACAATCAAAACACCGAGGGGGACTTTCTATGTAACCGCCATGAGCCGCGAGCAAATGGAAGCTGCCGGATATGGATTACACCACCAGTCCGACGACGGAAAATATCTGATTATGGGGAACGGCACAAGGGCTTTTGCTGTTCCCGTTCAGCTGGAAAACTATCTGAAAGCTGCCGAGCAGACCACAGAGCAAAATTACAACATGATTGACGGGCAGATAAACAACACCCCGACCGTTGCAGAACTGGAAGCAAAGGTAAAGGCAGGAGAAACCATTTCCCTTGTTGACCTTGCGGAAGCTGTCAAGGCTGATAAGGAACGCGGAAAGGCAGCAAAAACGGAAAAGAAGCCCTCTATCCGGGCGCAGCTTAAAGCAGATAAAGAAAAGACCGCACAGAAAAAAGCGACAAAATCAAAAAATCACGAATTGGAGGTATGAGCATGATTAGACTGACCGTTGAAGAAA
>NZ_QUHK01000018.1:791-10811 GCF_003479665.1 Blautia sp. AF14-40
TTAGACTGACCGTTGAAGAAATGAACCTGTTGAGTATATACCATGAGGGAAGCAAGGCACAGCTTATTGAAAATATGACGGCTGCGCTGCCGTTCATGGACGAGGATATGCGCCCCTTTGCAGAGCGCACCTTACAGAAAATCTACCCACTAACAGAAAATGAGTATGCGGAGCTTGCCATTTTCGCCGCTGATGAGGTATGACCGGGGTTAAGCGGCTCACGCCGCCTCAAAGTCGGAAAGTCAACCGCCTTGTAAAAAAGGAGTGCTGCAACTGCGAGCGCGGACACTGTATCTTACTGGACGACGGAGAGGAATGTGTCTGCCCGCAGCTTATTTCCTACTCCTTGCTTTGCAAATGGTTTCAGACCGCCGTACTTCCTCTTGACAGGCTGCTGTATGCAGAGCTTTTCAAGACCGAAGATAAAAAGCGTTGTAGTGAGTGCGGTACATTCTTTGTATCAAAATCAAACAGCGTCAAATACTGCCCGGACTGCCGAAAGCGTATTACCCGCAGACAGGCAGCCGAACGCATGAGGAAACGACGCGCGGCGGTTACGTAATAAGGGCGAAAAAAGCCTTGATTTACAGGGCATAAATGACGTGAAACTGGCATAGGCGATACAGAATACCTTTTTCCTTGAAATCGGGGTTCTACTGCGTAACATTTCATAGCTGCACCCATAAGAAAACCGGGGCGCGGATAGTCTTTACTGACTGTCTGCGTCCCGGTTTTTTCTTTGCTATTTTTCCATGTTGATTTGAGGGGTTGTGCCCTTATCTGCGGTAAGTAAACGATATATCGTAAGGGGGATATACCATGTAGCCACGACAAGCCGCCATATCAAAATGACCCCGCCGATAATGCCGCCCAAAATAAAGTTGAGGGCGACGATATCCACCGTTCCGGCTATGTCATACCCATGCGGTACAAGCCATACGAACATACGGCGAATACCAAAGGGAATACCGCAGCACAGCCATACATAAAAGTAATTGGTCTGCCCGTCCTCTGTAAAGACGTTCTTGAACATGAAGAATAAAAACAATGCGATAACGGCGGGCAAAACAGTTCTCTTGAAAAAGTCTTTCCAAATTTCCCCGCGTGTCATGGTATCACTCCTTTTCGATTGGGAATTGTGGGATAGCTTCTAACAGTTTCAGTGTGAGTGTTTGCCGTAAATCTTCGTCGATTTCTTCTTTTGTCGTTCCGTCCGGCTGACGCTTTTTTACCATTGCAAGGTGGTTGATTTCGTCGCCGTAACAATCAAGCACTTTTTCCAACGCCCATTTTTCGCCCGTAACGGCGGCGCGTATCGTTTCATAGTCCGGCATTTCCTGTTCCATTCTCTGACACTTCCTTTTATTTGACAAACTGGGAGTTGTTATTCTATACGAACATTGACGGGGCTCACTGTAAGTTCTCCAATGCCTTCCACTCTGTACCATTTTCCTCGCTCAAGTTTAATTGTATCGCCTACCCTAGAAGTAATGTAACCTATTACATAAGTTTCTCCGCTTTCAATATCCGTAAATACAACATCTGTATCAGCAGTACCAGTAACTTTTACCTTTCCGCCAACAGGCTGTATCTGTTCGCTTTTCACTATCTCACCACCTGAAAGGGTGAAAGTGTGCATCTTAATATAGCTGTTATAACTTATGCCGATTATGATGACAGCAAGTGGGATTGCAACTCCCAGCGCTCGTTTCAACCGTTTCTTATCCATCTATTACACCTCCCCAAAATTCAAATTTGTCGTACTACGAAACTTCTTTGATATGAACTATTATATCACATAAGTATGAACAAAGCTACTCACGTTCTTTACCTTTTTCCCGTTCCGGCTCTCTTGGCTGCCGTAAAATGCTGTCTATGTTCTGCTTGATAACGTCGTATTCCTTGACCTGTTTTTTCAGCTTTCCATAATCAGCGTAAAGGGCTTCTTTCAGCGTTTGGAGCTTCCCGTATTCTTCCTGCATAGCGGCGAGATTGGGGAGCTTTGTAATGCCCGATGCTTTCAGTGCCTTTGCCGCTGCTTCATGGAGTATCAGACTGCTTTCCTGCTTTTCCCGGTATGCGCCCTTATCCTTTGTCCTGCGGTATGCTTCATAAACAGGTTTTGTCTTTTGGTAGGTGGTAACGTGCTTCATCAGCACCACCATGTCTGCAAGACGTTTCTCCACGCTCTTTAATGCGTCTGCGGTCTTTTCATTTTCCGCATTTATTTCTTCAATCCGGCTGACTAAATCCGCATACTGTTCAATCTGATGTTCGGTCAAGAAATTCATAGTCTTTGCCGCCAGTTTCAGATTATGGATTTTTGCCCACTGTTCATAGCCCCGGCTCTCTTGTACCTTGATACTGTTTTCAATGTTAATAAGCAACGATACGCCGCGCTGCTCTTTGGGAGCTTTCGCTATTTTTGTGCGCTTGCCTGCAATCCGTTCTTTGATTGCTTCCTCTGTATAATCTATACCGAGGGTTTTTAAGCGGGTAAACCGTTCCTGTCCGGGAGCGCAGCAGGAGATATATTTTCCCGGCTTTATCTCATAGCCTGCTGCCTGTAATCGCTGCAACAATTCTTCAAAACTTGCTACTTGGGGGATAAGCGTATCAACGGCAATTTTCAGCTTGCCTTTCCAACTTGTTCCCGTTTTTTCCGCTTGATATTCTGCATAGCTTTTTCCCTTACTGCCTTTACCCGGAACGACAACGGACAGCCCGTTTTCCCTGCACAGCTTATCGCTCATGTTCCGTATGCCGTAGTAGCTGCGCTTATTGGAATTGTACTTATGGTAGTCAACAAAATTGACCGCGCAAAAAATGATGTGGTTATGGATATGCCCCTTGTCTATGTGGGTAGTTAGGACGTATTCGTGCTGTCCCTTTGTTGCTGCGTCGGCAAGCTGCTTTCCGATTGCATGGGCTTTCTCACAGTCCACCTCTCCCGGTTCAAACGATTGTATCAGATGAAAGGCTAAGTTATTCACTTTTTGCCGAGCCTGCGACAAGGTATATTCAAACTCAATATCTGCCGGTTCATAGCTGCACCCAAAGGAGGACACAAGCGTTTTCCCGTCTGTCTTATCCGGGTTTTGGATATAGTCAAGGGCTTTACTCAACGTGCTTTTAATAGGCTTAATCTTTGTAATCGCCATATCTCCGCAAGCACCCCCTTTATTTCCTCTATGTCCTCTTGGTAGACGCTGCCTGTCGCATTGACACGCTTTGCAATCTGATTGATGTTGACCCCGATTTTCTGTATCTCCGCTGTCATGGCTATTATATCGCTATGGTCTGTCTGAATGATATAGCCGT
Source organism: Blautia sp. AF14-40 (assembly GCF_003479665.1). NCBI lineage: Bacteria > Bacillati > Bacillota > Clostridia > Lachnospirales > Lachnospiraceae > Blautia > Blautia sp. AF14-40. Next base: position 4,113 of record NZ_QUHK01000018.1, read on the forward strand.
CAATGGCAATCTTGCGAAGATACGCCGCCATGTTTTTGGTAGGAACGAGCTTCATTTTCTGCTCAATCAACGCCCGTTCTTCCTCTGTTACATAGAATTTGATTTGTATTTTTCTTTTGCGTCCGTTCATGCAATCGCTCCTTTCCGTTCCGAGGGTTTGGGACACTTCCCAACAAGCAATTTTCAACCGACGCACCGCAGGGCAAGAGGGCGAAAATACGGAAAAGGGTACTCTTTTCCTATGCTTGCTAAGAAAGTTTTTTATCTTTTTTGTCCTTATTTCCCTCTACGGAGAAAAAGCCATTTTGCCGAACTTATGCAAAAGAAAAAACGCTGCAATCTCAAAAAGATTACAACGCTTCCTAAAATCCATATTCAATTTTGCCGGACGTTTTTATTTGTCCTCTTTTTCGACTTCTGAAATTTCTTTTGCGGTTGCTGTTACAATCCGTATGCCGTTATCGCTCATATCATCAAGGAGAGCGTCGAGCTGCCGCCGCTTTGTATCTTTTCCGGCGGGCGTATCTAAAAGGAACTGGTCTACGGATATATTGTAACGGAGCATAAGCTCAAAAAAGATTTGCAGACTGGGGTGCTGTCCTTTATTTTCAATATTCGCAAGGTAGCGAGGGGAAATATACATTTCATCACTTACCTGTTTGCGACTTTCCCTGCGTCCCGTCCGCGCAGCTTTTATCGCTTCTCCAAATGCTTTGAAGTCATATTTTTCTACTGGTCTTTTTGCCATATTTATTCACCCAATTACATTTTACTGTTCCCCTTTCTGCTTGGATATGTCTACACAGTTCAATCAGTTAGCCAAAATAATTCTCAACAATTTACAGAAAGAACCTTTCATTTATTCGGCTGACCGTATATAATTATAGCTGATAAAGTTTTAAGAAAGGGTGAATGAAGATGTTAGAGTATATTTCTGCCCCGGAAGCAGCGAAGAAATGGGGCATTTCGGAAAGGCGGGTACAGAAGCTATGTGAAGAAAACCGCATACCCGGTGTGGCAAAATTCAGCCGTATGTGGCTGATACCAAAGGACGCGGAAAAACCCACTGACGGAAGATACAAGAAACGGGGTGATCGTGTTGATAAGAATAGCAATATGTGATGATGAAATCGGTACTTGCTCTGATATTGAAAACATGATTTTAAATTATGCTAAACTTCAAGCATTGCAGATAGACACAGAAGTATTCTATTCGGGAGAAACTTTGTTCAAAACGATAGAAAACAAAGATAAATATGGGTTAATATTTCTGGATATTCAACTTTTGCAGCTTGACGGTGTTCAAGTCGGAAAGCAGATAAGAGAACGACTTGGAAATGAAAAAATCAGTATTGTATATATTTCTTCTAAAGAAACTTATGCAATGAGTTTGTTTCAAGTTAGACCGCTTGATTTCCTCATAAAACCCATTACACAAAAAACCGTCAATGAAACCATAGATAAATACATACGGCTGAATAATCTTATGAAGAATGATTTTTTCTTTCACATAGGGAAATCAATACAACGGCTATATTTAGATGAAATTTTCTATTTTGCCTGTAATGGAAAGAAGATAGAAATACATACCGAAGCAGGTGTAACAACCTTTTATGGAACCATGCAGGAAGTAGTAGAGCAAGTGGACGGAAAAGGATTTTGGACAATCCATAAATCATATATTGTAAATTCTTCCTATGTTTCCATTTACAAATATGACGCTGTTCAAATGACAGACGGTACTATTTTACCAATAAGCCAAAAATATAGAAAACTTATGAAATCTTGTCTGACGGAACTTTATCGAAAGGAGTGAGTTTATTGTTATTATGTTATATTGCTATTTTTATGATTGATGCAGTACATATTTTACTGCTTATGCGTTTTTGCACAAACTGTATTGGAAAGCACCGGGTTAATAAAAAAATAGTGGGAATTATTTTTGCCGCCTTTTTTATTGTTAGCTGTTATTTAAGGCTTATGCCTGTTTCAAAAAAATTTTCTGCTGCAAATACAATTCTGTTTGTATTTGAAATTCTATTCTTACTTGTTGTGGTATTTCTTTTTCAAGGAAAGATTGCTGTACGTCTTGCTGTTGCCCTGCTATTGCCTGTCATATATTGGGGATTAAACTGGATTATTTTAAAAATCTGCTTCCATGACACATTTGTAGAAAACAAACAATGCTTAGTCAGCACAGGAATAGCAATCGTGATATTTTCCATTCTGGAGTTTGCATTAGAAAAATGGAAAAAATCAAAAAGAGAGCAGGAACGGGAAATATTAGAACAGGAAATCCGTATGTATGAAAACCAATTTGAAATAATACAGCAATCACAGATAAATACACGTTCTCTGAAGCACGACATGAAACATCATATAAAAATGCTGTCTGATTTAATATCTTCCGGGGATAAGGATGCTGCCCTTAAATATCTTTCGGATATGGGAGATTTCATGGATCACACAGAGAAATTTGTATCGTCCGGCAATGAACGTATTGACAGCATTTTAAATTATTATATCGAAAAAGCGAAAAATACGGATATTCATGTATCTTGGAAAATCCAAATACCAGAGCAGATTGAAATTTCAACATTTGACACCAATGTGATTTTAAGCAATCTGCTGGATAATGCGCTGAACGCATTATCAGATATACCAAATCCGACTTTGGAAATTTTTATGAAATATGACCGTGGGATTCTTTATATCAATATTCAAAATAATTGCAATCACGAACAACCTTCTATACATGCCATACTTTCTGCTTTTGAGCCAGAAAATGAACATGGATATGGCTTAAAAAATGTACAGCGCATTGTCGAAAAATATCATGGTAATCTATCTACCGAATGTGTAAATGATGTTTTCAATGCAAGCATTCTGCTGTTTCTATCCAACATAGAAAAAAGTGAATAGAATCCTAAACTATATCAAAGTCCGTCACTTCTGTTTTGAAGCGGCGGACTTTTTAATTTTTCCTTTCAACCGTGCAATTTTTCCAACCAGCCGTCTATCCTGTTTAAGTCTGCTATTATGGCATTAGATAGGAGGATAACAGTATGCAAGAAGAAAAGATACGGTATTATTTTGTTGACGGGATAAGGGGCGTTGCTATTATCAATATGGTTATATTTCATTTTTTATACGATGTGTATATTGTGTATGAAAAATCTCCAACATGGTATAGCCTTCCGGCAATCCATATCTGGCAACAGACGATATGCTGCACATTCATTTTTATTTCTGGTTTTGTATGGGTATGGGGAAAAGAAAAGAATTTACGGCGTGGAATCATATTTAATCTTTTGGGGCTGCTGATTTCAATTATTACATTAGTAGTCATTCCCGCGCAAACAATTTGGTTTGGAATATTAAATTTTATGGGTTGTGCAATCCTTCTTACGCTTCCTTTAGAAAAACTATTAAAGAAAATCCCTGCTATCTATGGAATGGCAATCTGCTTTTTGCTGTTCCTGCTTTGCAAACAAATACAATTTGGTCAAATTGGAATAACCGGTTTGCTACAAATTCAAGTTCCAAATCTATTATACAATATAAAAATACTTACACCGTTAGGCTTTCCGCATGAGGGGTTTCATTCAAGTGACTACTTTCCTATTTTTCCGTGGATATTTTTATATTTATGCGGGTTTTATTTTAATCAGATATTCATGAAACATTATACATGGCAAAAATACGCCCAGCGTAAATTACCCTGCTTATCGGTTTTAGGAAACAAAACAATCTGGATATATCTGCTTCATCAGCCATTCAGTATGTTAATTTGCTTATTGGTTTTTCATTAAAGGAGGACATTAAAATGCTTTTAAACGTAGTGGAAATTGAAAAATATTACGGAACAAGAAACAATCTAAAAAAAGCACTTGATCGAGTAAGTTTCTCTGTAAACTCAGGAGATTTTGTTAGTATTATGGGAGCGTCCGGCTCCGGCAAAACAACTCTATTAAATTGTATTTCAACAATAGACAGCGTAAGTAGCGGTCATATATATTTGGGTGAACAGGATTTGACAACTATTTCGTCCGCTAAAATGGCAGCGTTTCGGCGTGAAAATCTTGGCTTTATTTTTCAAGATTTTAATTTGTTGGAACCATTGACTATTGAGGAAAACATCTCTCTTCCTCTGTCAATAAAGGGGATTCCGGGGAAAGAAATAGAAAAAATTGTCAAACGACTTATGCAACGGCTGAACATTAGTGATATAGCTGGTAAATTACCCGCCCATGTGTCGGGAGGGCAAAAACAAAGGTGTGCTTGTGCAAGGGCTTTTGTAAACAATCCCAAATTGATATTAGCAGATGAACCGACAGGAGCTTTAGATTCGGCGTCCGCAAAGCAGCTTTTAAGTATGCTTGCGGAATTGAACGAACAGGATAGAAGTACAATCCTTATGGTAACACACGATCCCTTTTCAGCAAGTTTTGGAAATCGTGTCCTTTTCATAAAGGACGGAAACCTAAAAAAGGAAATTGATAAGGGGCAGCACAATAGAAATGACTTTTATCAGACAATTCTTTCTGAAATATCTGCATTTGGAGGTGAATAACCATGCCTAAGAAATTATCATTACAAAATGCAAAAAAACAGGTTGTTGAATATATGATTTATATAATCACTATGGTCATTACGGTTGCATTGCTATTATCATTTAATATGATTATATTTTCGGAGGAAATAGCTGCTATCATAAATGAGAAATCAATACTTCCGCTAATTCTTATTACCGTAAGTGTTCTTGTTGTGCTTGTGATAAGTGCATTGGTAAAACATATTACCGTGTTTATGGTGAGGAAAAGAAGCCGTGAATTTGGTTTATATATGCTATTAGGTGTTGAAAATAATGATATTGCAAAAATGTTCATGTTTGAAAATTATTTTATCTATGTATTTGTCTTAATTATCGGGGTTTTTATAGGCACGCTGTTTTATCAGATATTAAAAGCTGTAATTTGTCAAATGTATGCGACAATATACTATTTTAACTTTGAATTTTCATCAAAAGCAATCATATTAACTTTAGTATATATGGGAGCTATTTTTTCTTTTGTTTCCATTAGCACAAGTCGTAGTATCCGTAAGTTCAATGTACGAGATTTGTTATACTTAGACAATGATAATTCTGATAATAGAGAAAAGAAATATGGCTTGTCCGCAACTCTGATTCCTCTGCTTTTAGGAATAATTGGGATTGCGATTATTACAATGTCTGCTTTTAAGAATATGCCGGACGGATCAACGCTTTTTTCTCTTGTTCTTCTTTCGACGGCAACATACGGCTTATTTGCTGTTTTGCTGAACCATTTCACTTCCCGCTTAAAAAATAACAAGTGGAAATATACAAATATAAGGGTGTTTGTTTATCGGCAGTTTACTACTAAACTGCGCTCCATGTTTTTTTTGATGATAGGAGCTTCAATTCTAATAACAGTTGCATTATTGTCGATTAACTGGGGAGTTTATTTTACCACTATGGTAGAAAAACGCGTTGACGCTGTTGCTTTTGATATAGCCCTTTTTTCAAACGAGGAAAATACAGATTTTTCTAAATATCTATCTTATCTAAAAGAAAATAATCTTTTGGATAGCAGTTATGAGTATACCTTATATACAAATAAAGATAATTCCTTTTATCAAGAAACATTAAGGGCAGTGCAGGGGAAATTTGGTTTTTCTATATCGAGCGAAACAACAGATACTTTTATGTGTATAAGTGATTACAATAATTTGCGTGATATGCTGGGATTATCCAGCGTCGTGCTTGATAGGAATACTTATATCATACATTGCACTGTTCCCAATATAGCTCCTTTTGAAAAATATACCGAAGAACACACACAGCTTTTGATTGGTGACACAATTTGTCACTTCGGAGGTATATACAGTGAAGATTTTATGCAACAGGAGTCATATGGAAATGGGAACGGGTTTTTAATCATTGTTCCCGATAAAGTTGGTAAGGCTTTGTACAAACAGCAAAATGTATTTGTAGTAAAGACACTTTCTGCTTTGTCATTAACACAAATTGAGGACTTAAAAGCCATAAACAAAAGTGTGCAGATACTTTCAAAAACAGGAGTTCGTAATCAGTCTGCTTCTATGGCTGTTTATACTGTCCTGCCGTTATTCTATTTTGCATTTGTATCTGCTGCCATTGCCTGTACCCTTTTATCAGTTCAAATTTTAAGCTGGGCAAACAAGGAAAGAAAAGATTATCTTACTCTGGATTATATTGGTGTCGCAAATCATCAGAAAAAAACTTTGTTGAAAAAGCAGTTGTTTCTTTTATATTTCGTGCCTGTTGTTCCGGCGACTTTAGTTAATTTGCTTTTATTTCCGGTAATGACAGGCAGCATAGTAAATGACGTTAATGGAGTTTTGCAGATAGCTTCTATCATATCTGGAATACAGCAAACAGTCCTTACCGTATGTTTGCTATTAGTAGTCTACTTTTTCTACTATGTGGCAACATATATGATCTACAAGAGAACAATTATACCTAAAAAATGATAATAGATAATTTCTAAAATAATCTGCCGGACGACGGCAAAGAAAAAAAGCCGTCGCAGAGCAGCCATATTTTCACGCGCCTATTCTATTTCGGCGGCTTTGATTTTCAGAGCCGCCGTTTCTTTTTGTCTGTACGACGACCCTTAACCATGTAGACATGGCGGC
>NZ_QUHK01000018.1:10843-73760 GCF_003479665.1 Blautia sp. AF14-40
CATGGCGGCTTTAGGAGGTAGCCGCCATGAGTTATAAACCACATCAACAAATTCTTACATTCTTTGATTTATCAAAAAAAGCCCGACCGCCACCGGGGATATTCCTACCCTTAGATATGAACTATTAAATCATCTAAATACTTTTTATTATTCCTATGCGCCTGTCTGCGCCTTTTTGCGGACGGGCGCATTTTGTATGTGTAAAAATTTTTTTGAAAAAATTTGCGAAAATATTTGGCATTTTTTCAAAGCTCCGTATTGCCCCGCGAAAAGGGGGAAGCACCACCAACTTTCAGCGAGAAAGGAGGTGAGAATGTGGAACCTAACAGCAGGGAATTTTATAAGCAATGCTCTTTTCAGAAGTATTGTAATACGGTACTGCACAATGAAGCGTGCGACGCTCATAGAGAGCTTCGTACTCATAAGGCAAAGGAAGTAACCTTTTCCGACCTGACTTTAGATGAAGCGCGGCAGCTTCATACCTTTGATGAATATTTCAAACGGGAAACTGCTGAAACTGTCTTTGAAAAAGCCGGAAAGAAAATCACGCCGAAGCTACTTCTTGAAGCAATTCGTACTTTGCCGGAAGAAAAGCGCAAAGCCATATTACTGTATTATTTCGAGGGAATGAGCGACACCGAGATTGCGGAGTTGCTCAATGCACCGAGAAGCACAATACAGTACAGGCGGACAAGCTCTTTTGAGCAGTTAAGAAAATACTTGGAGGAAAATGCTGATGAATGGGACGAATGGTAATCAATCCGGCTACCCGGAAAATGCCCTTATTCCTTATCCTGTCATTGTGGCAGCGACAAAGGGCGACCCAGACGCTATGAAAATGGTCTTGCAGCATTTCAGTGGTTACATAGCCCGTTTATCCATGCGAAAATTATATGACGAGCGTGGAAATGTTTATTTTGGTATAGACAACGATATTCGGGAACGACTGCAAGCCAAACTGATGATGGCTGTCCTCAATTTTAGAACAGAGAAATAACCGCAATCGACGGTGGAACGTCTTTATCCCCCCTTTTCCGTTCCGCTGCTAATGCGGCAACACAGCCATTTTGAACCTTGACAAAGAAAGCGGCGCAATAGAACGGCGACGCAGCATAAGGCAAATCAGATACATTCGATATATGGGGAGCCGTTGGGCTGATACGCCATGACCGAAAGGAGGGACAAAACGAGCGAGAATTATCAGTGTTCCAAAGCAGACTTAGCAACTCTGCCGCCACAATCCATATATCGGTATAATGATACTCCTTTACCGCCGTAGTCCGAGCGTTAGAAGCGTCGCAGGCAACGGGTAGAGCTGCATGAGAACCATGCGGAAGTGAAATTCTTGTGAGGTTTGCTAAGACCGTCTGACGAGCCTATTTTTGTTAAATTGAAAAAAGATAGGGGGAAATTCTAATGAATAAATCAAATAGCAGTGAAGAAAAAGAACTGCCTTTATATAAGGAAACAGAAGTAAGAGTACCTATCCATTTGAAAATAACATTAACAATAAGGGAAGCCGCTGAATATAGCAACATAGGTATCAATAAGATTGATTCTATGTTAAAACAGCCAAACTGCCCTTTTGTTTTATATGTTGGAACACGAAAGTTAGTGAAGCGTAAAGAATTTGAGGAATACATTCGCCGAGAATTGATTATATAGCCTTTAATAGCTGAAATATTTGTCTGTTAAGCTTGAAAAAACGGAGTCCTTGTGATATACTTTATATTTGCGTTGGACTCTTTTTTTACGTGAAAGGAGTCCGTCATGGGAAAAAATTTAAAAGGCAAAGAGTGTGGAAAAGGTATTTGTCAAAGAAAGGACGGTTTGTATTTCGCAAGATTTTATGCTAAAAATGGTACGCGTCAAAATGGATATTTCAAAACGCTGCCAGAAGCAAAAAAATGGCTTGCTGACGCAAAGTATGAAGATACACATAATCTAATCGTTACTGCGCCTGATATGACAGTAGACAAATGGTTCAATTATTGGATTGATAATATCATTTGTGACCTTGCGCCAAACACGATTAGAAATTATCGTGAGCGTTACGAAAGAAATATTCAACCATTGATAGGAACTATGTGTATAGCTGATGTAAAACCTATGCACTGTAAAGCTGTCTTAAATCGAATGGAAACAGAATATGCAGGCTCAACAATCCGGCAGACCTATATTTCAATGGGAACTATGTTCAAATCAGCAGTTATGAATGATATTATTGCAAAGCACCCTATGAATGGTGTTCGATATACGAAACCAGTCCGGGCAGTAGATGATATTAAATACTTAACCGTTGAGGAACAGGAAAAGTTTCTTGAAGTCGCAGAGCGTTCTCATAATTATAGACAATATGCTTTGTTATTAGAAACGGGGTTGAGAACGGCTGAATTGATTGGTCTGACATGGGACGCTATTGATTGGAAAAAACGTACTTTAACTGTAAATAAGAGTTTAGAGTATCGACACAGCCGGAGATATTGGCGTGCCGGTCCGCCTAAAACGAAAAAAAGTTATCGTACTATTCCGCTTACAGAACGCGCATATACAATCCTAAAAAGTTGTTATGATGAAAAAGATACCCGGAAAGAGTCTGAAATGCTTTCACAGATTTTGGAGTACACAGACAGCAGAACGGGAGAAAAGAAATGTCTTGTCATGCGGGATTTGGTATTTATCAACTGGCGAACAGGAGAACCTGCTAAAAACAGTTCCTACGATACACATTTATATAAATTGTGTGATGAAGCTGGTATTAAGCGTTTTTGTATGCACGCCTTACGACACACTTATGCTACACGCGCGATTGAACGCGGCGTACAGCCTAAAGTTTTACAGCAACTATTAGGACACGCAAGTATTAAAACAACAATGGACAGGTATGTTCATGTTACGGACGAGTCCCTTGCAAAAGCTGTTCAGCAATTTGAAGCAGCTACACCCACAGTTGAAAAAAGGGTGTAAAAAGGGTGTAATAAAAATATAGAGAAAGGCGAAAACCCGCATAAATAAAGGGTTTTCGGACAGGTAAAAGATAAAATGAAATTAGGTATCGTGGGCCTTCCGAACGTCGGAAAAAGTACACTTTTCAATTCCCTGACCAAAGCAGGAGCAGAGAGCGCAAACTATCCGTTCTGTACCATTGACCCGAATGTCGGCATCGTGCCGGTTCCGGACAAGCGTCTGCAGCAGCTCGGAGATTTCTATCAGTCCAAGAAAGTAACACCGGCTGTCATCGAGTTCGTTGACATCGCAGGTCTTGTAAAAGGTGCATCCAAAGGAGAGGGACTTGGAAACCAGTTCCTTGCCAATATCCGTGAGGTAGACGCTATCGTTCACGTTGTCAGATGCTTCGAGGATCCGAACGTTATCCACGTAGACGGCAGCATTGATCCGCTCCGTGATATCGAGACCATCGACCTTGAGCTGATCTTCGCCGACCTTGAGGTACTCGAGCGCCGTATTTCCAAAACTGCAAAATCTGCAAGAATGGACAAAGAGGCAGCAAAAGAGCTCGAATTCCAGGAGCGTCTGAAAAAACTGCTCGAGGACGGAAAAGATGCCATCCTGATGGAGCTGCAGAACGAGGACGAGGAGAAATGGATCGCAGAGTACAACCTGCTGACCAGTAAACCGGTCATCTACGCAGCAAACGTAGCAGAGGATGATCTCGCTGACGACGGTGCAAACAACTCCTATGTACAGTCCGTCCGCAAATATGCAAAAGAGCACAACAGCGAAGTATTCGTCATCTGCGCCGAGATCGAGGCAGAAATCTCCGAACTCGAAGAGGATGAGAAAAAAATGTTCCTCGAGGATCTTGGTCTTACCGAGTCCGGCCTGGAAAAACTGATCGCAGCAAGCTACCGTCTGCTCGGCCTCATGAGCTTCCTTACAGCAGGAGAGGATGAGACCCGTGCATGGACCATCAAAGTCGGAACAAAAGCACCGCAGGCAGCCGGAAAAATCCACACCGATTTCGAGCGCGGATTCATCAAAGCCGAGGTTGTCAATTATCAGGATCTGCTCGACTGCGGTTCCTACGCAGGAGCAAGAGAGAAAGGCCTTGTGCGTATGGAAGGAAAAGATTACATTGTCCGCGACGGCGATGTCATCCTGTTCCGTTTCAACGTTTGATAAGTAATAATAAGAGAGAATATAAGTTATGGATATGGAAATTAATTTTCCCAATCTCGGGATCTATCTCGACCATGTGGGAAAAAACATCAGTATTTTCGGATTTTCCATTGCCTATTACGGCATCGTGATCGTAACCGGTATGATGATTGCGATCTGGATTGCCCAAAGAGAGGCAAAGCGAACGGGGCAGAACCCGGAGCAGTACCTCGATCTTGCGATGATCGGCATCGCAGCCGGTATTCTCGGGGCACGGATTTACTACGTTATATTTGCCTGGGACTATTATAAGGATGATCTTTTGAGTATTTTCAACATCCGCCAGGGCGGACTTGCCATCTACGGCGGCATCATCGGTGCCTGCATTGCGGTGGTGATTTACAGCAGAAAGAAGAAACAGAACTTCAGCCTTCTGATGGATACCGCGAGCATGAGCATCGTGTTCGGTCAGATTATGGGACGGTGGGGAAACTTCTTTAACCGTGAGGCATTCGGTGACTACACTAACAACCTGTTTGCAATGCAGCTTCCGGTTTCCGCGGTCCGTGCCAATGAAATCACACAGAAAATGTGGGATCATGTGGTGACGGTAAACGGCGTCGAGTATATTCAGGTGCATCCCACCTTTTTATATGAAAGTTTATGGAATGTGGGTGTCTTGCTTTTTCTTTTCTGGTTTCGGAAAAGAAAAAAATTTAACGGCGAAGTGTTCCTGATGTATCTGATAGGATACGGCCTTGGAAGAATCTGGATCGAGGGACTCCGCACCGACCAGCTTCTGCTTCCGGTGGTGGGACTTCCGGTTTCCCAGCTCCTTTCGGGGTGCCTTGTGGTGGGATGTACCATCCTGGTGGTATGGAAACGAAAAAAATTATCATCCGGTGGGGAGACAGCCCATTCTTAAGGATAAAACCAGTGAAAAAAACAGAATAAAAATACAGAAAAGGGGAAAACCGGCAAAAAAGGTTTTCTCTTTTTTGATACAAAATTGGTATAAAAAAGGCGGAAAATGCGCATAAAAATGTTGCATTTTGGGGAAAATCTTAAAAATGAAATAGAAAAAAGACCTTGCTATTTTCCCTGAGTTGATATAGAATAAAAATATAAGTGGTAGAAAGTGGTGAAAAGTGGTGCGTTGTGGAGCGGATGTGGCAGTCTGGCTGCGGCGCGATACATGAAGTGGTGCGTGGGGAGACCGCCATTTCAGGTGATAAGAGGGTTTTCATTATGTTCATGGGAGAGTACAGTCATACGATTGACGCGAAGGGAAGATTGATCATACCGTCCAAGTTCAGAGAACAGCTGGGAGAAGAGTTTGTACTGACGAAGGGATTGGACGGATGCCTTTCCATTTACCCAAACGACGAATGGGCTGCCTTTGAAGAGAAGCTGAGAGCCTTACCACTTACAAACAAAAACGCCAGAACTTTTTCCCGTTTCTTTGTAGCAGGTGCTACGTCATGTGAACTGGACAAGCAGGGGAGGATTCTCGTACCGGCAACGCTGCGGGAATTTGCTGGTCTGGAAAAAGATGTAGTCCTTACCGGAAATATCAACCGGATTGAAATCTGGAGCAAGGAAAAATGGAACGAAAACAGCAATTATGATGATATGGATGCCATCGCCGAATCAATGGAAGAGATGGGCATTGTGATCTGATCTGTTTCGTTGGGATACAGGAGATGACCATGGAATTTTCGCATACATCAGTATTACTGAAGGAAACCATTGAAAACCTTAAGATAAAACCGGACGGAATCTACGTGGACGGGACGTTGGGAGGCGCTGGACATTCCAGTCATATATGTGAGCGCTTATCTGCCACGGGGAGATTAATAGGCATAGATCAGGACGAAGCTGCGATAGCTGCTGCGGGTAAACGCTTGGAACCATTTCAGAACCAGGTCACGATTATCCGCAGCAATTATTGCGATATGGTTCCGCGTCTTGCCGAAATCGGAGTCACCGGGGTAGACGGAATCCTGCTGGATCTTGGAGTTTCATCCTATCAGCTGGATAATGCAGAGCGTGGATTCACATACCGTGAGGATGTTCCGCTGGATATGCGGATGGATCAGAGAAATGCTCTTTCCGCGTACGAAGTCGTGAACGATTACAGTGAAGAGAATCTTTCGCGTATTCTCCATGAATATGGAGAAGAGCGTTTTGCAAGAAAAATTGCACACAATATATGCGTAAGCCGGCAGCAGGCGCCGATTCGAACAACTGGGGAGTTAATCGAAATCATCAAGCGCTCGATTCCGGCAAAAATAAGGGCGACGGGCGGCCATCCGGCCAAGAGAACCTTTCAGGCAATCCGTATCGAAGTGAACCAGGAACTTACCGTTCTGTCGGAGTCACTGGACGGCATGATTGATCTCTTAAATGACGGTGGAAGACTTTGTGTCATCACCTTTCATTCTCTGGAAGACCGTATCGTAAAAAACATTTTCAGAAAAAACGAGCATCCATGTACGTGTCCGCCGGAATTTCCGGTCTGTGTATGCGGAAAGAAGTCCAAGGGAACCGTAGTAACTCGGAAACCGATCTTGCCGGGAGAAGAGGAAATGGAAACAAATCCCCGTTCCAAGAGCGCAAAACTGCGCGTCTTTGAACGAAAGGTGTGACGGCTCGGCACGAAGGAGACAGAGAAGTTATGGCCAGACGGGCAGATGGAAGGGTAAATTCGACAGATAGAACGAAACGTTATACGCCAGATACGTTTGAGGACGGAAGTGCGGTACGGCGTCTTGCAGCACAGCCGCAGGAAGCACCAAAAGAAGCACGGCCTCTGAAATCGGGTGTGAGCAGCCAGACAAGAAGAAACCGGGCACGGGCGACACAGATCAGCGCGGGCTACGCTGTTTTTCTTGCCATTGTCTGCACACTGTGTATCGCGGCGTGTGTTGCGTATGTCAAGTTGCAGACCGTGGTTACCACGCAGGCGGAAGACATTACCAGCAAAGAAAAAGAATTGAGCGATCTGAAGGCGGACAATGACGCCTATTACAATACAACGGTTGCCTCCGAAGATCTTGAGGCAGTCAAAGAAGCAGCACAGAACCGGCTCGGCATGAAATATGCAGATGAGTCCCAGGTAATTTATTTCGATGATTCAGAAAACAGCTATGTGAGACAGTATCAGGATGTTCCGGATGCGAAATAGGTGAAAACGTGAGTAAACAGAAAAAAAATAAAAAACGAAGCGGGGCATTCCGGAGACGGAAGACAAGTGGGCGTATGAGCAGAAAACTGGTAGCACTCTTTTTGGGAGTGATGCTGGTTTTTGTTGCTTTAGCGATTGACATTACGTATGTGAATGCCACAAAGGGAGAAAAATACGAAAGACAGGTTTTAAGCCAGACGCAGCAGTCCTACGACAGCAGGACAATTCCATTCCAGCGGGGAAGTATCACCGACCGGAACGGAACGATTCTGGCAACGAGTGAGAAGGTTTACAACGTTATTCTCGACTGTAAACTTGCCAATACGACGGTAAAAGATGAAGAAAAGAACGATACCCATCCGTACGTCGATCCGACCGTAGCAGCACTGGTTGAATACTTCGGACTCGACGAGACGGATATCCGGGATCGTCTGACCGGCGAAACGACAAAAGAAAGCCAGTACCAGGTTCTCGCCAGAGAGGTCTCGATGGACGCGAAAAAAGCGTTTGAGGCCTATGTGGACGAGTACGCGGACAAAAAGAACAAGGAGCTCGATGAGAACGAGCAGGCGGAAAAAGCATACCGTGCCAACATCCGCGGCGTCTGGTTCGAGGAATCCTACCACAGAACGTATCCGTTAAATTCACTTGCCTGCGATCTGATCGGCTTTACGTATTCAGGAGACACGGCAGACTGGGGAATCGAAGGGTATTATTCCAGTATCTTAAATGGCGTGAATGGCCGCCAGTTCGGCTATTACAACGAAGATGCGGATATGGAACAGACGATCATCGAGGCGCAGCCGGGCAAAAACGTGGTTACGACGATTGATGTAAATATTCAGAAGATCATCCGCACGGCGATCGAGAATTACAATGAGCGGATTCATGTCCAGAACGGCGCGGACGAATCGGACACTGAGACGAACCGTCAGACAAAAGCGGCAAAGAATATCGGCGTTGTCGTGATGGATCCGAACAATGGAGAGATTCTTGGTATGGATTCTTCCGACTGGTATGACCTGAACAATCCAAGAGATCTGACACCGTTCTATTCGCAGGAAGAAATTGATGCGATGAACGATAACGAGACAATGGAGGCTTTGAGTGCCATCTGGAAAAACTACTGTATTTCCGATGCATATGAGCCAGGTTCCACGGCAAAACCGATGAACGTGGCGGCGGCATATTCCCTCGATGTAATCGATGATGATACCCTGTTTGACTGTGAGGGGTTTGAGACGATTGCAGGGCAGATGATCCGCTGCGGAGCTTATCCGGGAACACATGGCGTACAGACACCGGCCGATGTACTGAAAAACTCCTGCAACGCTGGTATGATGCAGATCGGACAGAAGATGGGAGCAGCGGAATTTCTCCGCTATCAGGATATTTTCGGTTTCGGCAGTCTGACAGGAATTGACCTGCCGGGTGAGGCGTACGGCCTGGTTCACACGGAGGATACTATGGGACCGACCGAGCTTGCAACGAGTACATTCGGACAGGGCTATACCGTGACGATGGTACAGCAGGCAGCTGCGTTTTCCTCTCTGATCAACGGAGGCAATTATTACCAGCCGCATGTGATGAAGACGATCACGGACAGCACAGGAGCCGTTGTTGAGAGCAATGAGCCGAATCTGGTGCGTCAGACAGTTTCCGCGGAAATCAGCGATAAAATGAGAAGTTTCCTCCAGGGAGTCGTGACCGATGGAAGCGGCCAGAGTGCAAAGGTTGCCGGTTACACGATGGGAGGAAAAACAGGTACTGCACAGAAGTATCCGCGAGGCAATGGAAAATATCTCGTTTCCTTTATCGGATTTGCACCGGTAGAAAACCCGAAAGCTGTTGTTTACGCGATTGTGGACGAGCCGGATGTAGAAAATCAGGCGAACAGTGTGCTGGCACAGGAGATCGTAAAAGAGATCTACACAGAACTGCTGCCGTATTTGAACGTATTCCCGGATGATACGGACGGTGTGACGGGCGAAGGCTCCGAGACCGGAACGGATGATCCAAACGTAGCGGCACCGGTACAGGAAGACGATACGGAAAACAGTGCTGAAAACAGTGCTGAAAACAGCAATATCGAGAACGGCGGTCTGACAAACGCCGAGCTGGATCTCATCAATGAAGAGTAAAAAAACATAAAAAACAAAAGACATAACCCCATAGCAGTTTCCATATAGTGTTATCATAATGGATTCGGCTATGGGGTATTCTATGCGTAAAAACAAAACGTATCACCGGAAAAAGACGGTTCTTCTGTGGGTACTCTGCATGGGAATGATGGTCGGACTTGCCGGGCGGCTGGTGTATCTGTGTGTGTTCCGGTCCGTCTATTATTCCGAGAAGGCGGATGATCTGCACGAGCGGGAGCGCGGGATCAAGGCGGCGCGCGGCCGGATTCTTGATGCAAACGGGGAAGTTCTCGCGGCAAACCGCACGGTCTGTACGATTTCCGTGATCCACAGCCAGATTGAGGAGCCGGAGGCGGTGATTGCGATGCTGGTAAAAGAGCTTGGAATTTCGGAGGAGACGGCGCGGAAACGCGTGGAGAAGCGGTCTTCAATCGAGCGTGTCAAGACGAATGTGGACAAGGAGACGGGTGATACCATCCGGTCGTACGGATACGCGGGGGTAAAAGTGGATGAGGATTTCAAGCGGTATTACCCCAAAGGGAAGCTGGCGTCGCGCGTTATCGGCTTCACCGGAGGCGATAATCAGGGCATCATCGGACTGGAGGTGGAATATGAGGAAATTTTAAAAGGAATCAACGGAAAAATCCTGACGACAACGGATGCGCGCGGGATTGAGCAGAACGGCATCGGGGAGAGCCGCCAGGAGCCGGTGGCGGGAAGGGACTTAAAGGTCAGCCTGGATGTCAATATCCAGGCGTACTGCCAGCAGGCAGCGGAAAAGGCGATGGCAGAAAAACAGGCGGACAGCGTCTCGATTCTTCTTATGAATCCGCAGAACGGAGAAATCTATGCCTGTGTCAATGTGCCGGAGTTCGACCTCAACGATCCGTTCACGCTGCAGCAGGATACAACGGGACTTTCGGAAAAAGAAATTCAGGATCTGCTGAACCAGATGTGGCGGAATGCCTGCATCAACGATACGTACGAGCCGGGATCTACCTTTAAGATCATCACGATGTCGGCGGGACTTTCGGAGGGCGTTGTGTCGCCGAACGATTCGTTTTTCTGTCCCGGCTACAAAATCGTGGAGGACCGCCGGATCCACTGCCACAAGCGGACGGGACACGGAGCCGAAAACTTCGTGCAGGGCGCGCAGAACTCGTGCAACCCGGTGTTCATTGAAGTGGGGCTGCGGCTCGGTGTGGAAAAGTTCTGTGATTACTTCCGGAATTTCGGTCTGATGGAAAAGACGGGGATCGATCTGCCGGGCGAGGCATCGACGATTATGCACAAGGAGGAAAACATCGGAGAGGTTGAGCTTGCGACGATGGCATTCGGCCAGTCCTTCCAGATCACGCCGATCCGCCTGGCGGCGACGGTCTCTGCGCTCGTCAACGGTGGAAAAATGGTGACGCCGCATGTCGCAACGGATGTGCTTGATGAAGAAGGAAATGTCGTAAAGCATCTGAAATTTCCGGAAAAAGAAGGGGTTCTTTCGGAAGAAACTTCCAGGACGGTGCGCGAAATTCTGGAAAGCGTCGTTTCAGAAGGGTCTGGAAAGAATGCGTACCTCGAGGGATATTCCATCGGCGGAAAGACGGCAACCTCGCAGACACTTCCGCGGAGCGCCAACCGCTATATTTCCTCATTCCTCGGCTTCACCCCGGCGGAGCATCCGACGGTGCTGGGGCTTTGCATTATCCGCAATCCGCAGGGCGTCTACTACGGCGGAACGATCTGCGCGCCGGTGATCCGCGATATCTTTTCCAATGTACTTCCGTATCTCGGTATTGGACACAATTCTTAGGAAACCTGAGAATTGTGTCCTTCGCAGCCCTCATTTAAAGTTTTGCTTCGCAAAAGGA
The DNA here is from genome assembly GCF_003479665.1 of Blautia sp. AF14-40. Taxonomy (NCBI): domain Bacteria; kingdom Bacillati; phylum Bacillota; class Clostridia; order Lachnospirales; family Lachnospiraceae; genus Blautia; species Blautia sp. AF14-40. Next base: position 22,156 of record NZ_QUHK01000018.1, read on the forward strand.
GGGCTGCTCACACCTGAATCACTTTCTTACGCAGCGAAACAGCAAGTGTTTCACTGCTGAGCGAACCGTAACTTGGATTATAAAAGAAGGTTGCGAAACAGAACAAAAAGCTATATACTGAATAGGCTGGAGAAAATATTTTGACATGCCTGTTCCGTACACAATCCGTACAAAAAGGAAGAGGTGCGTCTATGAAAAGAGAAATGATCCTGCCGGTTCTTCTTTCCTTTGGCATCAGCCTGGCGCTGGGGCCGGTTCTGATCCCGTTTCTGCGAAAAGTCAAAGCGGGGCAGAAGGAGCGGGAAGAGGGTGTGCCGAGCCACCAGAAAAAAGCGGGAACCCCGACGATGGGCGGCGTGATGTTTCTGGCGGCGTTTACCGCAGTTTCCCTCCTTTTCCGGAAAGAGGGAGCGGAAGTGGTTCCGGTGCTGTTTCTGACGCTTGGTTTTGGCCTGATCGGCTTTCTCGATGACTATCTGAAAGTCGTGCTGCACCGCAGCGACGGGCTGTACCCGAAGCAGAAAATGGCACTGCAGGCAGTGATTACAGCAGTCTTTCTGTGGTATTTGGCGCGTTTTTCCGGAATTTCCCTTCGGATGCGCATTCCGTTCCTTCCAGGCAAAGAGCTGGACGCAGGGATTTTTACGATTCCGTTTCTCGCCTTTGTGATTCTTGGAACGGTCAACGGTGTCAACTTTACCGACGGCCTTGACGGGCTGGCGGCGAGTGTGACGATTTTAAATGCTGTTTTCTTTTCCGTGGCATCAATCGGCCTCGGAAACGGTGTTTCCCCGTCCCCGCTTGCGGTTATCGGGAGTCTGCTGGGGTTTCTGGTATTCAATGTATTTCCTGCCCGCGTCTTTATGGGCGATACCGGAAGTCTGGCACTCGGCGGTTTCGTCTCGGGAATGGCGTGTTTCTTACGTCTCCCCTTATTTCTGCCGCTTGTGGGATTCATTTATATGATGGAGATTCTCTCTGTGATCCTGCAGGTGTCATTCTTCAAACTGACGAAGGGAAAACGGATCTTCAAGATGACGCCGATCCATCACCATTTCGAGCTGATGGGCTGGTCGGAGACACAGATTGTGACGGTGTTTGCTACAATCACAGCGATATTATGCCTGATCGCATTGATGGGGCTTTAAAATATGGAGGTAATCAAACATGATTTTCGCAGGAAAAAAAGTACTGGTTTTCGGAACCGGAAAGAGTGGAATTGCAGCGGAGGAGCTGCTGCACAAGAAAGGTGCTTCTGTCGTTCTTTACGATGGAAATGACAAACTCGAAAAAGAAGAAATCTTAAAAAAATTAGAGAGCCGTGACAGCGTGGAAGTTGTCTTAGGCGAGCTCCCGGAGGAGATGCTCGACAGCCTTGATCTTGTCGTTTTAAGCCCGGGCGTTCCGACGGATCTGCCGATTGTCCTTAAAATGAAAGAAAAAGAGATCCCGGTCATCGGTGAAGTGGAGCTGGCGTATCAGGTAAGCCGCGGAAAAGTGCTTGCGATTACCGGTACCAACGGAAAGACTACCACAACATCACTGCTCGGCGAGATCATGAAAGCATATCAGCCGGAAGTAAAAGTGGTCGGAAACATCGGAACCCCGTACACATCCGCAGCACTCGACACGACAGATGATACCGTAACGGTTGCCGAGATCAGCAGCTTCCAGCTGGAAACCATCAAAGAGTTCCATCCGGCGGCAAGTGCGATCACAAACATTACCGAGGATCATCTGAACCGCCATCACACGATGGAAGAGTATATCCGCGTGAAAGAGTGTATCACCGAAAATCAGACGATGGATGATCTCTGTGTGCTGAATTATGAGGACGAAATCCTGCGCCCGTTCGGCGAAAAACTGATGACAGAGAAGAAAGTACAGGTGATGTACTTCTCGAGTCTGCGTGCGTTAAAGGACGGCATCTATTATCAGGACGGCGAAATCCGCATTGCAAAGAACGGCGAGACGGAGCTTCTGACCAGAACCGACGACTTAAAACTGCTCGGCCTACATAATTTTGAAAACGTCATGGTTGCTTCTGCGATGGCACTTCATGCAGGCGTGCCGATGGAAACTGTCCGCAAAGTCATTCAGGAGTTTGCAGGGGTAGAGCACCGCATCGAGTATGTCTGCGAGAAGGACGGCGTGGCATATTACAACGATTCCAAGGGAACGAATCCGGATGCGGCCATCAAAGGCATCCAGGCGATGAACCGCCCGACTCTGCTGATCGGCGGCGGCTACGACAAGCAGTCCACCTACGAAGAGTGGATTCAGGCATTCGATGGAAAGGTACGCTTCCTGGTTTTGATCGGAGATACGAAAGAGAAGATCGCAAAAGCGGCAAGAAGCGTCGGATTCAACGACATTATCATGGCAGACAACTTAAAAGAAGCCGTACAGATCTGCCACGACAAGGCAAATGCAGGGGATGCGGTTCTTCTTTCCCCGGCCTGCGCAAGCTGGGATCAGTTTAAGAGCTACGAGCAGCGCGGTGAGCTGTTTAAGGAGTACGTAAGAGCACTGTAAAAACGTCATATCAGGAAACTATCCCGCATAAGCTGAAAAAGAGCGAACGGCGGGTGTGGCGCGGATGCGGAAGGAAAAAGAGAAAAAAATAGATGGGACGCTGCTGGTGACGGTATGGATTCTGCTTGGCCTTGGCCTTGTGATTCTGTACAGCGCCAGCGCGTATAACGGCCGGGTCAGATTCCATGACCCGGCTTATTATTTCAAGAAGCAGCTCTTTGCAAGTGCGCTCGGTGTGATCGGTATGTATGCGGTTGCAAAAATAGATTACCGGCGGCTGTTTGCACTGGCACCGTGGTTTTATGCGGCTTCCCTTGCGCTCTCGACGGCGGTGCTCTTTTTCGGAAGTGAGTACAACGGCTCGAAGCGGTGGTTAAAGCTTGGCCCCTTATCGTTCCAGCCCTCGGAATTTGCCAAGATGGCGGTGATTCTCTTCCTGCCCTGGGTGATGGAGCACACGAAAGGCCGGTCCGACAGTCTCTGGTTTATGACAAAGGCGGTGCTGTGCACCCTGCCGATTGCAGCGCTTGTCGGAAGCAATAACTTAAGTACGGCGATTATTTTGCTCGGAATCTGTGCGTTTCTGATCTTTATTTCACATCCGGGCTACCTGCCGTTTCTCGGAATCGGAGGCGCCGGCATCGGGTTTATTGCCGTTTTTCTGATGATGGAAAGCTACCGCCTCGAACGCCTTGCCATCTGGCGCAACCCGGAGGCGTACGAGAAGGGGTTCCAGACCATTCAGGGACTCTATGCGATCGGCAGCGGGAGAATCTTTGGCTGTGGGCTTGGAAAAGGCCTGCAGAAGCTTGGCTTTGTGCCGGAAGCGCAGAATGATATGATCTTTTCGATTATCTGTGAGGAGGGCGGACTGTTCGGCGCCTGCCTGGTGATCGCCGTGTTTGCGGTGCTGATCTGGCGCTTGATGGTCATTTCGATCCATGCGCGGGATCTTGGCGGAGCACTGATTGCGGGCGGAATTATGGGGCATATTGCGCTTCAGGTGATCCTGAACATCGCGGTTGTGACAAATACGATTCCGAATACCGGCATTACGCTGCCTTTTATCAGTTACGGCGGCACCTCCGTGCTGTTTCTGCTCGGCGAGATGGGGCTTGCCCTGTCGGTCTCGAGGGACACCGATTAAAAAGGCGGAAAAGCGCTGCAGAACGGGAACAAAACGGGAGTGTAATGCATACCGTAAAAAGAGAGGCCGGATGGGAGAGAACAGGTGGGAGTATATCAGATTCTCGGCGGAAGGCGGCTTTGCGGAACGGTAACAGTCCAGGGTTCCAAAAATGCCGTTCTTCCCATGATCGCGGCGGCGGTTCTGACAAAAGAGGAGGTCGTGCTGGAAGGCTGCCCGAAGATTTCCGATGTGGAGGATATGGCGGAGATTGTAAGAAGCCTTGGCGGAACAGTCTGGTGGGAGAGGAATGCGCTCCACATGAACTGTGAAAAGATCGAAAAAAGCCGTGTGGAGGGAGCGCTTTCGAAGAGACTGCGCGCCTCTCTTTTGTTTCTGGGAAGTCTTCTTGCAAGGACAGGGGAGGCATACCTTGCAGGGGCCGGCGGCTGCCGGATCGGAAAGCGGCCGACGGACCTGCATCAGAGGGCAATGGAGCTTCTGGGAGCCGAGGTCTTCGAGGAGGACGGCACCATTCGGGCAAAGGCAGATCATCCGAAAGGAGCCGTGCTCTGCTTTCCGAAAAAGAGTGTCGGGGCGACGGAAAATGCGGTTCTTTTTGCTGTCGGAGCGGAAGGTGCAACAAGGCTGGAGCACTGTGCGCGGGAGCCGGAAGTGGTTCATCTCTGCCGGTTTCTTAAGGCCATGGGAGCGGAGATTACCGGCGAGGGGACGGAGCAGATTACCGTTTACGGAAGGCAGGGAAAGAGACTGCTGTCCGGCTGCCGGTATCGTGTTCCGGGTGACCGGATCGCGGCAGGGACGTATCTTCTGATGGGCGCGGCGACGCGGGGGCACCTGACGCTTTCCGGCGCGCCGCTGGACGAAATGGGGGCGGTTCTGTCCCTCTATCAGAAAATAGGTGGACAATATACAAGGAAGAGTGGTACACTGGTAGCAGACAGCAAAAACGTGCAGCATGCTGTTCCGTACGTGGAGACAGAGGAATATCCCGGTTTTCCGACGGATCTGCAGTCGCTGTATCTGGCGGCAGCGATGACGCTGGAAGGAAAGAGCTGTATCTGTGAAAATGTATTTGAGGACCGCCTCCGGACGGCAGAGGAGCTGCAGAAAATGGGCGGTACGCTGCAGATCTGCGGAAAATGGCTGACGGCCGAAAAAAGCCGTCTGCACGGTGCAGAAGTTGTTTCCCAGGATCTTCGGGGCGGCGCGGCACTCGTATCGGCGGCGCTTGCCGCAGAAGGATTTTCCACAATCCGGCAGACAGAACTGATTGAGCGGGGGTATGAACGGTTTCCAGAAACGCTCCGGGAACTCGGAGCCAAGATTATCGTAGAAAAAGAAATATGAGACAGAAAAAAAACAGAAAAAAGAAGAAAAACAGAAAAATACGGATTCTGACCGGGGTGGTGCTTGGCGTCGGCCTTGCAGGTGCCTTGTTTTTTAATGTGTTCAAAATCCGCAATATCCAGGTGGCGGGGAACACCCGGTATACAAAAGATGAAATCAAAGAGATGGTCGCGGACGACAAGTGGATGAAAAACACGGTGCTTCTTACGACGTTTCATTCGAAGGTTGATATGAGCGATATTCCTTTTATGAACTCCGTGGAGTTTACGTTTGTAAGCTATGACACCATCTGCATCCAGGTAAATGAGAAAAAAGTGGTCGGTTATGTCGAGTACGAAGGCCAGAAGGTCTATTTTGACAAGAACGGCATCGTGCTGGAGTGCGTGGACGAGGAGCAGGAAACACCTGCGGAGGGTGAGCCTTCCGACGGAACCGCCTCCGATGGAACGAGTGCGGATGGATCTCTTACGAGTGAGTCGCTTGCATCCGAAAGCGTATCATCCGATGGCACAGCATCCGAAAGCAGTACGTCCGACGGTGCGCTCTCGGCGGATACGATTAAAAGTGCACGTGTGACAACGACAGACTTTCAGCCGACCCTTTCCGATGTTCCGCTTGTAACAGGACTTACGTTTGACTATGTGACCGTGAACAAGCAGCTCCCGGTTGAAAAACCGGCAGTTTTCCGCACCATGCTCGCACTTACGAGAATGACGGAGAAATACAATATCACGCCGGACAGTGTGGAATTTAATGAGAACAGCGAAATTATTCTGCATTACTATGATACCGTGCGGATTCTGCTTGGAACCGATACGGCGTTAGAAGAAAAGATGACGCGCGTAGCAGCAATCCTGCCGAGCCTTTCCGGTCTTTCCGGAGAACTCCATATGGAGGATTACAAGGACGGCGACAGCAGCTTTGTCTTCTCGAAAGATGTATAAGAGGAAAGGAAAGCCGTCAAAAAAACGCAATAATCCTGAATTTTTTATGAAATACGAAAAAAACAGTTGATTATTTTCCGAAGAAATTATATTATATCTTTATGTATGACCATCAGAATATCAGACTATTTTGAGATAGACAGCAGTTCATAATCAAAAGGAGGAAGTTGAAATTGTTAGAGATCATGACAAATGAGGCAGAATCATCTGCAAAGATTATCGTAATCGGTGTAGGTGGTGCAGGAAATAATGCTGTAAATAGAATGGTGGAGGAATCCATCGGCGGCGTTGAATTCGTTGGAATCAACACCGATAAACAGGCGCTGACCCTCTGTAAGGCACCTACCATTCTCCAGATCGGCGAGAAGCTGACCAAGGGACTGGGCGCAGGAGCAAAACCTGAGGTTGGAGAGAAAGCAGCCGAGGAGAGCATCGAAGAGCTCAAACAGATCATGGAAGGCGCTGATATGGTATTCGTCACCTGCGGTATGGGCGGCGGAACCGGAACAGGTGCAGCACCGGTTGTAGCAGGCGTTGCAAAAGAAATGGGCATTCTGACTGTCGGCGTTGTAACAAAACCGTTCAAATTCGAGGCAAGAACCCGTATGAGCAATGCGCTGATGGGAATCGAAAAACTCGAGGAAAACGTAGATACCCTGATCGTGATCCCGAACGACAAACTTCTTGAAATCGTAGACCGCCGGACAACCATGCCGGAGGCATTAAAGAAAGCAGACGAGGTTCTGCAGCAGGCCGTACAGGGCATCACAGACCTGATTAACCTGCCGGCACTCATCAACCTCGACTTCGCAGATGTTCAGACCGTTATGACCGACAAGGGTATCGCCCACATCGGTATCGGCGAGGCAAAGGGCGACGACAAAGCGCTCGAGGCTGTACAGCAGGCTGTTTCCAGTCCGCTGCTTGAGACCACCATCGAGGGTGCAAGCCACGTTATCATCAACATTTCCGGAGATATCTCCCTTATGGATGCAAACGATGCTGCAAGTTACGTACAGAATCTGGCTGGAGAGGATGCAAACATCATCTTCGGTGCTATGTATGATGATTCTGTTACCGATACAGCGAAGATCACCGTTATCGCAACAGGTCTCAACGATGCAACGGCGAAACAGGCAAGCGTATCCCGCAAAGAGCCTGCAGATGCAAGAAAGAGCGCATTTTCCAGCAGCAGCTTCTCTGCACAGGCAGCCGCTCCGGTACACACTGCTCCGAAAGCTTCCGCTCCGGTACAGCCACAGGTTCAGGTGCAGCCGCAGGTACAGGCTCAGCAGACCATGACAAGCAATGTTCCGAAAAAGGACATCCAGATCCCGGATTTCTTAAGAAACCGCAGATAAGCAAAGAATAATAAGCAAATAACGAATTTGCATCGACACGCCGCAGACCGAAAATGTTGCGGCGTGTCGAAGTTTGTTGATCAAAAAAGAAGGTCATTCTTCCGAAAACGACAAAAAATTCACCCCCTTCCGTCTATAATAGGGTCTGTTAGAAATTCAGACCATGCAAAAGGCGCAGGGGGTGTTTTTTTGCACTATGAGATCTTTCTGGATCTTCTCTTTGCAGAGAATCTTCTGCTGAATTATACTATTCTGCGTCTTTCCTCCTTTCTTCTGAAACGATCTGCCACGCGAAGAAGGAGTTTTGCGGCAGCCGCGCTCGGCGCCGGTTATGCGGTGCTGTATGCCGTGTTTGCACGGTATCTGCCGGGTGCGCTGCTCGCCCTGGTCGGAATCGGAATTACAACAGGGATGGTGAAATCTGGCTGCAGAATCACGACAGTACGGGATCTTGTGGTGGGAATGGCAGGCTATATACTGTCCGGTTTTCTGATCGGCAGTGCATACCGCCTGTTCCGGGAGCTGATGCCGGGAAGGGGAATTTTTCTTTTTCTTCTTTCCGGGAGTGCCGCATATGCGGGAACACTCCTCCTGCTGAAGATCCGAAAGGAGATACTCCTGGAACATGCCAGGCAGGTTACGGTACAGCTTGTGCAGAATGGGAAATGGAAAAAAGTAAAAGGACTGTACGACACGGGCAATACTTTGCGGGATGCCACAACCAAAAAGCCGGTCTCGGTCGTACCGTACACTGTGATACTCGAATTGTTCCCGGACGAAATGCGGACAGGGATTGCGGCGCTTGCAAGGCACGAGACGGTGCCGGAGCCGGAACGGCTTCTTGCGCTGCAGCCCCGTTACATACCGTTTCGCGGACTGGAAGGCCGGGGCTTTCTGCCGGTGATCCGGATCTCGGAAATGATTCTTGTGACAGAACATACAGCCAGGCACATAAGCGGACCGCTGATTGCGCTTGGCGGAGAAAATAGTTCATCTCCCAGGGGCTATGAAATAATTTTGCATCCAGATCTCATGGAAGGACAGGAGGAATGAAGTATGCTGCAGGCTGCACTGCCAAACGGATTCCGGCTTCGTATGCTGCCGCGGTCCGTGCCGGCTGTATTTCGTCAGACAGGGGAAATTTTTTATATCGGGGGCACAGATGTTCTCCCGGCGCCTTTGGAAGGACAGGAGGAGGCCGATGCGATTGCGGGGCTTTCCGATCCGGAAAACGAGACGGCAAGGAGCGAGCTGATCGAACACAACCTGCGTCTCGTCGTCTACATTGCACAGAAATTTGATAATACAGGAGTTGGTGTGGAGGATCTGATTTCGATTGGAACCATCGGCCTCATCAAGGCAATTAACACGTTCAATCCGGAAAAAAAGATCAAGCTTGCCACGTACGCGTCCCGGTGCATTGAGAACGAGATTCTGATGTATCTGCGGAGAAATAACAAGACACGGATGGAGGTCTCGATCGATGAGCCGCTCAATGTAGACTGGGATGGAAATGAGCTTCTTTTGTCGGATATCCTCGGAACGGAGGAGGATGTGATCTATCAGGGGCTCGAGCAGGAGGCGGAACATCGCGTGCTGGGAAGCGCAATCAGCAAGCTCTCTGAGCGGGAGCAGGTGATCGTGAAACTCCGGTTTGGCATCAATATGCCAGAGGGGCGGGAGAAAACGCAGAAAGAAGTCGCGGATCTTCTTGGAATTTCACAGTCGTATATTTCGCGGCTGGAAAAACGGATTATGAAACGGCTGCGGAAAGAGATTGCGCGGTATGAATAAAGAATAGAAAAATTTCCTTTCTCAGGGCGTGTTTAAAAAAATTTTTCAAACACGCCCTAAGCAATTGCTTGTCTTTTTCTGATAAGAAAAGTATAATAGAAAGCATAGTGCAAAACAGGAAGACAAACCGGACAGAACGGCAGAACGGTGCCGTTCTGAAATCTGAGTTTTGTACGAAGAAAAAAGGGAGGAAATAAAAGAAATGGAACGAGAGACATTCCAATCGCGCCTTGGCTTTCTTCTGCTTTCGGCAGGCTGTGCCATCGGCATCGGAAATGTATGGAAATTCCCGTACATGGTAGGAAACAACGGAGGCGGCATTTTCGTGCTGTTTTATCTGTTGTTCCTTGCCATTATGGGAGTTCCGATTCTGTCGATGGAGCTTGCCATCGGAAGAGGAAGCAAAAAGAGTACCGTGCGCGCGTATGGGGAACTGGAGAAGAAAGGGCAGAAGTGGCATATCCATGGATACGTTGCCCTCATCGGAAACTATCTGCTGATGATGTTCTATACGGTTGTTGCAGGCTGGATGCTGTATTATTTTTACAGCTTTTTAACCGGAAAATTCAGTGGCCTTAAGGGGGACGCTGTAACTGGAAAATTCAATGAGATGCTTTCATCTCCGTCTATTCTTGTCATCACGATGCTGCTGATCACGATTGCAGGCTTTCTGATCTGCTCTGTTGGTCTGCAGAATGGTGTGGAGCGTGTCACAAAAGTGATGATGATTGTACTGATGGTCGTTATGATTTTCCTTGCGGTTTACAGCTTTACAATGCCAGGCGCAAAAGAGGGTCTGAAATTTTATCTGGTGCCGGACAAGCAGCAGATTGAACAGGTGGGACTGTTCCACATTATCACAAGCGCGATGAGCCAGGCATTCTTTACGTTAAGTCTTGGTATCGGCGCAATGCTGATTTTCGGAAGCTACTTAAACGGAGGAAAATCGCTGCTCGGAGAGGCGATCAATATTGCGGTGCTCGATACGTTTGTAGCCATCACCGCAGGTCTTATTATTTTCCCGGCGTGCTTTTCCTATCACGTACAGCCGGACAGCGGCCCGAAGCTGATCTTTATGACACTGCCGCACATCTTCACCTCGATGAAGGGCGGACGGATTTTCGGAAGCTTTTTCTTCCTGTTTCTGTTCTTTGCGGCACTGTCCACTATCATCGCTGTATTCGAGAACATCATGTGCTGCTTTTCCGAGATTTTCGGTGTTTCCAGAAAACAGTCAGCAGTCATCAACTGCATTCTGATCATTTTAGGATCCCTGCCGTGTGCACTCGGCTACAATGTGTGGTCCGGATTCCAGCCGCTCGGCGCAGGAAGCACAGTTCTCGATCTTGAGGACTTTATCGTCAGCAACCTTCTGCTGCCGGTCGGTTCACTGATCTATCTTTTATTCTGTACATCAAAGTGGGGATGGGGATTTAAAAATTACCAGGCAGAGGCAAGTAAGGGCGATGGTCTGAAAGTGCCGGACTGGATGCGATTATACCTTACGTATATCCTTCCGCTGCTGCTTCTTGTATTAATTGTCCAGGGACTGATTGGATAAGCAAAAAGAGAAGAAAAAAGGTCAATATCAGATAGAAAAAAGATAAGAAAAGAACTGGAAAAAAAGCAGAAAATACGAGATAATAAAAGACAAGAAGCCAGTCATGTGCCGGAACCCGGGATTTCCTTTGGGTGTTCCGGCACATGTTGGATAGAAAAGTATGCAGGAGAAAGGGGAACAATATGGGAAAATTTACACCATTGGATTTCGAAGAATACGTAGCGCTTGCCCGTCAGGCAGCAGCAGAGGGATGTGTCCTTCTGAAAAATGACAACGAGGCGCTTCCGCTTCGCAAGGGGGATAAAGTAGCCGTTTTCGGAAGAATTGCATTCCATTATTATAAGAGCGGACTGGGCTCCGGCGGACTCGTCAACACCAAATATGTGGTTGGCATTCTGGATGCCTTAAAAGAAGAAAAAGACATCACGCTCGATGAGAATCTTCTTGGAACATATGAGAAATGGATCGAGGAAAATCCATACGACGAAGGCCAGGGCTGGGGAAAAGTGCCGTGGTCCCAGAAAGAGATGGAGCTCACCGACGAGATTGTGGAGAGCGCAAAAGGCGCCGATGCAGCTATTGTTGTTGTAGGCCGTACCGCAGGTGAGGACCAGGACAACAAAAACGAGGCGGGCAGTTATCTCTTGACAGATACCGAGCGTGAGATGGTAGAGAAAGTCAGCAAAGCGTTTGCAAGAACGATCGTTGTGCTGAATGTCGGAAATATCATCGACATGAAATGGGTGAAAGAGTGCAATCCTGCAGCTGTTCTCTACGTATGGCAGGGCGGTCAGGAAGGTGGAAACGGCGTTGCCGATGTGCTGATGGGAAGAGTCAGCCCGTGCGGTAAACTGACGGATACCATCGCAGAAAATATTGAGGATTATCCGTCGACCAGCTGCTTTGGCGATCTAGTAAGAAACGAATACAAAGAGGATATCTATGTAGGATACCGCTACTTTGAGACTTTTGCAAAAGACAAAGTATTATATCCGTTCGGATTTGGTCTTTCCTACACAACCTTTGCAGTAACCGCAGAGGCGAAAGAGAAAGACGTCGATCAGGTAACCGTAACGGCAACCGTAGAGAATACAGGAAAAACGGCCGGTAAAGAAGTTGTTCAGGTATACGTAAAAGCTCCACAGGGCGTTCTTGGAAAACCAGCCCGCGCACTCGTCGGCTTTGCAAAGACCGGTATTTTAGCTCCTGGAGCAAAAGAGACCGTGACCATCAATGTGGCAAAAGAAAGCTTCGCATCCTATGATGACAGCGGTGCAACGGGACACAAATCCTGCTACGTACTCGAAGAGGGCAGCTATGAGTTTTATGTCGGAAGCGATGTCAGAAGTGCAGCTTTCGCAGGCGCTTACGAGCAGCCGTTTAAAGTGGTTGAGACGCTGACCGAGGCAATGGCGCCGGTCGAAGCGTTTGAGCGTATGAAAGCCGTTGCAGGTGAGGACGGCACATTAAAACCGGGATACGAGGCAGCCCCGCTGCGCACCGTAGATCCGGCAAAACGCATGAAAGAGAACCGTATGGAGCCGATTCCGTACACCGGAGACAAAGGCTATAAGCTGGGCGATGTGCTGGATAAGAAAGTAACCATGGAAGAATTCGTGGCACAGCTTTCCGATGATGATCTGATCTGCATGTTCCGCGGCGAGGGTATGTGCAGCCCGAAAGTAACGCCTGGAACCGCAGCTGCTTTTGGCGGTCTGACACCGGAATTACAGGAGTTTGGCATTCCGGCATCCTGCTGTACCGACGGTCCTTCCGGACTTCGTTTTGACTGCGGAACAAAAGCCTTCTCCATGCCAAACGGTACGCTGCTTGGCTGTACGTTCGATCTTCCGCTGGTAGAAGACCTGTACGAGATGGCAGGACGCGAAATGAGACAGAACCGTGTCGATGCGCTTCTTGGACCTGGTATGAATATTCACAGAAATCCGTTAAACGGACGTAACTTTGAGTATATTTCCGAGGATCCGTACCTGACCGGATGGATCAGTGCTGTACAGATTCTTGGTATGGAAAAATCCGATGTAACCGGAACCATCAAACACTTCTGCGGTAATAACCAGGAGTCGAAGCGCCACACCGTAAATGCGGTTGTTTCCGAGCGTGCACTGCGCGAGATCTATCTGAAAGGATATGAAATTGCAGTCAAAGAAGGCGGCGCAAGATCCATTATGAGTACATATGGACCGGTCAACGGTATCTGGACCGCAGGAAACTACGATCTGTTAACCACCATTCTCCGTGGTGAGTGGAACTACGATGGATTTGTTATGACCGACTGGTGGGCAATGTCGAACCGTGAAGGATACGAGGCAACAAGAACGACACATGCACCGATGGTATCCGCCGGAAATGATGTCTTCATGGTATGCAATGACTGCACCGATATGAGCCAGGATGATGTGAAAGAAGCACTGGAAAAAGGTGAAATCACAAGAGGTGATCTGCAGAGAAATGCCATGAATGTCCTTCACTTCATTCTTGGAACACCATGTATTTTACGTTTCCTTGACCGCATCAGCGAGGAAGAAAAAGAAGCACAGGAGCAGCAGGGAGATAACGATTTTGTTGCAGCAGACCTGGTAACGTATGAGGCAGATCCGGAAACAGGTGATGTTGTCATTGACGCTTCCGCATGGGAAAATAAAAAAGGAACAAGCGAAGTCTGCGGTGTTTCCATTCTGGCAGATAAAATGGGAACTTATGATATCGAGATGGAAATGAAAGCAGACCTCGAAGACCTGGCACAGCTTTCCGTTACAGTATATATCGACAATATTGTAAAAACCGTTATCAGCATCCGTGGAACAAAAGGCGAGTGGATCAAAGAGACCAGAGATCTTGGCTTCTTCTTTGGATCTAATCACTATCTGAAACTGTATTTCGGTGCAAACGGCATGCAGCTTGGCAAGATTCGTCTGAAATTAAGAGAAGGCATGGAAGCGCTGAGCAAACACGAGGAATAAATAAAAAAAGAAATACAGAGAAAAACCGGAACCCGGGAGCCGCTGCTTAGAAGCGGTGCCGGGTTCCGGTTTTTCGTATGAAAGAAGATTTTTATGGAAGAAGCTGTTTTTTAGTGAAGCTCGTCCTCATCCACATCAATCACATTGTCATCGTGCAGGATTTTCTGCTGGTTGATCTCGGTCTGGATGACGTTTTTGATCCGGCGTTTTGCGCGGCCCATGTAGTAGGTGGTGACAAGATCGGAAATGCCGCTGTAGACAAGGCAGATACCGATGAAAATGTTTGTGGTTGCAACGGCATCAAACGGATTGGTACAGATGATGATGCCGAGAACGCTGGTTAAAAGAGCCAGCAGGAACTCAAGCCACCATTTTTCCAGCCCTGTTTTTTTGAGGTTGAACGCCTTCTGAATGCTGAGCAGTCCGTTTGCCAGAAGGATGATACCGATGACAACCGGGATGAATGCGATTACAAGGTCACTTTCAAAGATAACGAAGCAGCCGAACAGAATCAGTACCAGGGCAACGAACAGATCGTAGCGGAAGAAAAACGGCTCGCCGCGGCTTGCAATGTAGCGGATCAACGCAACAACGCCGCCAAACAGGAGCAGTGCTCCGGCGATATAACAGATCAGCAAACTCGTTTTTACGGGGTAGACGATCAGCACGATACCTAGTATAATAGAGACAGCGGCTGAAAGCAGGAAACTGTTTTTCACATCCTGAAAAAATTGTTTCATAAGGATTCTCCTTTCCACTTGAATGTGGTTTTTCGTTTGCTTTTATAGTAGCTTTTCAAAGCAGAAAAAGCAATGGACAAATTGAAAAAAATGTACGAAGAAATGGAATCGTGAAACGGAAGAAAGAGAGGGTAAAAAAGATGCAGGACGAACAGAAAAAGTTCCAGGAGAAGCTCTCCGAATTGCTGTCATACGCCAGAGACCATGAAAATAAAGTAACGATGAAAGAAGTCAGAGACTTTTTTGAAGACTTTGCACTGGATGAGCAGAAAGTCACCTTTGTCTGCGAATATCTGACGATGGAGCAGGTCGATGTGGCAGATTATGAGCCGGGCGTCGTGCCGGAGGAGACCGAAAAAGAAAAGAAAAAACCGGAGTTTTCCGAGGAGGAGCTGCGTGCCTTACAGCAGTATCTTGACGAACTGCCGGAGACAGAAACACCGTCGGAGGAAGAAACGGCAGAGCTTTACCGGAAAGCGGCAGAGGGCGATTCCCTTGCAAAGAGCATGCTCGTGCAGCTCTGGCTTCCGAAAGTTATTGAGACCGCAAAAGAAATGCACACCCGCGATTTCTTCCTGATGGATCTGGTGCAGGAGGGAAATGTCGGACTTTTAGTAGCGCTGGAGTCCGTTGTAAAAGCTGAGACGGCGGAGCAGGCGATTGATGCGGCTGTGCGTGAGACGATCAGCGATTTCATGGAAGAACACAGAGTTCAGAAACACAAGGACAATACTGTAGTCAATAAAGTAAACCGCTTAAAAGACGCCATCGAGGAACTCTCCGACGGCGATGACATGGATTTCAGTGTGGCAGAGCTTTCCGCGTATCTTGACATGTCCGTGGAAGAGATTGAGGATATTCTGCGGATTGCAGGCGAAGAGCCGTAACAAAAGGCTGGTATTTGCACAGAAACTGTGTGAATTGGCAATAAAACAAAAGCAAAGGAGAAAAATACAATGGTACATCATATTGTTATGTGGAAATTCAAACCGGAAGTAGAGGATGCAAAGAAACCGGAGCTGAAAAAAGCGATGGCAGAGAACCTGAAAAGCCTGGTCGGCAAAGTGCCGGGACTGTTGACGGTTGACTTTGTAGAAGCACCGCTTGCATCTTCCACCCATGATATGGCACTTGTCACAACACTGGAAAAAGCAGAGGATGTAGCTGTATATGCAAAACATCCGGAGCACGTAAAAGTAGCAGACACCTATGTACGTCCGTACACAACGGAGCGTGCAGCACTCGATTACGAAGAGTAAAAACAAGCACGGACTTTAGCTCGTTGCCCGTTTAAATAAAAAAGTATCCCGCTTCCCCAAAAGGAACGGGATACTTTTTTTGTGCCGAGAAGATCAATTCCTGATCTGGTGAATACGTTTCATTTAAGTGTTTTTCTGTTCTTCCTTCTGCAGTTCGTCAATTGTAAGCAGCAGCTCATCGATGGAAACCTTTTCGTCCTTCGGATTTTCCGTAAATTCTCTGACCAGTTCTTCGTACGTTCTTCTTCTGTGTTCCAGCGCTTTCCGCGACCGCTCCCGCCGGATGCGGCGGACATACCGCAGGCGGAGGACAAAGAGCAGAATCAGAACGAGAAGGACAAACGGCATCGCCAGAAAAACAGGATCTGCCTTCCGGATACGGGCAAAAAGGGATGCACCGGCCGAGGCAAGATGGCGGAACCAGGAAGCGGCATGCACAGTGCCTTTCCAGAACGCTGCGAAATGGGAAGCCACAGATGAGAAGGAAACCGTGGATGATGCCGGTGCTTTGGAAATGGCCGGTTCCGGTGTCTGGGTTATGGCCGGTGTTTCGGTCGGCGTCGCAGTGGCAGTCGGCGTCGGTGTCGCCGTCGGAACCGGTTCAAACGTTACGGCAAGGGTATGATCCTTCTGGATATCGGAAAATGTGTAGCTGTCCGGATATTCCGTCACCGGCAGATACAAGCCGTCCACCGAGAGCTTCGCGAGCCGGAAGCCTTCGTCTGCCGTGTAGGAAACGGTTTTTTCCTCTCCGCTGGAAACTTCCCCGCCCTCGGACACCGAGCCATGCTCCGCCGCGGAAGTGGAAACCGTGAACAGATACGGCACCCGGGTGCGGTAGAACTGCACGTACCGTCCACCATCTGCCTTTGTTACGTTTACAATCGCAATAAATTCCCCAGGATTTGTCTCACAGAGGCCCTCTGGTTCATTGATGGTGATATCGTCGGAAAAGCCAAAATCAACCGTGTCGTCCGCAAGCAGTGTTTTCTGCGAGAGCGAGTATGTCTGGATAAAGTTTCCGATTCCGAGATGCATCGTCAGCGGAAAAAGAAAAAAGAGATCGCCGGAAACACAGAGATCCTGAAAGTTTTCCATGTAAAAATCGAAGGGATACGTGCCCCAGTCATCCATCACCTGAAGTGAGGCATCGAGGAGTTTAAAGCCGTAGCCGCCGTCCGCATCGGTCTGGATCAGATAGCCGCCGGTGGAGGGAAGATAATCAATACCGAGAATATTGTAGCTTGTCGAGAGCTGGATCCGCTCTTTCTGCTCGAGAGTATCCGGGTCGAGGCGGAAGATACATCCGTAATTGGAAGCATCCGGGCTGCTGTAGCCGCTCACGAGGATTTCATGTGTGACGGGATTGTATGCCATACCGTTTGCGTGAGCAAAGTCTGCGTCCCTTACCTGATGCGCGAGGGAATACTGCGTAACGGGATTTCCGTCTGCGTCTGTATCATTTTTATAGTAGGCAGAGACTACGTCCGGCTCTGTCGTCAGATCATTAAAATTTTCGATGCAGATGATATAATCTTCCGTCGCACAGACGGACTGCACCGCGCCGTTGCTGCCGAGAATCGGATATTCCCCGACCAGTTCCCAGGAGGCACCGGTAAACGGCGTACTGGAGGCAAAACCAGCCTGACAGAGTATGGGATGAGCGAGGAAGAGAAAAATACCCAGAAAAAGGGCAAGAAAAAAACGGCCGGATTTCTTGCCAGTGGGAGATTTTATCGAAAAATTTGTAAATGCAAGCCGCATATGATGTGTAGGTCCTTTCTTACAGAAAAAAGGTGAACTTTTTCTGTCATCCTATCTTACCACGGAACCGGCGGAAAGTAAATGAAGGAGGGATGGAGATTTTCTTACATATCGTTTAAGAAAATGTAATAATTTTGTAGTGTTTGCCGATGCAAAGTAGTTGTAAACATTTTGCCGTCTTGGTAAAATAAACATAACAGAATTCAGAAAATTGTGAAGAAAAAGGAAAGGCAGAGAACCGATGATTAGAATCAAAGATATTGCAGACCGCGCAGGGGTCAGCCCGACGACGGTTTCGAATGTAATACACGGAAAGACAGGGCGCGTCTCAAAGGCGACGGTCGAGAAAATCAACCGGATTTTAAAGGAGATGGAGTACGTGCCGAGTATCAGCGCGCGCATGCTGGCGAACAACAGCTCCGGTCTCATTGGTGTGGCGCTTGGTTTCATGAAGAAAGGAAATGCATCTTCCTTTGAGGATCCCTTTGTGTCGGCAATGCTCGGAAATCTGGAGTATCAGATCCGGGAACACGGCTACTATATGATGCTGGTTGCGCGCCATGAGCAGGACGATATTATGCAGCAGGCGCTCGGCTGGAATTTTGACGGCATGATTGCGATGGCTCTGAAGGAAAAGGAGATTGCAGAGCTCTCGGAACGTCTCGGAAAACCGCTGGTAACCATTGATCAGTATCTCCCGCCGGAACTTGGAGTCCGCTCCATTACGATGGATGACCGCGGCGGTGCGTACCAGATGAGTCAGTACCTGATTGGAAAGGGACATAAAAAATTTCTCTTTTTATCCGACTGCGATCTCGGGGTTGACCACTATCGGTGGCTCGGTGTGCGTCAGGCAATGGAGGAGGCGGGAATTGAGGACTTTGAAAGTCGCCATATTGTGATCCCGTGGAATCCAGAGCAGAGGGAGAAGGCATATGAGGAGATGCTTCCGTTCTTCAAAAAACAGACAGCGCTCTTTTTTTCATCGGATTACTATGCACTTGAAGCATCCAACTTTCTGCAGAACAGGGGAATAAAGGTTCCGGAGGAAATTTCAATTGCGGGCTTTGATGATGTTACCTATGCGACACTTGCGCGGCCGAAGCTGACTACCGTGCATCAGATGGTGGATGGAAAAGCACGCCGTGCCGTAGAAGTCCTGATGCACTTGATCCAGGATGAGCCGGTACAAAAAGATATTCCGCCATTGCCGACAACGCTGGTGGAGAGGGAGTCGGTAAGAGATCTGACGAAGTAAATAGTTACCAAATTTACAGAAAAACTCTTGTAGAAACTGCTGGTTTTGCGCAAAACTATTGAAAAATCACCGTGAGGTATGGTAAAATGTGCTTGCAAACGACAGAATTAAAGAACCAGACACGTTCTGGGGATGAAATAAAGGAGGTAAAAAAATGGACAAAAAATGGTGGAAAGAAGCCGTAGTGTATCAGATTTATCCGCGCAGCTTCATGGACAGCAACGGAGACGGTATCGGAGATTTAAATGGTATCACATCCCGTCTGGATTATCTGAAGGATCTTGGCGTGGATGTTATCTGGCTGTCTCCGGTGTACCAGTCACCAAACGATGACAATGGATATGATATCAGCGATTACCGGGCAATCATGCAGGAGTTCGGAACAATGGAGGATTTTGACCGCATGCTTTCGGAGATGCATAAAAGAGGCATCAGGCTGGTCATGGACCTTGTTGTCAATCATACTTCAGATGAACACAAATGGTTCGTGGAGAGCCGCAAATCGAAAGACAATCCATACCGCGATTATTATATCTGGCGTGATGCAAAAGAGGGAAAAGAGCCAAACAACTGGGGAAGCTGCTTCTCCGGTTCCGCATGGAAATACGATCCGCAGACAGAGATGTATTACCTGCATCTGTTCTCAACAAAACAGCCTGATCTGAACTGGGAGAACCCGGCGGTTCGAAAAGAAGTTTTCGATATGATGAACTGGTGGTGTGAAAAAGGCATTGACGGTTTCCGGATGGACGTTATCAGCATGATCTCCAAACCGGAAGGGCTGCCGGACGGAAAAATTCCGGAGGGCGGACTCTACGGTGATTCCGGCTGCGTAAACGGACCGCACGTTCATGAGTATCTGCAGGAGATGAACAGGGAAGTCCTCTCCAAATACGATCTGATGACGGTTGGTGAGTGTGCCGGTGTCACGATCGAGGAGGCAGAAAAATATGCATCCGCAGACGGCAAAGAGCTCAGTATGGTATTCCAGTTCGAGCTGGTAGATCTGGCAAGCGGAACATACGGCAAATGGACGGACAAACGCGTACCGCTCAAAGATTTCAAACGCGTCATGACAGCATGGCAGACGGAGCTTGAGGGCAAGGCATGGAACAGCCTCTTCCTTGGAAACCACGACCAGCCGCGCTGCCTGTCCCGTTTCGGCGATGATTCACCGGAATACCGTGTGGTAAGTGCCAAAATGCTGGCAACCTGCCTTCATATGATGCAGGGTACCCCGTATGTATACCAGGGCGATGAGCTTGGCATGAAGAATGTTCCGTTCCACGATCTGTCCGAGTTCCGCGATATTGAGAGCATCAACGCGTTCCACGAGCTGACCGGTGCCGGAAAAGTAGCGCCGGACGACATGATGCGCTACCTGAACCTGCGCGGAAGAGACAATGCAAGAACTCCGATGCAGTGGGATGATACCGCTTCGGCAGGATTTACCACAGGAACACCGTGGATCAAGGTCGGACCGGATTACGAGACCGTCAATGCCAAGAATGAGATGGCGGATCCGGATTCTGTATACAATTATTACAAGAAACTGATTCATCTCCGGAAAGAGAAGGATATCATGGTTTACGGAACGTACGAGCTGCTCGATCCGGAGGACGAGGCACTGTATGTATATACCAGAACCTTAGGCGACCAGAAACTCCTCGTGATGTGCAATTTTACAAAAGAGGAGCAGGAATACACGGTTCCGGAAACCTTTGCGGGAGCAGAGGTACTGATCAGCAACTATCCGCAGGACGGCGCGGCAGCGGGGGTACGAAAACTGCGCGCGTATGAGGCGGTTGTTCTGGAGACAAAATAAAAAATGCAGAGGAATCTGAGGCAGAACGGACTTTTGTCACAGATTCCCGTTCTCAAAATAGGGCAAGAACTGGTAAGATAAGAAAGGGAAAAACAAAATATGAAACCATATCTGAAATTGGAGACACATCCACTTGCAAATCCCGAGAATGTGATAAAAGGCGATAAATACCGTATCACAGTACTGACAGAGCATCTTCTTCGGCTGGAATACAGTGAGGACGGTGAATTTATCGATGCAGCATCCCAGACGGTTGTAAACCGTGATTTTCCAGCAGTGGAATTTTCCGTCAAAGACACAGGCGATGAGCTGGAGCTGCGCACAAAGTATCTGCAGCTGAATTACAACAAAAAGGCATTCTCTGCAAACGGACTTTCCTGCAAAACAACGGCAGTCGGCATCAGTTCTGTACCGGCATGGCATTACGGAGATCCGACACAGGATCTTGGAGGAACGGCCCGTACGCTTGATCAGGTCAACGGAGCATGCGAACTGGAACCTGGTATCATGTCCTGGTTTGGTTCCGCTGTTCTGGATGATTCGAAGTCGCTTCTGATGACAGAGGACGGTTGGGTGACCCCGAGAAAGAAAGGAGTGCAGGATCTGTACTTCTTCGGCTATGGCTGGAATTTCCGCCTGGCATTAAAGGATTTTTATCACCTTTGCGGCAAAACTCCGATGCTTCCGAGATTTGCACTCGGAAACTGGTGGAGCCGTTACTGGCGTTACAGTGAAGCATCTTATATGAAACTGATGGAAGACTTCGACAAAGAGAACGTTCCATTCTCGGTTGCTGTTATCGATATGGACTGGCACCGTGTAGACGATGTGGATCCGAAATACGGCAGCGGCTGGACCGGCTATAGCTGGAATAAAAAACTCTTCCCGGATCCGGAGCGTTTTCTTGGAAAACTCCATGCACGCGGCATGAAGACAACACTGAATGTCCATCCGGCAGACGGAATTCGTGCGTATGAGGACTGCTATCCGGAAGTAGCAGAAGCTATGGGAGTGGATGCAAAAAAAGAAGAGCCGGTCAATTTTGACATTGCCGATCCGAAATTTGTCGATGTATATTTCGAAAAAGTCCATCATCCGATGGAAAAAGAGGGCGTCGATTTCTGGTGGATTGACTGGCAGCAGGGACAGAGTACCAAGATCGAGGGTCTTGATCCGCTGTGGATGCTGAATCACTATCATTTTCTTGACAGTGGAAGAGACGGAAAACGTCCGATGACCTTCTCCCGCTATGCAGGACCGGGCTCCCACCGCTATCCGGTCGGATTTTCCGGAGACACCCACATCACCTGGGAATCCCTGGATTTCCAGCCATACTTTACCAGCACAGCCTCCAACATCGGCTACGGATGGTGGAGTCATGATATCGGCGGCCATATGCTTGGCTACCGTGACGATGAGCTTGAAGCAAGATGGTATCAGTACGGAGTCTTTTCTCCGATCAACCGTCTGCACAGCTCTAACAGTGCCTTCAGTGGAAAAGAGCCTTGGAACTTCAGTATGGAAGTGCGCAGCACAATGGATGATTTCCTTCGTCTGCGTCATAAACTCGTACCGTATCTGTACACGATGAACTACCGTGCATGGAAAGAAGATACACCGATCGTTGTTCCGATGTATTATGATTACCCGGAGACGGTTTTCTGGGGCAAAAATCAGGCACCGAATCAGTACTTCTTCGGAAGTGAGCTGATGGTAACACCGGTGACAACGAAATGCATTCCGGAGCTGAAGCGTGCCAAGACGAAGGTATGGCTGCCGGAGGGAACCTGGTTTGATTTCTTCAACGGAATGATTTATGAGGGCGGCAGAAGTATGGATCTGTACCGTACGCTGGAGGAAATCCCGGTTCTTGCGAAAGCAGGTGCGATCATCCCGATGACAGAGAAGATCAGTGCGCTGGATGTAGAATCTAACCCGGATGAGCTGACGGTACGCGTTTATGCGGGTGCAGATAATACATTTATTCTGTACGAGGATGACAATACTTCCATGGCGTATGAGAAGAATGACTGTGCAAAAACGCCGATGACGCTCGAATGGGGTGCACGAAAATTTACAATTGCACCGGTTGAGGGCAATCAGAGCCTTGTTCCGGAAAGCAGAACATATTGCGTAGAATTCGGTGGAAGTAGTGCAAAAGAGGCAAAGGTCTTTGTAAACGGCGTGGAAGCGGATGCAGAAGTCAAAGAGAAAGACGGACTTCTTGCTATCGCAGTGGCAGATGTAAAACCACAGGATACCGTGACAATCTGTCTGCCGGAAGATACGGAGATTGCAAAGAACGATGTCATGACACGTGCGATGGATCTGCTGCTGCACGCCGAAATCAGCTACATCACCAAAGAGCAGATCGCAAATCTTCTTCACAAAGCGGACGGAAAGGTAGCAATTCTGGCTGCAGAGTTGCAGAGCATGGAACTTTCAAACGATCTGCGCGGTGCGCTGCTGGAGATCATTACGGCATAAATTGCTGCAGAAAAACACGATTTGATTTACAGAAAAAGAATTCTGTGATACGATACATACAAAGAAAAGGAAGAGAGCGTGGCAGTGGATTCTGTCAGGCTCTCTTCTTGAAATGTGAGACAGGAGGATTTTTAAACGTGGGAAAATACATCATGGCACTTGATGCCGGCACAACGAGCAACCGCTGTATTCTGTTTGATCAGAAAGGACAGATCGTAAGCCTTGCGCAGAAGGAGTTTACCCAGCGTTTCCCGAAACCGGGCTGGGTGGAGCACGATGCCAATGAAATCTGGTCCACGATGCTCGGTGTAGCCGTGGAGGCAATGCAGAAAGCGGGCGCGTCCTACGAGGATATCGCGGCAATCGGCATCACAAACCAGAGAGAGACGACGATCGTCTGGGACAAAAAGACGGGAGAGCCGGTCTACAATGCAATTGTATGGCAGTGCCGCAGAACATCGGAATACTGCGATTCCCTGATGGAGCGCGGACTGGTTGACCGTTTCCGGGAGAAAACAGGTCTTGTGATTGATGCGTATTTTTCAGCCACGAAGCTGAAATGGATTCTAGATGAAGTTCCGGGCGTGCGCGAGCGGGCGGAGCGAGGCGATCTCTATTTTGGAACAGTGGAGACGTGGCTGATCTGGAAGATGACAAAGGGAAAGATACATGTCACCGATTACACCAACGCGTCCCGTACAATGCTGTTCAATATCCATACCCTGAAATGGGATGAGGATATCTTAAAAGAGCTGAACATTCCGCTCTGTATGCTGCCGGAAGTCCGCCCGTCGAGCTGTGTCTACGGGGAGACGGCATCCACATATTTCGGCGGCCCGATTCCGATTGCGGGAGCAGCGGGAGACCAGCAGGCGGCGCTGTTCGGCCAGACCTGCTATGCGCCGGGCGAAGCGAAAAATACATACGGAACAGGCTGCTTCCTGCTGATGAACACGGGAGAAAAGCCGGTTTCTTCGACACACGGTCTTGTTACCACGATTGCATGGGGCATCGGGGACAAAATTACGTATGCGCTCGAGGGATCCATTTTCGTCGGCGGAGCCGCAATCCAGTGGCTGCGCGATGAGATGAAGCTGATCGAGTCCTCGGCGGATTCCGAGTACATGGCGCAGAAGGTGAACGACACGAACGGCTGCTACGTCGTGCCGGCGTTTACCGGCCTTGGCGCACCGTACTGGGATCAGTATGCGAGAGGAACCATTCTCGGCCTGACCCGCGGCGTCAACAAATACCATGTGATCCGCGCAACACTGGAGTCGATCACGTATCAGGTGGATGATGTCTTAAAAGCGATGGAGGCAGATTCCGGCATGAAGCTCTCTGCGCTGCGTGTGGACGGCGGAGCAAGCGCCAACAACTTCCTGATGCAGTGCCAGGCGGACATCAGCCAGGCGCCGGTGGAGCGGCCGTGCTGCATCGAGACGACCGCAATGGGAGCAGCTTATCTTGCGGGACTCGCCGTCGGCTACTGGCCGGATCAGGAGACGGTAAAACAGAACGGAGCCATTGACCGTACGTTTGAGCCGGAGCTCTCGAAAGAGGAGCGCGATGAGAAGATGAACGGATGGCACAAAGCAGTCCGTTACGCCGAAGGATGGGCAAAATAGAAAAAGATTTTGGAAATGCAGAAAAGGAACGGTTTCGTAATGAAAACCGTTCCTTTTCGCGTACTGTGACTTCTTGTCTACTGACGTTAAAGAATGTCGATATGTTCGCCGTTTAAAGCTTTGTTCATGCTTCGCACGGCACAGAATTTACCGCACATCGAGCAGGTATCTTCCTGTTCCGGCGAGCGGTCGGCGCGGATGGCTTTTGCGGTCTCCGGGTCCAGTGCACAGTCCCACTGTGCTTCCCAGTCGAGCACGCGGCGGGCGTCTCCCATCTTGTCGTCAATATCACGCGCATGCGGCACGCCTTTGGCAATGTCGGCAGCGTGTGCGGCGATTTTGCTTGCGATGATGCCCTGCTTTACGTCATCCAGGTTCGGAAGAGCCAGATGCTCTGCCGGCGTTACGTAGCACAGGAAAGCAGCGCCGTTCATAGCGGCAATTGCGCCTCCGATGGCAGCAGTGATGTGGTCATAGCCCGGTGCAATATCGGTCACAAGAGGTCCGAGGACATAGAACGGAGCGCCCATGCAGATGGTCTGCTGTACTTTCATGTTGGCCGCAATCTGATCCATCGGAACGTGGCCCGGTCCCTCAACCATAACCTGAACGTCTTTTTCCCAGGCACGTTTGGTGAGTTCGCCGAGGCGCACCAGCTCCTCAATCTGGCAGACATCCGTTGCGTCGGCAAGGCAGCCAGGACGGCAGGCGTCGCCGAGAGAAATGGTCACATCGTATTCACGGCAGATATCGAGAATCTCATCGTAATACTCGTAGAACGGATTCTCCTCGCCGGTCATGCACATCCAGGCGAACACGAGGGAGCCGCCGCGGGAAACGATATTCATTTTCCGTTTGTGTTTGCGGATCTGATCGATGGTTTTTCTGGTGATGCCGCAGTGCAGGGTGACGAAATCGACACCGTCCTCGGCATGGAGGCGGATGACGTCAATAAAATCTTTGGCGGTCAGCGTATCCAGGTCTCTCTGGTAATGGATCACACTGTCATATACCGGCACGGTGCCGATCATAGCCGGACATTCGGAGGTCAGTTTCCGTCGGAACGGCTGCGTATTGCCGTGGCTCGACAGGTCCATGATGGCTTCTGCGCCCATATTGACCGCGGAGAGTACCTTCTGCATCTCCACATCGTAATCTTTACAGTCTTTCGAAACACCGAGATTTACATTGATTTTCGTGCGCAGCATCGAGCCGATACCCTCCGGGTCGATGCAGGTGTGCAGCTTATTGGCCGGAATGGCAACCTTTCCGCTGGCAACGAGCGGCATCAGGTCTTCCACGGCCATATACTCTTTTTCTGCGACTTTTTTCAGCTCCGGTGTTACAATGCCGCGGCGTGCGGCGTCCATCTGTGTTGCGTAATTGCGTTCCATCTGTTGTTCTCCTTTATTTTCAAAATCAGATCCGGTAAGCGTGGTTCAGCGGTCCCGAGCCGTGGCCGAGATCCATCATGCTCGCGAGTGCGCCCGAAATATACTCTTTTGCGGCGGAAATGGCATCCGGAAGGGAAAGCCCCTTTGCGAGCCCCGATGCGATGGCGCTGGAGAGTGTACAGCCGGTGCCGTGTGTGTTCGGATTGTCGATGCGTTTTCCGGTGAACCAGGTAAATGTGCCGTTGTGATATAAAAGATCGTTGGCATCATTGATACTGTGGCCGCCCTTTAATAGAACGGCACAGCCGCAGGAATCCCCGATCTCTTTTGCGGCGCGTTCCATATCGCTTTCCGACTGGATTTTGATGCCGGAGAGAACTTCTCCCTCTGGGATATTCGGTGTGATGACTTCGGCCAGAGGAAAGAGCAGTTTTTTCATCAGGTCAGGCACGCCGCCCGAAGCGAGCGCGGAGCCGCTTGTAGCGACGAGGACCGGGTCCACAACGATGTGTTTGGCCTGGTAGAAGCGAAGCCGTTCGGAGATGACTTCGATCAGTGCCGGGGAGGATACCATACCGATTTTGACGGCGTCCGGGAAGATGTCCGTAAAGACGGCGTCAAGCTGTGCGGCCAGAAACTCCGGTGTTACATCGAAAATACCGGAAACTCCGGTGGTGTTCTGGGCGGTGAGTGCGGTAATTGCCGACATGGCGTAAACTCCGTTTGTGATCATGGTTTTGATGTCTGCCTGAATGCCGGCGCCTCCGCTGGAATCACTTCCCGCGATTGTTAATGCTGTTTTCGTGTTTTTCGCGTCCATGAGAATTACTCCTTTGCATTACTTTTCTTTTTGGACAGGCGACAAAGAAAGTGGTGCCCCCAGTCTGCCGCCTGGAGTGAGGATGAATGGTTACGTAAAATTATTTGTTTTCCAGCATGCGCAGAGTCTGTTCTTTCAGATCCTTCGTTGCGGAAACAATGTCTTTCTGTGCAAAAATGGCACTGATGACGGCGATGCCGCAGATGCCGCTGCCGGAAAGCTCCGTCACGTTATCGCGTGTGATGCCGCCGATGGCGATGACAGGGATTTTAACGGCATTGCAGATAGCAGTCAGCGTTTCGTGGCTGACATCCTCCGCATCCGCCTTGGAACCGGTGTGGAAGACCGCGCCGACGCCGAGGTAATCTGCCCCGCGCTGCTCGGCGAGAATGGCCTGTTCCACGGTCTGCGCCGAAACGCCGATGATCTTGTCCGGGCCAAGCTTAGCACGGACATCGCCGGCCTCCATATCGCTCTGGCCGACATGAACGCCGTCCGCATCCATCTTAGCTGCGATTTCCACGTTATCGTTGATGACGAAAGGAACATGGTATGCGGCACAGAGTTTTTTCAGTTCCAGTGCCTCTTCCATAAAGTGATTCTGGTCAAGATTTTTTTCGCGGAGCTGGATAAACGTTGCGCCGCCCTGCAGAGCCTTTTCCACCTGGCTGTACAGTGTCTCGCCGTTCAGCCAGCTGCGGTCTGTCACAGCATATAAAAGCAGGCCTTTTTTATCGCACTTCATACTTTGCACCTTTCTCCAGCATCTCGCCGTCCATGTGGCAGATGGCGTCGATGATGCGGTTCCGGTAGGTGGAGTTGCCGTCTTCCGGTTTCATATGGCTCCAGCCGATCTCGCCGGCAAGTCCCATCGCGCAGACAGCGGCAGCAGCGGCTTTTAACGGCTCGTCCGGGTTGGCAACGAGGTAAGCGGTCATCATGCCGGAGAGCTGGCAGCCTGTTCCGGTGATGCTTCCCATCTCGGCGCGTCCGTTGCGGATCACGTAGCAGGTGTCAGCATCGGCAACGAGGTCGATCGCTCCTGTGATGGCGACAACACAGTTGTGATCTTTCGCAAAGTTTTTTGCAAAAGCAACGGCGCTGTCGAGGTTTTCGTCTGTTACTTTATCGGCAACGTCTGCGTCAACACCCTTTGTCGTTCCGCTTCCGAGTGCCAGTGTTTTGATTTCGGAAATATTTCCGCGGATGACGGTGAACGGGATTTTTTCCATCAGTCCGACTGCGGTCGAAGTACGTAAGTGGCTTGCGCCTGCGCCGACTGGATCGAGCAGGATTTTGTGGCCGAGCGAAGCTGCTTTTGCACCGGCACGGTACATGCCGTCGATGCTCGTTCTGTGCAGCGTTCCGATGTTGATGTTCAGACCGCCGCAGATGGAGGTGATATCCTCGACATCCTCCGGTTCATCGGACATGATCGGGCTTGCGCCGCATGCCAGCAGAATATTGGCGACATCGTTTACTGTAACGTAATTTGTGATATTGTGTACGAGAGGGGTTGTTTTTCTGACATTGTCAAGACAAGTGCCTAACATAATTTTTTGTTCCTCCTGTGTGAGTATTTTTGCAGAAGCAAATTCCCTTGTGGTACTGGAAGAACCTGTTGATGATGTGTTCATAGAGATTAAAAAAGCAGATATACGTGGAGGTATATCTGCAGAAAATGTGCATATCGTATCTCCCTACGTTGGCATTACCCAAATCAGGTTCAGGGTCTAGGAGATGCATCCTACTCTCAGCCCGCTTCGCACGCGAGCTCCCCTTTGCTTTCTGCAGACAATTATATACGCATAAAAACAATTGTGCAAGAGAAAAACGGAAGATTTTAAAAAAATTCAGAAAAATAAAAAAGACATGCAAAATATTGGAAATGTAATGTTATTTGGGTTGACAGAGAAAATAATATCAGCGTAAAATGAAGTATAAAATATGCGTGGAAGACGGGTGAAACGATGGAAGAACAAAGAAGCTTGAACTCTACCAGGACAGCCCGGAATACACCTTCGACCTGATCCTCGTGGACGTACATATCGCAAAGCCGATTGATGCGGAATTACTGAAAAAGAAAATTGCAGAGTATTGCAGGTGAAAAGAAGTGCCCCTGCCCGGCATCTGATGTGTGCCGGGCAGGGGCTTTTGATGTGCGAATTTTATTTTTCTTCCTCCGGGTACGTATAGCCCCAGGTTCTGCGGAAGGAGGTCATCAGATCCATGACGTCCTTCGTGTAGTCGAGGTGCATGGCAGATGCATCTCCATTGATGGCGCGTTCCATGTCGGCGAGCTCATAGGCGAGTGCATCGGCGTTGTCACCGGCTTTGATGATTTCGGATTCGCCGGTGGAAGCGTCTGTGATTTTTGCTTCCCAGGCACGCGGGTACTCCATGATCTCGATAAATCCGTTCTCACAGGAAACCATGCCGCGTTTCGGCTGTTTGGAGTGGAGAGAGAGCATCACACTTGCCATCTGTCCTTCCTGATTGGTGAGAAGGAGGCCGGCCTGCTCGTCCACACCGGTCGGAGCGGGCTTTACCTGGGAAAGGAGCTGATCCGGCTTGGAGTCGAAGAACCAGCGGAGGAAGGAGAGTGCGTATACGCCAATATCAAGCATCGCGCCGCCTGCGAGATTCCGGTTGAAGAAGCGGTTCTTCATGTTGTACTCTTTGAAACTGCCGAAGTTCATCGTGATCAGATTGACTCTGCCGAGACGGCCGGAGTCGAGAATTTTTTTCAGCTCTTTGTAGATCGGCATATGGTAAATCGTCATTGCCTCTCCGATGATGACATCTTTTTCTTTTGCAAGCGCTATGGCCTCGTCGAGCTCGTCACTGTTCAGCGTAATCGATTTCTCAACGAGAATGTGTTTTCCATTGGCAATCGCCTCTTTCATAAAGCCAAGATGCGTGTTGTGCGGCGTCGTGATATAAATGACATCGACCTCCGGATCGGTAAACATCTCATGGAAATCATCGTAAACTTTTCCAATTCCATATTTCTCCGCAAAAGCAGCCGCCTTCTCATGGGTCCGGTTGCCGACCGCGTAAATATTCTTTCCGTTTTTCTGCAGTGCGACCGCCATTTCATTTGCAATCACACCGCATCCGAGTACAGCCCATTTGATTTCTTTCATCGTGAGATTCTCCTATCGTATCTATTTCGCCCAGAGCGGTTCTTCGCTTCCGCTGTAGTCAAACCGTCCGTCGTTTTTCTCTTCCAGTGCTTTGATCATATGGTACGTAAATTCATTGTAAGGCGTTGGAATTCCAAGCTCTTTTCCCATGCGGATCAGCGCACCCGAGAACATATCAATTTCCGTATGGTGTCCCGCATCGAGATCCTGGAGCGTCGAGTAGCGCGCTGTCGGCGGAACCGCACTTCCGCGTCCCGAGGAGACATCCGCCTTGCTGATATCAATTCCTTTTGCCTCCGCAATCGCCATCAGTTCTGCGCGGAGTCCGTCGCTGATCGCCTTCATATGCACACTGTCGCGGTAGCAGCCGACCCCGGCACCGAGAATAGCCTGCGGCAGGTTATTGCAGACATTCAGCCGGAATTTGCTCCATATTTCCTCTAAAATACAATCGGTTGCCCGGTAATGCAGCCCTGTGCCGGAGAACAGATCCAGAACAGCCTGCACACGCTCACTGTCGTACGGAGCCGAAACTTCGCCGAAAATGATGCCGAGCGTCGCCTCAGGGTTGAAAACGTAGCCGTCATTCTCTTTATGAGAAGCTACTTTGATAACAGCATGAAGCAGATGCTCCGCACCGACTTTTTGCGCGATGATCTCCTCACTGTCCACGCCGTTCATCAGACTCATGATCACAGTATTCTCGCCGGTAACGGCAGTAATATTGTCAAGAGCCCCCGGCAGTGCGCCGTATTTGAGCGAGACGATCAGAAAATCCACGCCGTGTGCCTCTTCCGGTGTCCATACCTCCGGGTGATAAACCGTATCGTTAATTTTACATCCTTTGTTTTTCAGACGCTTCGCCCGTTCCCCGGACGCGATAACGCCGAGCCGGATGTCCTTTTTCTCCGAAAGCCCCCAGATCACATAAGACCCAACCGCTCCGGCGCCCAGAACAGCAACTGATTTTATTTTCATAATAGCCTCCTTTGTAACTGTTTGAATTACCCTTACTATAACAAATTTTGCGGAGATCCTCAATTTGTTGTTCAAAATAGAAAATTTCGGAAAAGGAAGCCTAAATGTGTTAAGGTACATTGTAGAATGAAAAATATAAAAGAAACGCGCAGATGCGGCAAGAGGAGATGACAGAAACACATTACCACATTTCCAAACCGACGGCCTGCTTCATGCTGGATCTGAATGATCTGAAAATGTACGAAGACAAAATCCGGACGAAAGAAGAACAGAAGGCAAAAGAAAAACAAGAGAAGAAATAAGAAACGAAGGAGAAACGAAATTCGAACGTTTCTCCTTCGTTTTTTGCACGCATTTTTACCGGGAAATCATATTCTAAGGTTAGAATGAAAAAACAGGAGAATCTGTTGATGAAAGGAAAATGGCTGACAGGTGCGCTTGTACTGGCAATGGCGGCAGTGACGCTGGCGGGATGCGGGGCAAAAGATGAGACAAAAGAAAAAGTGGAGCAGGTGACATTAAATGAGGTTGCCCACTCCATTTTTTACGCCCCGCAGTACGTGGCAATTGAGGAGGGGTATTTTGCGGACGAGGGCATTGATCTGACGCTGATAACAGGATTTGGTGCAGATAAAGTGCTGACGGCGATGATTTCCGGCGAGGCGGATATCGGGTTTATGGGGGCGGAGGCAACCGTCTACGCGTACCTCGAGGGAACCGCAGACCCGGTTGTGAACTTCGCGCAGCTGACGCAGCGGGCGGGAAACTTTGTTGTGGGAAGAGAGAAAGACAATTCGTTTACCTGGGAGAAATTGAAAAACAAAGAGGTATTAGGGGGAAGAAAAGGCGGTATGCCGGAAATGGTCTTTGAGTATGTTCTGGCGCAGAAAGGGATTGATAAAAAAGACGTAAACATTAACCAGAGCATCGATTTTGGTTCCACAGCTGCCGCGTTCTCCGGCGGGCAGGGGGATTATACGATTGAATTTGAACCGTCCGCGACACTGCTCGAGCAGAAGGGCGACGGCTATGTCGTGGCATCGGTCGGAACGGAATCCGGGTATGTGCCGTATACGTCGTACAGCGTCAAACAGAGTTATCTGAAAACGCACGGCGCAACCGTAGAAAAATTCACGAAGGCACTGCAGAAGGGAATGGACTTCGTGCAGACGCACACACCGGAGGAGATTGCAGAAGTGATTGCGCCGCAGTTTGCAGAAACCGAGCTGGAAACCATCACCGCGATCGTGCGCCGCTACTATGAGCAGGATACGTGGAAAGAAAATCTGATCTTTGAGGAAGAAAGTTTTGATCTTCTGCAGGAGATTCTGGAGCAGGCGGGAGAGCTGGAGAAAAAGGCACCGTACAAGACACTCGTGACAACAAAATACGCCGAAGAGGCCGCCGCCAAAGGCTGATTCCGGCGGAATAGAAAAGCGAAAAAAGACAGAAAAAGACACTTTTCGACATTCGTCGACAAACAGCGACATTTCATTCGAAAAAAATAAAGAAAATTGCAAAAGAAAAGAAGAAAAATAGAGAAAAAGTATTGCAAAAAAGTAAATTTTGTTGCATACTATGGATGTCGCATATATTTTTTACAACACAGGCATACGGAGGCGAACAGACATGAAAGTAGGTTTTATCGGCGGCGGCAACATGGCGAGTGCCATGATTGGCGGAATGATCCAAAAAGGAGTTGTATCTGCAGATGACATTCTGGTATCGGTCCGCACGGAGAAAAGTGTGGAACGCTTGACCAACCAGTTTGGAGTCCAGGCGACTATGGAGAACGAAGCGGTCGTAGCCGGATCCGATCTTGTATTCCTGGCAGTAAAGCCAAACCAAATAAAAAATATAATAAACCTCGTCAAAAACTTCATCTCACCCGAGAAGATTATCGTATCGATTCTTCCCGGTAAGTCTTTACAATGGCTGGGTACAGAAATCGGAAAACCAACAAAGTTAATTCGCACCATGCCAAACACACCAGCACTCGTCGGAGAAGGAATGACCGGCGTCTGTGCCAATGATCTCGTGACGGAGGAAGAGCTGCAGCTCGTTTTAACCCTCCTGAAAAGCTTTGGCCGCGCAGAAGTTGTTCCGGAGTATCTGATGGATACCGTCACAGGTGTCAGCGGAAGCTCGCCGGCGTACGTATTTCTTTTCCTGGAGGCTCTTGCAGATGCGGCCGTAGCCGAAGGAATGCCGAGAAAACAGGCATATGAATTTGCTGCACAGTCTGTCCTTGGAAGCGCCAAAATGCTTCTCGAGACAGGAATGCACCCGGGAGAATTAAAAGACATGGTCTGCTCGCCAGGCGGAACCACCATCGAAGCGGTTGCCGTACTGGAGCGGGAGAACCTGAGAAGTGCTGTTATTGATGCAACACGAGCCTGCATCCGGAAATCAAAGGGAGTGGATTAGAAGGAGCAGCACCGCCGCTTTGACAGAATGACGCTAATGTGAAAGCAGCAAAATAAAGAATGTATGCACAAAAAAACAAACCAAAACAAGCAAAAAGCAAGCACAAAAAAGAGTAAAAAAACAAACGAGCGGAAAAATCCCGGCAGCCGTGGAAAAGGCACCGGGATTTTTTCTGGTAATTTATAGTTTTTTTCCTTTACTGAGCGTACTGTTGTGATAATCGGAAGAATAGGTTACATCCTTTCCAAACCATACCGGAGGAACAAAGGCGTTTGCGGATGCTTCGTCCGGAAACTCCACCTCTGCGAGGTAAAGGCCTTCATACGGCGCATCAAAGACATCGAGCTCGATCGTCAGATCCGTTCCGGTAAGCGGCAGCAGATAGCGTGTTTTTGAGATGAGAACGCCGTCTGCCTTTTCCCGCAGATGCAGGTAGGATTCCTTTGTGAGCGGAAGATTATACTCTTCACGCACCATCAGCCCTTTTGACTTGTAGGTCAGATAATATTCGTCGTCAGAGCGGCGGATGCGGACAACCGGTTCGGTGGAAAGATAGCCCTGCTCGATTTTTTTACATGGATAGCTTGTAAGATTTTCCGGAAGCTGATCCAGAAGGTATTTGCGTTCGATTTCCATAAAAGAGACTCCTTCTCGTGATTGCATCACTGCTTTTTCAAGAGTTTACCATGCTTTTCCCGTGATGTTAAGCGAAATCCGGCTTTTTGCGAAAAAAGTCCTGAAATTTTTATGAAATGCAAGCATTCTGCGGAAAAATGTGGTATAATAGCGGCGGTTTGTTACAAAGAAAAGCAGAGAATATCACGTGACAAAACACACGAGACTGATCATACAACACAGGAGGACAAAACCATGGCAAAGATTTATGTATTTCTGGCAGACGGATGTGAAGAGATTGAGGCACTGACCCCGGTGGATCTGCTGCGCAGAGCCGGAGAAGACGTATGCACCGTTTCTATTATGGGAAGAAAAGAAGTAACAGGATCCCACAAAATCACCATTCTTGCAGATGAAACCATCGAAGAGGGAGAGTTTGATGACGGAGACATGCTGGTACTTCCGGGCGGAATGCCGGGTACATTAAATCTGGCCGGAAACGAGACGCTCGCAGCGCTGATTCGTTCCTATGACGATCAGGGAAAGAAACTGGCAGCCATCTGCGCAGCGCCGAGCATCCTTGGTGTGATGGGCATCTTAAAAGATAAAAACGCCGTCTGCTTCCCGGGATTTGAAGAAAAGCTGGCAGGCGCAAACGTACTCGATGTACCGGCAGTCACCGACAAAAATGTGACCACCGGCCGCGGCATGGGAGCAGCCACTGACTTCGCACTGGAGCTGATCCGTGTTCTGCAGGGAGAGGACAAAGCAAAAGAAATGGCGGAAAAAATCGTATTTCATTGCTAAAAAAAAGCCTAAAAACCACAGAAATATAAAAAAATCACTGGCGTTTTTGAAAAGAGTATGCTATACTCGATAAATGACTGTAGAATGGAGAGGTGTGCAGGTTTTCTGCCGCTTTTCAGATAAATCAAGGAGGAAATTGATAAAATGAGTGTACAGGTCGAAAATTTAGAAAAGAATATGGCCAAACTTACCATTGAGGTTCCGGCTGAAGAATTAGAGAAAGCACTGGAGAAAGCTTACCAGAAACAGAAAAAGAACATCAGCGTTCCGGGCTTCCGTAAAGGAAAAGTTCCGAGAGCTATGGTAGAAAAAATGTATGGCCCGGCAGTATTCTATGAGGATGCTGTAAACAGCCTTGTTCCGGAAGAGTATTCCAAAGCAGCAGAAGAGAGCAAACTGGACATCGTATCCCGTCCGGAGATCAACGTAGAGCAGATCGAAAAAGGCAAAGCTTTCATCTTTACCGCAACTGTAGCAGTAAAACCGGAAGTTACCCTTGGCGAGTACAAAGGTCTGGAAGTAGCAAAAGCTGACACAACCGTTACAGATGAAGAAGTAGAAGCTGAGCTGAAAAAAGAGCAGGAGAAAAATGCAAGAACCATCAATGTAGAGGATCGTCCGGCAGCAGAC
Source organism: Blautia sp. AF14-40 (assembly GCF_003479665.1). Classification (NCBI taxonomy): domain Bacteria; kingdom Bacillati; phylum Bacillota; class Clostridia; order Lachnospirales; family Lachnospiraceae; genus Blautia; species Blautia sp. AF14-40. Next base: position 57,610 of record NZ_QUHK01000018.1, read on the forward strand.
GGAGATACCGTTACACTTGACTTCGAAGGTTCTGTAGACGGCGTTCCGTTCGACGGCGGCGCTGGAAAAGATTATCCGCTGACCCTTGGCTCCCATTCCTTCATTCCGGGATTCGAAGAGCAGCTCGTTGGCGCAGCTCTGGAAGAGGAGAAGGAAGTAAACGTTACTTTCCCAGAGGATTATCAGGCAGAAGAGCTTGCTGGAAAAGCAGCAGTATTCAAATGCACCATCCACAAAATCGAAGCAAAAGAGCTTCCGGCACTTGATGACGACTTCGCAAAAGACGTTTCCGAGTTCGATACTCTGGATGAGTACAAAAAAGAAATCAAAGACAACCTGACCAAGAAAAAAGAAGAGCAGGCTAAGACAGAAAAAGAGAACGCTGTCGTAGATAAAGCAGTAGAGAACGCAACAATGGAGATTCCGGAAGCTATGATCGATACGCAGGTAGAGAACATGGTTGACGATTTCGCAAGAAGAATCCAGTCCCAGGGTCTGTCCATGGAGCAGTACATGCAGTTTACAGGCGCTACCGTTGATTCCTTAAAAGAGCAGATGAAACCGCAGGCTGTTAAGAGAATCGAGAGCAGACTGGTACTTGAGAAAGTTGCAGAAGCAGAGAACATCCAGATCAGCGATGAGAAGCTGGACGAAGAGCTGGCTAAAATGGCTGAAATGTACAAAATGGAGCTGGATAAATTCAAAGAGCTCGTTGGCGAATATGAGAAAGAGCAGATGAAGAAAGATCTCGCTGTTCAGGAAGCAGTAACTCTCATGGCCGACAGCGCAAAAGAGGCGTAAGACCTCGGAAAGAGAGGCAATTGAATGAGTTTTGTACCTTATGTCATCGAGCAGACAAGCAGGGGAGAGAGAAGTTACGATATTTATTCAAGACTGCTGAACGACCGTATTATTTTTCTGGGAGAGGAAGTCACTGACGTATCGGCAAACCTGATCGTTGCACAGCTTCTGTTCCTGGAGTCTGAAGATCCGGGAAAAGATATCCACATGTATATCAACAGTCCGGGAGGTTCTGTAAGCGCAGGACTTGCTATCTACGATACGATGCAGTACATCAAATGTGATGTATCTACGATCTGTATCGGTATGGCTGCCAGCATGGGAGCATTCCTTCTTGCCGGCGGTACCAAAGGAAAGAGAATGGCTCTGCCAAACTCTGAAATCATGATTCATCAGCCATCCGGCGGTGCACAGGGTCAGGCAACCGAGATCAAAATCGTTGCAGAACAGATTCTGAAAACCAAACGGAAATTAAATGAAATTCTGGCGGCAAATACAGGAAAACCGCTGGAACAGATTGAGATCGATACCGAGCGTGACAACTATATGTCCGCAGAGGAAGCAAAAGCATACGGTCTGATTGATAATGTAATTACGAACCGATAAGAGAGGAAAGGTGTCCAAAAGCGTAGTTCCGGCAATGAGGCTTTTGTGGCACCTTTTGCCTTATCCGGCGATAAGGTTTAGTTGTAATATGTTGAAAGGAAGAAAACGATGGCTATAAAAGGGAATGATACCAAGATCCGCTGCTCTTTCTGCGGAAAGACAGAAGACCAGGTACGCAAGCTGATCGCAGGCCCGGACGGGGCATACATCTGTGATGACTGCGTGGCAATCTGCTCGGAGATCATTCAGGAAGAATTTGAGGATCTGTACGGCGAGCAGGATACCGACGAGATCAACCTGATCAAACCAAAGGAAATCAAAGCATTTCTGGATGACTACGTAATCGGACAGGATGAGGCGAAAAAAGTGCTCTCCGTTGCTGTTTACAACCATTACAAACGAGTGCTTTCCGGTGCATCCTCCGACATCGAACTGCAGAAGAGCAACATTCTGATGCTCGGACCGACCGGTTCCGGAAAAACGTATCTGGCACAGACACTGGCCAAACTGATCAACGTTCCGTTTGCAATTGCAGACGCAACGGCGCTCACCGAGGCAGGTTATGTCGGCGAGGACGTAGAAAACATTCTGCTCCGCCTCATTCAGGCAGCAGACTATGATATCGAGCGCGCTGAGCACGGCATCATCTACATCGATGAGATCGATAAAATCACAAGAAAATCCGAAAACGCTTCGATCACACGAGATGTTTCCGGCGAGGGTGTACAGCAGGCACTGCTGAAAATCCTGGAGGGAACTGTAGCTTCCGTTCCGCCGCAGGGCGGAAGAAAGCATCCGCATCAGGAGTTTATTCAGATTGATACGACGAATATCCTCTTTATCTGCGGCGGTGCATTCGAAGGACTCGAGAAGATCATCGAGACGAGACAGGATACGAAATCCATCGGATTCAACAATCCGATCGGCCATGCAAAAGATGAGAATGTCGGAGATCTGCTCCGTCAGGTCATGCCGCAGGATCTGACCAAGTTCGGCCTGATTCCGGAGTTTGTCGGACGTGTGCCGATTGTCGTTACGTTAAATTCTCTGGATGAGACGGCCCTGATGAAGATTCTGGTTGAGCCGAAGAATTCTCTGGTCAAACAGTACAAGAAGCTGTTTGAGCTGGACGGCGTACAGCTTGACTTCAAAGAAGATGCACTCGAAGCGATTGCAAAGAAATCCCTGGAGCGGAAAACAGGCGCCAGAGGTCTCCGCGCAATCATGGAAGATACGATGATGGATCTGATGTATGAGATCCCGTCGGACAATACGACAAAAGAATGCGTCATCACCAAGGACGCTGTAGAAAAGAAGGCGGAGCCGGAGATTATTCACGGCGAACCGGCCCCTGTTCCACGGCGGAATATGGGAAGAAGATCCGGAAGACCGGAAACCGCCTGAAAAACGCAGGAGGAAACTTAAATGGAAGAAGTGACAAAAGTATTACCGGCGATTGCGCTGCGTGGAACGACGATTCTGCCGGATATGATTGTACATTTTGATATCAGCAGACCTAAATCGGTCCGTGCGGTCGAGGAGGCGATGCTGGGAGACCAGAAAATTTTCCTGATTACACAGAAAGACCCGGATACGGAAGTACCGGGTCTGCTTGATGTGTATAAAATTGGAACAATTGCGGTCATCAAACAGGTTGTGAGAATGCCAAAAGATGTTCTGCGGATTCTCGTAGAAGCAGAAAGACGTGCAGAACTGCTGAACTTCGAGGAAGAGGAGAGCGAGTATCTCCGCGCCGAGGTGGCGCTGTTTACCGGCTCGGACGAAATGCAGTTTTCCGATATCGAGCAGGAGGCAATGCTGCGCAACTTAAAAGAGCTGTTTGCCGTCTACTGCGAGCAGACGCAGAAAGTCAGCAAGGAACTGGCAGGCCAGATCCTCGGAACCGAAGAAGTCGGAAAGCTGGTGGACCAGATCTGCATGAATCTGCCCCTCGACTACGTAAACCGCCAGAAACTGCTGGAGGCTGTGGAGCTTTCCGAGCGGTATGATACGCTCTGCGTCATGATCGCCAACGAGATTCAGATTCAGGAGATCCGTTCGGAGATTCAGGGAAAAATCAAAGAGCGGATCGATAAGAACCAGCGTGATTATATTCTGCGCGAGCAGCTTAAAGTCATCCGCGAGGAACTCGGCGAGGACAATTCCCGGACCGAGATTGAAAATTATAAGAAGCAGCTTGAGAAGCTCAAAGCCTCCAAAGAGGTAAAAGAGCGGATTTCCGAGGAGATTCACCGTCTGGAAAATTCGGCCAACAATCCGTCCGAGGCAGGCGTGATTCGCGGCTATATCGAGACACTGCTGGGGCTTCCGTGGGATAAGGCATCCCGTGACAATCAAGATCTGGCAAGAGCACGCGAGATTCTGGAGGAAGATCACTACGGTCTTTCGAAAGTAAAAGAGAGAATCCTCGAATTCCTGGCCGTACGCACCCTGACGAAGAAAGGCGAGAGCCCGATTCTCTGCCTGGCAGGCCCTCCGGGAACCGGTAAGACCTCGATTGCGAGAAGCGTGGCGCGAGCCCTGAATAAAAAATACGTCCGCATCTGTCTCGGCGGTGTGCGGGATGAGGCGGAGATCCGCGGCCACAGAAGAACCTACATCGGCGCGATGCCGGGACGCATTGCGGCGGGACTCCATCAGGCGAAGGTGAAAAATCCGTTGATGCTGCTCGACGAGATCGACAAAGTAAGTGCAGATTACAAGGGAGATACCTCTTCCGCACTTCTTGAGGTCCTCGATTCCGAGCAGAATAATAAATTTGCCGATCATTACGTAGAGCTTCCGATCGACCTTTCGGAGGTGCTCTTTATTGCAACCGCAAATGATATTCAGAACATTCCGCGTCCGTTGCTGGACCGTATGGAAGTGATTGAAATTTCAAGCTATACGGAAAACGAGAAGTTCCATATCGCAAAAGAACATCTCGTTCCGAAGCAGAAGAAGGCGAACGGTCTGAAAGAAGCACAGCTTGTGATCGAGGATGAGGCGCTGATGGAAGTGATCAGCGGCTACACCAGAGAGGCCGGTGTCCGCTCCCTGGAGCGCCAGATCGGCAGAATCTGCAGAAAGAGTGCGAGAAAGATTCTCGAGGAACAGGTAAAAGAGGTTGTTGTGACGAAAGAAAACCTGGAAGAGTTCCTCGGAAAAGAGAGGTATGAGTTCCAGCCGGCCAACGAAAAACCGGAGATTGGTATTGTGCGCGGTCTTGCCTGGACGGCAGTCGGCGGCGATACGCTGCAGATCGAGGTCAATGTGATGCCGGGAAAAGGAGAGTTTCTGCTGACCGGCCAGCTCGGCGATGTGATGAAGGAGTCTGCGCAGGCGGGCATCAGCTTTATTCGTTCCGTGGCAGAGCAGTATAAGATTCCGAAAGAATTTTTCGAGAAACACGACATCCACATTCATATTCCGGAGGGAGCCGTTCCAAAAGATGGCCCGTCTGCCGGTATTACGATGGCGACGGCGATGGTTTCCGCGATCACAAAGGTTCCGGTAAAAGCAGACGTTGCGATGACCGGAGAGATTACGCTCCGCGGCCGTGTGCTTCCGATCGGCGGCTTAAAAGAGAAGCTGCTGGCGGCAAAGAAAGCCGGTATCCATATGGTTCTCGTTCCGGAGAAAAATGAGCCGGATGTAAGAGAACTGGATGCGGAGATCACAGACGGACTGCAGATCGAATTTGTCGGCAGCATGGAACAGGTATTAAAACTGGCACTTGTGGAAAAGAAGTAAGGCCAGAAGATGCAAAAAACAGGAGAAGAAAAGTATGGTAATTAAACAGGTAGAGCTGCAGCATGTCTGCGGAATCACCAGTAAACTGCCGGATACCGGTCAGGTGGAAGTGGCATTTGCGGGAAAATCCAATGTTGGAAAATCTTCTCTCATCAATGCCCTGATGAATCGGAAATCACTGGCGCGTACCAGTGCGCAGCCGGGAAAAACACAGACGATCAACTACTACCACATCAATGAGGAAATGTATCTGGTGGATTTGCCGGGATACGGTTTTGCGAGAGCCTCCGAGGAGGTTAAAGCAAAATGGGGCAAGCTGATCGAGGATTATCTGCATCAGTCAAAAATGCTGCACGCAGTATTTCTTCTGATTGATATCCGTCATGCACCGTCCAACAACGATCGCATCATGTACAACTGGATTCTTCGAAACGGCTATCAGCCGATCATCATTGCGACGAAGCTGGACAAGATCAAGCGCAGCCAGCTTCAGAAGCAGATCAAGCTGATCCGCGAGACGCTGGAGGTTGAGAAAGATACGATTGTGATTCCGTTTTCTGCAGAGACAAAACAGGGACGCGAGGAGATCTGGAATCTGATTGATGAAATCCGCTCGGATGCAGAAGAAAGCGGGGAATAATGTCATGGGTATGATACGTGCGGCAGGCCTTGGGTATGAATACCTCCGTTATGAGGAGGAAGGACAGGAGCCGGAAGTAACAAAAGCGATCGAGGACGTCAGTCTGGAAATCCAGAAGGGACAGTTTATCGCGGTGCTCGGGCATAACGGAAGCGGAAAATCAACGCTTGCGAAACATATCAACGCTCTGCTGGTGCCTACAGAAGGCACCATGTGGGTGGACGATATGAAGACGACAGATGAGGAGGATGTCTGGAAGATCCGCCAGAAAGCCGGTATGGTATTCCAGAACCCGGATAACCAGATCATCGGAAATGTGGTGGAAGAGGATGTCGGCTTTGGACCGGAAAATCTGGGTGTCCCGACCGATGAAATCTGGAAACGGGTGGAGGAGAGCCTTACGGCGACCGGGATGATTTCATACCGGGCCCACTCTCCGAATAAGCTCTCGGGAGGTCAGAAACAGAGGGTTGCAATTGCAGGAGTGATGGCTATGCAGCCGGAATGTATTGTTCTTGATGAACCAACCGCGATGCTGGATCCGAACGGACGAAAAGAGGTTCTTCGCGCTGTGCGTAAGCTGAATGAAGAAAAGGGCGTTACGGTTATTCTGATTACGCATTACATGGAAGAGGTTGTTTTTGCGGACCGTGTGTTCGTTATGGACAACGGTAAGCTGGTAATGCAGGGGACGCCAAGGGAGATTTTTTCCGAAGTGGAGAAATTAAAAGAACTCCGTCTTGATGTACCCCAAGTGACACTGTTGGCTTATGAATTGAGAAAAAATGGTGTAGATCTCCCGGAGGGAATTTTGACCATTGAAGAACTGGTGAATGCATTATGTCATTGAAACTTGAAGATGTAACGTACACATACAGCCCGGGAACGGCATATGAAATGCACGCCCTGGAGCATATCAATCTTGAAATTCCGAATGGCCAGTTTGTTGGGATTATCGGCCATACGGGAAGCGGAAAATCGACGCTTGTGCAGCATTTGAACGGTCTGATCCGCCCGACATTGGGACGGGTGCTGTATAACGGAGAGGATATCTGGAAAGAAGGATATCCGCTAAGAGAGCTTCGAAGCCATGTGGGACTGGTTTTTCAGTACCCGGAGCATCAGCTTTTTGAGACGGATGTGATCACAGATGTCTGCTTCGGACCGAAAAATCAGGGACTTTCACCGGAGGAATGCAGAAAACGGGCGGAAGAGGCGCTGGATCATGTCGGATTTCCAAAGGAAATGTATGAAAAATCGCCGTTTGAACTCTCCGGAGGTCAGAAACGTCGTGTTGCGATTGCCGGTGTGCTTGCCATGAACCCGGATTTTCTGGTGCTTGACGAGCCGACTGCAGGCCTTGATCCGAAGGGACGCGATGAAATCCTCGATCAGCTTGCATTGCTGCATAAGACGCGCGGCATTTCGGTCGTGCTCGTATCGCACAGCATGGAGGATATTGCAAAATATGTAGAGCGGATTATTGTCATGAACCACGGTCATGTGGCGTTTGACGATACACCGAAGAAAGTCTTCGCTCACTATAAAGAGCTCGAGAAAATCGGTCTTGCGGCGCCGCAGATGACGTATATTATGCATGCGCTAAAGGAACACGGCATGGACGTGGACGTAACGGCGACGACGGTTGAGGAGGCACGCGATACGATTCTTGCGGCACTGGAAAGTCAGAAGAAAAACGGGAAAAAAGGAGCAGAAGTATGTTAAGAGATATTACTCTGGGACAGTATTACCCGGCAGATTCCATTCTGCACCGGCTTGACCCGCGTGTGAAATTTGTAGGAACGATCGTTTATGTCGTTTCCCTCTTTTTGTTCCACAATTGGGGCTATCTGCTTGGAACCGTATTCCTTGCGGTGATGATTAAACTGTCGAAGGTACCGTTCAAATTTATCACGAAGGGTTTGAAATCAATTTTTGTGCTGCTTGCGATTACGATGGTGTTTAACATCTTATTTACGCCGGGTGAGGTGCTCGTCCGTATCTGGAAAATTACGATCACCCGTGAGGGTGTGGCTATGGCATGCCGTATGTCGGTGCGTCTGATTTTCCTGATGATCGGCTCTTCACTGATGACGCTGACGACAACACCGAACCAGCTGACGGATGCACTCGAAAGCCTGCTCGGACCATTGAAAAAAATCCATGTGCCGGTGCATGAGATTTCCATGATGATGTCAATCGCACTCCGTTTTATCCCGATTCTCCTGGAAGAGACAGACAAGATTATGAAAGCGCAGATGGCGCGCGGCGCGGATTTTGAGAGCGGAAATATTATCCAGAGAGTAAAGAACATGGTGCCGCTTCTGGTGCCGCTGTTTATTTCAGCATTCCGCCGTGCAAATGATCTGGCGCTGGCGATGGAAGCACGCTGCTACCATGGAGGAGAGGGAAGAACACAGATGAAACCGCTTCGGTATCAGACGCGCGATTATGCAGCGTATGGCGTTCTTATGGCATACCTTGTGTGCAGTATCGGCCTTCGCGTGTGCGGACTCTGACTTTGACGAAAACGGAGGAGAAGAATGCGCAGAATTAAGCTGATTGTAGCGTATGACGGCACAAATTACTGTGGATGGCAGGTGCAGCCAAACGGCATTACAGTACAGGAAGTATTAAATCAGGCTCTTTCCGATCTTTTTGCGAAGAAAACGGCCTGCATCGGCGCAAGCCGGACCGACGCCGGGGTACATGCTCTCGGCAATGTTGCGGTATTTGATACGGATGCGAGAATGCCGGCGGACCGTATCGCATTTGCACTCAACACACGGCTTCCGGCAGATATCCGTATTCAGGGATCATCCGAAGTGCCGCCAGACTTTCACCCGCGTTTTACCGCAACAGTCAAAACATATGAATACAGGATTTTGAACCGCACCTTTGCAGATCCGACGCGGAGACTGAATTCCTATTTCTGGTACGGCCCGCTGGATGTGGATGCGATGCGGCAGGCAGCATCGTATCTGGTTGGCATGCATGATTTTAAAAGCTTTGCAACAGCAAAACCGGAGGTGACCGACACGGTCCGTACGATCTATGAAACGAGTTTGGAAAAAGAAGACGATCTGATCCGCTTCCGGATCACCGGAAACGGTTTTCTCTACAATATGGTGCGGATTATCACCGGAACACTGCTTGAGGTTGGAAAGGGTGATTATCCGCCGGAGAAAGTAAAAGAAATCCTTGCGGCGAAGGATCGAAAAATGGCGGGAGCAACGGCCAGGCCGGAGGGGCTGACCCTGGTGCAGATCCGGTATCCCGAATGGGATTTCGAGTAAAGACATAAGTGGTCTGTATTTCCCGCAAAACGGGACTCGCAGTTTGCAAAAAAATGCAAAATATGGGTAAAAAACAGTTGACATTCCAAAATCCGTATAATATAATTACTAAATGTGTGACGTAGTTTGAAAACGCCGATGCCATAAGCCCCGGTAAGGCGGTTTCCTATATACATGAAACAGTAAATTGAATTTTTCACAGGAGGTTATATCCATGAACACCTTTATGGCAAATCCAGATAAGATTGAAAGAAAATGGTATGTTGTTGATGCAGAAGGATGTACATTAGGACGTCTGGCATCTGAAGTAGCAAAAGTATTACGTGGAAAAAACAAACCGGAGTACACTCCGCACGTAGATACTGGTGATTACGTAATCGTAATCAACGCTGATAAAGTAGCAGTAACCGGTAAAAAACTGGATCAGAAGATCTATTACAGCCACTCCGATTATGTAGGCGGAATGAAAGAAGCTACTCTTCGTGAGATGATGGCTAAGAAACCGGAGAAGGTTGTTGAACTTGCAGTGAAAGGCATGCTTCCAAAAGGACCTCTTGGAAGACAGATGTTCACAAAACTTCACGTATACGCTGGTGCAGAGCACGCTCATGCAGCTCAGAAACCAGAAGTATTAACATTTTAATAGGGAGGTAAAGAACATTGGCTAGCGCAAAATATTACGGAACCGGAAGAAGAAAAAAATCTATCGCAAGAGTATATCTTGTACCGGGAACTGGTAAAGTTACCATCAATAAAAGAGACATCGATGAGTATTTTGGTCTGGAGACCCTGAAAGTTATCGTTCGTCAGCCTCTGGCAGCTACAGAGACCGCTGATAAATTTGACGTGATCGTAAACGTTCATGGCGGCGGATACACAGGACAGGCAGGAGCAATCCGTCACGGTGTTGCACGTGCCCTTCTGACTGTAGACAACGACTACAGACCAGTTCTGAAAAAAGCAGGATTCCTGACTCGTGATCCTAGAATGAAAGAGCGTAAGAAGTACGGTCTCAAAGCAGCTCGTCGCGCTCCGCAGTTCAGCAAGCGATAATCGACTGCTCAGACTATATCAAAATGGTTCAAAAAGCCCGGAAAATCAAGGTTTTCCGGGCTTTTGCTATATCTAAACGGGCTGATATGGTTTGACCAAATTTGGCAAAACGAGAGCCGATTTCACCCAATTTTTAGTGGTTAAATATAGGACAACCGGCAAAAATGGGGTCAAAAAACGGCCTTAGTGGTTAAAAAATAGGACAACCAGAGAGCAATTTCGGTGGTATTTTTGAGGGTGATTTGGCACTCTCAGACACCGGATTTTTCGCTGGAGGGTTTGGCATAATCTGACCAAATCTGAACAATTAAATACGATTCTAATGCAGGCACTCAGTAACAAATAACTGGGTGCTTTTTTTGTTTCAGAGATTCCGGCATTAGAAAGGGCCGTCACTTTATGATTTTGAAGTGGCGGCTTTTTCTATTTCCAGAAACAACAGCAACAATCAGAAATGAGGTGAAGTCATGAACACACAAATCATCGCCATCGCCAACCAGAAAGGCGGCGTTGGCAAAACAACAACCTGTGCGAACTTGGGAATAGGTCTGGCACAGGCCGGAAAGAAAGTGCTTCTGATCGACGGGGACCCACAAGGAAGCCTGACAATCAGCTTGGGAAATCCGCAACCGGACAAGCTGCCATTTACACTGTCGGATGCAATGGGCAAAATTCTGATGGATCATCCTATACGCCCCGGAGAAGGTATTCTGCATCATGCAGAAGGCGTTGACCTGATGCCTGCGGATATTCAGCTTTCCGGTATGGAGGTTTCTCTGGTAAACGCCATGAGCCGTGAAACAATTTTACGGCAATACCTGGACACACTGAAGGGACAATATTCCCATATCCTGATTGACTGTCAGCCCTCGTTGGGGATGCTTACGGTCAATGCGCTGGCGGCTGCGAACAGGATCATAATTCCCGTTCAGGCAGAGTATCTGCCCGCCAAAGGGTTGGAACAGCTTCTATCTACGGTCAGTAAGGTGAAACGGCAGATCAACCCCAAGCTCCAGATAGACGGTATCCTGCTGACGATGGTGGACAGCCGAACCAACTTTGCCAAAGAGATCTCCGCGCTCCTACGTGAGACCTATGGCAGCAAGATCAAAGTATTCGGCACAGAGATTCCCCACTCTGTCCGGGCAAAGGAAATTAGCGCAGAGGGAAAAAGTATTTTCGCCCATGACCCTGGCGGCAAAGTGGCAGAGGGGTATCGAAATCTGACGAAGGAGGTGTTGAAACTTGAAAAGCAGCGCGAAAAAAATAGAGCTGGCCTCGGTAGATGATCTATTCTCCACCGAAGAAGGCCGTCAAGATGCAAAGCTGGAAAAGATTCAGGAGATTCCGCTGTCTGAGCTGCATCCCTTTAGGAACCACCCATTCAAAGTCAAGGATGACGAAGCCATGATGGAGACCGCTGACAGTATCAAGCAGTATGGCGTTCTGGTTCCGGCGATTGCTCGACCGGACCCAGAGGGCGGTTATGAGCTGGTAGCCGGACACAGGCGGCACAGAGCCAGTGAGCTGGCAGGCAAGGAGACCATGCCGGTCATTGTTCGGGATTTGGATGATGATGCCGCCACGATCATTATGGTTGACAGCAACTTGCAGCGAGAAAGCTTGCTCCCAAGTGAAAGAGCCTTTGCCTACAAGATGAAGCTGGATGCCATGAAAAGACAGGCTGGCAGACCGAGTAAAGAAAATGTGTCCCAAGTTGGGACACAAAAGCGATCAGACCAGTTGCTTGCTGAACAGGTGGGGCAAAGTCGAAATCAAATTCAGCGCTATATTCGTCTGACAGAGTTGATTCCTGAATTGATGGATATGGTGGATGAAAAGAAGATTGCCCTGAACCCTGCCTATGAGCTGTCCTTTCTCAAAAAGGAAGAACAGGTAGACTTGCTGGACGCGATGGACAGCGAACAGGCTACCCCTTCTCTTTCTCAAGCCCAGCGGCTCAAGAAATACAGTCAGGAGGGGCATCTGACCCTCGATATGATGCGTGTCATCATGGGTGAGGAAAAGAAAAGCGATCTGGACCGAGTGACATTTACCTCTGACACCTTGCGGAAGTATTTCCCTAAAAGCTATACGCCCCAGCGGATGCAGGAAACTATTATCAAGCTGCTGGAACAGTGGCAGAAAAAACGCCAGAGAGATCAGGAACGATGAAAGGAGCCGCCTATGAGGGATATTTCAGCCCGCGAGCTGAAAGGACACAACATTCTCGCCGTAGAGAGGTTTTGGGATGACACACGCTGGATGATTGAGTTTTCCGTCCTGCGTCCCAGCACAGCTTACGGCAGTCCCGGAGAGGAAATGCGGCTGTTTTTGACCGAGGACGGGTATCAGGCCGCCCTGCAAAGCCAGCAGCGTCGGGAGATCAAGATCAAGCGTTACGCTCGTGTGATTGAGGGACATATCCTCGATTTCAAACCGGGAAAACACCGCCGCCACTCATAAACAAATCATTACTGCGAAAGGAAAGGATTGAAATGTGTACTGTAAAGGAAATCCGGGAAGCAATCCGGGAGGATTGCCATTCCCAGCATGGTATGGAATTTATAGAGATTGACCGTGTTCTGCAAACTCTGCCATTCTCTCAGGGAAATGACCTGTTGGACAGACCGCCCATTCCCAAGCGCCCCTACCGGCGCAGAAAAAGTGAACAAAACAGCTGACTGCCACAATTCTTTTTACAGGATTGTGGCTTTTTTCATACCCTGAGAAATTTGGAAGGAGTGAGGTCAATGGCCGTATTTCGCATTGAACGAACCAGAGATTATACCGTGATGAGCAATCACCATTTACGCAACGGGAAACTGTCCCTGAAAGCCAAGGGGCTGCTTTCCATGATGCTGTCCTTACCGGAAGACTGGAACTATACCACCAGAGGGCTTGCCGCCATCTGCAAAGAGGGCGTGGACGCTATCGGCGGCGCGCTGCGGGAGCTGGAAACTGCCGGGTACATTGTCCGCCATCAGCTGCGAGACCGGCAGGGTCGGATCAGCGATACCGAGTATGTTATCTACGAGCAACCACAGCCGAAGAACCCGGATACGCCCCAGCCGGATACGGCTTCACCAGATACGGAAAACCCGGATATGGTAAAACCGGATACGGAAAAGCCCGCAGAATTAAATATAGAGAAATCAAATACAGAAAAAACAATTACTTATGGATCAAGTACCGATTCTATTCCCTTCCGGGAGCCAGCGGCAGCACAGCTGCCGGAACGGAAAGGAAGGGATGCGATGTCTGTCTCAGAGATGGAAAATTATCGGGATTTGATTCTGGAGAACATCGAGTATGACCACCTGTGCCGGGAGTTTACCACCTACCGGGAGGACCTGGACGAGATTGTGGAGCTGATGGTGGAGACCGTCTGCGCCAAGCGGAAAACCACCCGGATCGCTGGCAGCGACTTCACCCATGAGGTGGTCCGCTCCCGTTTTTTGAAGCTGGATTGCTCCCACATCGAGTTTGTCATGGAATGCCTGCGGAACAATACCACCGAAATCCGCAACATGAAGCAGTATCTGCTTGCGGTGCTGTTTAATGCGCCGACCACGATCAGCAACCACTACACCGCACAAGTTAACCACGATATGTACGCAGGCGGCTGGTAAGCAGCCGCTTTTCTGCTGCCCGAAAACACCGGGAGAAAGGATTTTGCCATGAAACGACCTCTTGCCTACATTACGGCTCCATGGAGCAACAGCCAGTATGAGAACGCCGAGAACGCTGCGGCCTACTGCCGTCAGGTGTACGATGCCGGGTATTCGCCCATCTGCCCGGTGCTGTTCCTGCCTACCTTCCTCAAAGACGAGATTCCACAGGAACACAAGGACGGGCTGGATATGGCGCGGGACTACCTGCGCCGGTCCCATGTGCTGGTGGTCTGCGGCCACGGCATCGACGAGACCGTGAAGAATGACATTGCCACCGCCGAGCGCCTGCGGATCACCGCCACCACCCTGGACGGTATCCTGGCCGTGAAGGGCCAGGGACGCGGGAAAGGAGGCGCACGCCATGCCTGAGCGTAAGACCGTGGGCCAGCTGATGGAGGAAATGCGCCTCAAAGCCGGGGCGCAGAACTACCACGGCCATGAGTACATGGATTTGGAGCGGTTTGCCGAGGACACCCGGCACATGATTATCTTCGATGTGCTGACCGACGATTCCCCGGTGGGCTGGAAAGGTGAACGGACCCGCCTGTTTCTGACGGAGGCCGGATACCAGAAAAGCCTGGAGAACCAGGAAAAGGGCCACATCAAGATTCTCAGCCATGCCAAAGTGCGCCAGGGCCATCTGTACTATGACCGCTCCGACCAGCTGCGCTGAAAGGAGCCTGCCATGCTGAAATACCTGCTGCGGCGGCTGGTGGTCCCGCCTTAGTATCAAGTGCCACCCCTGCAAAATCCGTGGAAAGGAGGCGATGACCTATGCAGGAGGAAGTGGAAAACAGGACTTTGACGCTGGTAGTCAGCGGAACAAAGTTTACCGGGCGGTTGATGAAAGCCGCCATCACCAAGTACCTTGCCCACCGCAAGGAAAAGAAGCTGCAAAAGCAGAAAAGCCGGGATACCCCCGTGATTCCCCACGGCAAGCAGACGGTGAAACAGCTGATCGGCCAGAATCAGGGCGTTTCCAACATCGAGATCACCGACCCCTCCATCAAGGAGTTTGAGAAGATCGCGCGGAAATACGGCGTGGACTATGCGGTGAAGAAGGACCGCAGCAGCTCCCCACCCAAGTACCTGATCTTTTTCAAGGGTCGGGACGCGGATGCCCTGACCGCTGCTTTTACCGAGTACACCGGGAAAAAGGTCAGGAAGGCGGAGAAATCCGAGCGCCCGTCCGTGCTGGCAAAGCTGAGCCAGTTCAAAGAACTGGTAAAACACGCCGTCGTGGACCGGAACAAGCGGAAGGAGCTGGAACGATGAAAAAGCAGCTGAACATCAAAAAGCTCATTTTGCTGAATCTGCCGTATATCCTGATGGGGCTTTTCTCCACCAACTTCGGTGAAGCGTGGCGGATGGCCGTGGGTGCGGACGCTTCGGCAAAAATGCTCTCGTTCTTCTCCACGCTGCCGGTGGCGCTGGCCAGCTGGTGGCCCAGCCTGCACCCGCTGGACCTGCTGGTGGGCCTGTGCTGCGGCGGCGGCCTGCGGCTGGCTGTGTACCTGAAAAGCAAGAACGCCAAGAAGTACAGGCACGGCATGGAATACGGTTCCGCCCGTTGGGGAACCCATGAGGACATTGCACCCTACATCGACCCGGTATTCCAGAACAATGTGATTCTGACGAAAACGGAGAGCCTGACAATGAACAGCCGCCCCAAGGACCCAAAGACCGCCAGAAACAAAAATGTGCTGGTGATTGGCGGCTCCGGTTCCGGTAAGACCCGCTTCTGGCTCAAACCGAATCTGATGCAGATGCACAGTTCCTATGTGGTCACAGACCCGAAGGGAACCATTTTGGTGGAGTGCGGAAAAATGCTCCAAAGGGGCGCACCCAAGCTGGGGAAAGACGGAAAGCCTATGAAGGATAAGCACGGCAAGGTCATTTATGAGCCGTACCGAATCAAGGTCCTAAATACCATCAACTTCAAGAAGTCCATGCACTATAACCCTTTCGCCTATATCCATAGCGAAAAGGACATCTTGAAGCTGGTAACAACGCTGATCGCCAATACCAAAGGCGAAGGCAAGGCCGGAGACGATTTCTGGGTAAAAGCAGAAACCTTGTTATACTGCGCGCTTATTGGCTATATCCATTATGAGGCTCCGGTGGAGGAACAAAACTTCTCCACCCTCATTGAGTTCATCAACGCCATGGAAGTCCGTGAGGATGACGAGGAGTTCAAAAACCCCGTAGACCTGATGTTTGATGCACTGGAAGCCGAGAAGCCAAACCACTTTGCGGTGCGCCAGTATAAGAAATATAAGCTGGCCGCCGGTGATATATGCTCTAAGTGACTTCTTAATCATGATTTTG
>NZ_QUHK01000019.1:0-67987 GCF_003479665.1 Blautia sp. AF14-40
AGAGACGGCAATCTTGTTTTTCTTTCAGGGGTTAAAACAAAAAGAAATTTCTGATTTATTACATATAAAATTATCACTTGTAAAATATCGTGTTTCGAAAGCAAAAGAATTACTGTCAAAACAGTTGGAGGAGGGAAGAGATTGAAGCAGTATCAGAGAAAAATCAAGGAGTATAAATCCTTGATACAGAAGGAATATATACAGGAAACGGCAGTTTGCACAGTAATGGAACGGTGTTCAGACATTGTGAGCCGTCAGGATAACAGACGGGCGTCATATTTCGAATTTTTATTTGAGCAGTTCAAATTTATCAAGAAAAGATGGTGGGCCCTGCAGGGAGGAATCCTGTTTCTGCTTTGGATTCTGCTAGCGGACTCAGATGGAGGAGCAAATACAGAGCGGACACTGGGGGCTATGTCGGTGATGTTTTCTGTGATGATCGTACCTGAAATCTGGAAGAACCGGAGATTTTCTGCAGTCGAGATCGAAAAAACGGCATTCTATTCACTGCGCCAGATCTGTGCTGCAAGGACATTGCTATTTGCAGCAGTGGATCTGGTTATGATTACAGCTTTTTTCAGTATTTCAGTTTATACACTACAGATTTCGGCATACCGGATCATCATAGATTTTCTAGTGCCGCTTAATGTTTCCTGTTGTATCTGTTTCCGACTATTGTATAGCAAATGGAATGATATGGAGCATATTGCTGTTTTTCTAAGTATATCCTGCATACTGATTTGGACGCTGATTGTGTCCACAGATTCTATTTATCAGAAAATTTCGGTACCGATCTGGGTTGGCTTGCTGATCATATCGTTTGGTTATCTGATCTTTTGTGTTCACAAATCGCAATGTAACTGCGAAATAAACTGGGAGGTGAAGTCGAGTGGAACTGCAATTTAAAAATGTAACAAAAGCTTATGGAGATGTACATGCAGTAGATCACGTAACACATTCTATGGAGAAAGGTGTATATGGGTTATTGGGAGTAAACGGAGCGGGGAAAACCACTTTGATGCGGATGCTGTGTACAGCGATAAATCCGACAAGCGGAGAAATCTTGTGGAATGGAAAGGATATCTTCAGTTTGGGAGCATCTTATAGAGGGATACTCGGTTATCTGCCGCAGAATTACGGGTTTTATCCGGATCTTTCAGTGTATGACTACATGATGTATATTGCATCCATCAAAGGACTCCGTCCCATCGTGGCAAAGAAAAGGGCTTTAAAACTGCTAGAGCAGGTCGGGATGGCTGAAAAGCGAAAAAAAAAGATGCGCACTTTATCAGGGGGAATGATCCGGAGAGTCGGAATTGCTCAGGCGATGTTGAATGATCCGCGGATATTAGTATTGGATGAGCCAACCGCCGGTCTTGATCCGAATGAGAGAATCCGGTTCCGAAATCTGGTCAGTGAATTGTCGGAAGACCGCCTTGTCCTGCTGTCTACCCACATTGTGTCAGATGTCGAATACGTGGCAAATGAAATCATATTGATGAAAGAAGGAAAATTTTTCTATACAGGAACATCGGATGAGATTATTTTGTCTATGGATATGTCAGTATGGAATTGTACTGTTCCTAAAAGGGAACTGAATAATTATATGAAGAAATATCTGACTGGAAATGTAAGGACAGTTGCCGACGGAGTGGAACTAAGAGTCCTTTCAAAGACGCCGCCGGCAAGGAATGCAGTACAGGTGGAGACAACACTGGAGGATGCATTTCTTCTGTATTTTGGAGAAAAGGCAGGTGATAAAGATGATGTTCAAATATGAGTTGAAAAAGATTTTTTCTAAGCGGGTTAATCAGGTTTTGCTTGCGGCAGTGCTTGTGGTGACGATTATTTATTCCGGTATGGCAATCGGAAGTATGCGCTATGTGGATGAAGAGGGGCAAAATCACACTGGGATTGAATCGGGACGGCTTCTGGCTGAAAATATCAATCAATGGAAAGGGGAACTTACAGCGGAGAAAATTTCCGAAGTAATAAATGATTACAAGACGATATCTGCCAAATATCCGGATGAAATACCAAATACAGAATATGGAAAAACAGTACAGTCATATTATGATATTTATAGTTTTGTAATTGGCATAATGACTCCAGATTCAGAATGGAATGAAAGTGTAGTATATCAGCTTTCAGATGAACAGCTACAGAATATCTATACAATCTATCAGGACAATATGAAGAAAATAGTGGAAGAGTATGGTACTACACCTGAAAAGAGAAGTTATCTGGAAAGCGTTTATAAAAAGATAGAAATACCTTTTATGTTCGAAGCAAAAGATTCCTGGACTACGATGACAATGTACGCACAAACTTATGTACTGTTAATGGCAGTGATCATAGGTTTTTTGGTAGCTGGTATATTTTCCGGAGAGTTCCGCCCGGGAACAGAGGATGTTTTTTTTGCCACTAAATATGGAAGAACGAAGGCAATAAAAAGCAAGATTTTTGCGGGAATACTTGTGTCAACGGTTACCTATTGGATCGGAGTGGGGGTATTGTCTCTTATCTCATTTGCAGTAATGGGAACAAGCGGATTTTTCACGCCGTATCAGATTGATGATCCATACAGTATTTATGTTATGACATATGGAGAATATTATTTGCTGATACTTGTGGGCGGGTATATCGTGACAATGTTTTGTGCTGCGTTGACTATGCTGGTGACAGTTAAGATGCATACACCGAATCTGGCGATTTGTATCCCGTTTTTCCTGCTTTGTATGATGCCGTTTATCGCAAGAGTATTACCGGCATTTGATGCTTTTTTCAATTTGCTGCCAACTGTATTGACTAATATTTTTAATGCAGTGAGGACGCCGATTCTTTTTCAGATTGGTTCGTTTGTATTTCGTCAGATTTCGTTATTGATGTTTCTGTACATCTTATTATTTATTGTACTGTTGCCTTTAATATATATAGGTTATAGTCGATATGGGTTAAAGAAGAAATAGTATTACGAACGTCTGATAAAGCTATTGAAACTTTCGGCTGTTACTGCAGAAATTTTATGATCCGGATAAAAAAGAGGGCTACTGATAAATTGCGTAATTGTGCCTCTTTATATAAAAGAGAAATTAAATGACATCACGTGAACTCGTTCGGGATATGTTTATAAACTATTTCCGGATATTTGAAAAAGATCAGGAAGGGTTGAAAAGCAGGTGATACCATGGGAAAGTAATGATTCTTACGTTTTCTGATTCCGAGGAAGAAATTCTGAATAAGATTAAATCGGTTCTAGTCTGTGAAAACACAGTAGAGTTTATGGATAATGTAAACATTCAAAAGTTGAGATTCCCAAGTCTGGAAATAGACCAGCTTCAGCGTTGTGTAATCAGAGAAGATAAGACAGTGGGGCTTACCCGACATGAATATGATCTGCTTCTATATCTTGCGTTATCTCCTAATCGGGTATTCACGAAAGAACAGATCTATCAGCATATCTATGAGGAAGCGGAGTCAGAAGTGAATAACCGAATTTACGGTCTGATTAAGAACTTGAGAAAGAAAATAGAAGAAAATCCGGAAACACCGCACTACATAGAAACGATACGTGGTGTTGGATATCGCTTTCGGGCATAAAAGGAGCCGTCCGGCAATGGGCGGCTCGAAGTGTTTCTCTTGTTGTTTATTTATTGTTTTTTTCGTTGTATACTGATAAAACGAGGTGATAAAAGTGGCATATAGAATTTTGATCGTGGATGATGACATCGAATTATTAAAGATGTTAAAGAACTATTTTGAAATCAAACGATATGATGTAATGATGGCAGAAGATGGCACAGATGCTTTGGAAAAAATCCATAAGAAACCGGATATTATCTTGCTGGACATCAATATGCCTAAAATAGACGGATTAGAAGTATGCAGACGTATCCGGGGCAAAGTAACTTGTCCCATTATCTTCCTGACGGCAAAAGTGGAGGAGCAGGACAGGGTAAACGGGCTTTTATCCGGTGGGGATGACTATATACTGAAGCCGTTTAGTCTGAAAGAACTGGATGCTCGTATTATTGCACATTTGAAGCGTGAGGAGCGTCATAAAGGGAAGTCTGAATACAGATTCCACGGAGACCTCAGTATTGATTATGGAGCAAAGAGGGTTCAGATCGGTGAAAATGATTTGGAGCTTACGAAGCTGGAATATGCAATCATTGAGTTTTTGTCCATGAATCCAGGACAGGTTTTTGACAGGGAGCGGATATACGAAAAGGTGTGTGGTTATGATGCGGAAGGTGACAGCCGTGTTGTTACGGAACTGATCCGGAGAGTGAGAAAGAAACTGGCGGAATATACGCAGACAGAATACATTGAGACAGTATGGGGGATGGGGTATCGATGGAAAAGATAAGAAATTTATCCTTGAAAAAGACAATGGTTTTATATACGATACTCAGCTTGATTGTCACTTTTTTTCTTTCTGTGTCAATTATTGAGATTGCCGGGCAGATACAGGAGGAGGTCTGGTGGAAGTACGTGGATCAGGACGAGTATTATCAGGCAATGAATGACCGCAATGAAAATTTTGAGGTAGTGGTACCGAGACCGAATCAGAGTAAAATGAGCAGAATGGACTGGCATATTTCAGAAACCTGTGATTTCCTTCAGACGTACGGAGTATTGCTTTTTTCTTTTGCCGGATGTGGAATTGCGGTCAGCCTGTTTTACAAAAATAAATTAAAGAGACCGATTCAGGAACTGAAGATGGCATCACAGATGATTGCGGAGGAAGATCTGGATTTTCATATGGCTTATGAGAACGAGGACGAGATGGGGATGCTGTGCAGGGAATTTGAAAGGATGCGTGGGCAGTTGGAAGAAAATAACCGTAGACTTTGGCAGATGATCGAAGATGAGCGGGTACTGCGTGCAGCGATTGCCCATGATATCCGCTCGCCGCTTGCAATCATGCGGGGATATCAGGAAATGCTTTTGGAATTTGTTCCGGAAGATATGCTTGATCAAGAGAAAATGATGGAGATGTTAAGGGGCGGTATGCTTCAGATTGAACGGATGAACCATTTTATTGATGGTATGCGGAAGATGACGAAACTGGAAGAACGGGAATTAAACTGTTCCGTGGTGGATATCCGGCAGTTGATCAGCCAGATAAAAACGCTGGCAGAAGTCATGGAAGAAAAATCAGAAAAGGACTTCACGGTAACGGCAGTGGGAGAGTCGGAAACTCTGGTCGCAGATGCGGAAATCATCATGGAAGTAGCGGATAATCTGTTGTCCAATGCATTCCGCTATGCCAGTCAGAAAGTCGGGCTGAAGCTGACAGTGACGGCGCAGGATCTGAAAATGAGTATCGGTGATGACGGAACGGGATTTCAGGAAAATATCGATACGGTGACACAGGCGTTTTATCATGAAAATTCGCAGGATGATTTAAAGCATTTTGGAATGGGTATGTATATCAGCCGTATCTACTGCGAACGGCATGGCGGGAAACTGCTGATAAAAAATGCAGCAGATGGTGGTGCGGAAATTGAGGCAGTGTTTAAAAATTATGTATCAGAAAAACAACAGCAGAAATAAATGGCTGTTGTTTTTTTGTTGTGATTTGTAGGCTATGCTGTTTGTAGAAAAAAGAAAGGCGGGATGACTTATGAAAGCGATCATAAAAAGGAATCTGAAAAATTATCTTAAAAATCCGATATTTTGGACCGGTTTGATTGTTGTTTTAATCAGTATGTACCAGACACTTGCACCTTATCTGTCCATTCATTACGTGAAGCCGGATGAAACCTTCAGGAAGGTAAAAATGGCTTCCGATGGGGATGTTATGGAGGGATGTATTCCGGCAACACCGGATAAGGAGAGAGAACTGTGGGAGAAAGAGATTGTAAAGATACTTCAAGACACAGAGAATGGGTTTGGCATGTCGGAAGCAGAGGCGGAGGCAGTGATATCTGAGATGAAACAGATGGAGATTACGGAGGCGTGTCAGTATCTGAAAACGGAATACCACTTTAATGGTGCCAATTATGTGTATGAGGACGTTTCATGGTATCAGGGAAGCCCGGAGGAAGTCAATCGGTATATCAGAGAAAATCTTGAGAAACATCCATTCTCCTATTATTTCGGAAGAAAATTTACAGATTTTGCAAGCCTGCATATGGCATTCTTTGCAACGGTTCTGCTGGCGTTTTTATTTTTCCAGGATATGAGGAAAAATACTTATGAATTGCTGCACACCAAACCGATGACGGCTTTTCAATATATTGCCGGGAAAATAAGCAGTGGATTTCTCATCATGACGACGGCACTGGTCATTATGAATATCGTATTTATCATTTTGTGTTATGCCACGGCAGTAAAATCAGGATTTGCTATGAATATACTGGATTTTGTTCAGAATTCGATCCTGTATGTCCTGCCGAACATCCTGATGATCTGCTGTGTGTATGCGGTTACAGCGCTGCTGTTTAAGAATCCGCTTCCAGCGGTTCCGGCGCTGGTTCTTTATATCATTTATTCTAATATGCTGACATGGGACAGCAAAGGACAGTGTCATGCAAGACCATTCTCTATTATGGTTAGATTTCCGGGGAATTTTTTTGAAACGGGATTGCCATATCGGGTATATCTCAATCAACTGCTTCTTGTGGCAGCATCCATACTGCTCATGTTTATAGCGGTGTGGATGTGGAAAAGGAGGAGAGTACATTGAAGAAAGAAGTAAAAATATGTATGCCATATTATAAAATTGCATATTCAATCGCTTTTGTTGTGATATTGAGTGCAATCCAGCCTGTTGTATACGCAAACGAAATCGGAGGGGCAGTGGAAAGAGCTGTTTCGCTTCTGGCAGTCGTTTTCTGTGCAGATACTTATCTGGTGGAAGTGCAGAGCAAACGCTCGGAAGTATTCTGCCTTTATAATCTAAAAAAGCAGGCAGGGGTAGTTTATAAAAGACTATTTGTGCAGGTAGCTTATCTGATTGGAATCAGTTTGTTGGCATATGGACTCTTTTATTGGCAGAAACCGGTGAATCTGACAGAAGAATTAGATGGCGGTGCCTTGTTTGGAATTTATTGTATTGCGATTCCCGGAACTGTTTTGTTTTGGAGTGTGCTTTCCGTAACTGTCAGCAATCTGGTTCGAAACAGATGGATTGGTATGGGTGTCGTGCTGCTTTTCTGTTTTTTCTCTATTTCCGGAAAGGCAACTCAGTTTTTGAAAAACTGGGGACCATTTTCCTACGGAACTTGTGATTTCGGTAAGCTGACAGAGTGGAGATGGCTTGGCGGGAAGGTGCTGTGCGTGGTATTTGCGGGGATGATGCTTGCATTTGTTCCTAAGATATTAAAGAAGAGAGGGTAAGATTATGAGTATAAGAATAGACGATTTAACAGTAACATTTAAAAATGGAGTGACAGCGGTAGATCATGTGGATCTGGAAATCCCACATGGGATATTTGGTCTGTTAGGTGAAAATGGTGCAGGAAAAACAACGTTGATGCGGGTGCTTACAACGGTGCTTGCACCCACAAGTGGAAAAGTTCTGTTAGATGGTACGCTATATTGCGAAGCAAATTACGAAAAGATACAGAAAAAGATTGGGTATCTGCCACAGGAAATTGATCTGTATCCGTCTTTGACTGTTCGAGAATGTCTGGAGTATATGGGAGATCTGGCTGGAATTGAGAAAAGAGAAAGCAAGAAAAGGATTGATTACTATCTGGAGAAGACCAGTCTTGCAGACCATCAGAAAAAGAAAATGCGGCAGCTTTCAGGTGGAATGAAGCGAAGAGTTGGATTAGTGCAGGCATTACTCCATGAGCCGGATTTTTTAATTGTGGATGAACCAACAACAGGGCTCGATCCGGAGGAACGCATCCGTATCCGTAATTTACTGGTAGATTTTGCAGAAGAACGCACCGTATTATTTTCAACGCATGTGGTGGAGGATCTGATGGCAACCTGTAATCAGCTTGCGGTTATGAAAAAAGGTAGATTCCTTTATACAGGAACAATGAGGGAATTATTGAATAAGGCAAGAGGGCATGTATGGGAATGCTGTACAGAGGACGAAAGCCTTGCAAGAGAATTAGAAAGAAAATATCATATTTCCAGTAAGCAGTATACGGAGGAAGGAATTAGATTAAGACTGTTAGGGGAGAATATGCCGTCAGAAAGTGGATGTATAGCTTGTGACGTAACTTTGGAAGATGCATATATCTATGTAACCAATCGATAAACATTGTTAATGAGGAGTGAAAGCTAAATGCTAAGAAAAGCAGGTGATGTTATGGGAAAGTGATGATTCTTACCATTTCTGATTCCGAAGAGGGAATCCTGAATAAAATTAAATCAGTTCTAGCCTGCGAAAGTACGTTAGAAGTTATGGAGATTACAAATTCTGAAAAGTTGACATTCCAAGGTTTGGAAATAGACCAGCTTCAGCGGAGCGTAATCAAAGATGGTAAGGTTGTGGAACTTACCAGACATGAATATGACCTGCTTTTTTATCTGGCCTTATCCCCCAATCGGGTATTTACAAAAGAACAGATTTACCAGCATATTTATGAGGATGTGGAGTCAGAAGTGGATAACCGTGTCTATGGGTTAGTCAAGAATCTGAGAAAGAAAATAGAAGAAAATCCGGAAGAACCGCACTACATAGAAACGATACGTGGTGTAGGCTACCGTTTTCGGGCATAAAAAGAGCCGTCCGATTGGGCGGCTCGAAGTATTTAAACAGCAGTTTTCTTCACTGCCTGTTTATAGTTACCGGTAGCATCGTAATCTCCAGAGAGGAGCAGATTCTGGCGAAATTGCTCCAGTTTGATCTTGAAGCGTTTCCCATCCTCAACAGTCGTAAGCATGGTAAGAGCTTCTAGCATTCCCTGAATATATCCGGTTAGCAGGTAATATCTGCAGGGTTCTTCCGATGGTGAGATATTGGACAGGGTTTCTTCCAGATGTTCCTGACGTTCCCTGAGCCATGCATCCCAGACATCCAGTTCCAAATCAGTCATGGTGTTCCTCCTTTAAATCTGATGATAATCGTCTTTGGTGTGGAGGGGAGAAGTTTCATGCACAAGCATTTTTCTGCTCCAGATCCAAATATGGATTTGTAAATTCAAAAATAATAAGTTCATCCGCATCGAACATGAGCTCCAACTCTTTTAGTGTAGCTGCTGGATATCCGCAATCTCTGAATCGTTCTAATACGTCTGTTTCCGTTTCAAATGGTTCACCGTCTTCCAGCTTTTCTCCGATTATTAAGCCACATGGAGTCAATAGGCTTTCTTCATATAAGCGGACACAATATCGGTCAGGGAAAAATAGGTGTGCTTCATCCGTGTTATAATAAATTCGTTCTCCAGGTTCTATGCTTTGCATCACAAAGGGAACATGATATGCAGCGGCTATCGCCTGATATGCTTCATAAAGTGGAGTCCATGCTGTCTCTAAAGAAAGTAGAATATACGTATCATTCCATTCCATGTAGCTGACATTTCCACGAAGAGATATTCCGGTGGAATCTATTTTCTTGTGGGAAAATAAATTGCCAATCCAGCATAAATCAGGATTCTGGTTCAGAATGATGTAGGTTTCCAGGTCCTCCCACAAGTCATATAGTCCTTCCGGATTTCCTTCTGTATAAAAGATCACATCATCACAGCAGATATTTGCCATTACACATCCACCTCCGTTCCAAAAGTTTC
The DNA here is from genome assembly GCF_003479665.1 of Blautia sp. AF14-40. Taxonomy (NCBI): domain Bacteria; kingdom Bacillati; phylum Bacillota; class Clostridia; order Lachnospirales; family Lachnospiraceae; genus Blautia; species Blautia sp. AF14-40. Next base: position 9,699 of record NZ_QUHK01000019.1, read on the forward strand.
ACCCATATTCTGGTTGGGAACCGTAAGGTTTACAGGGGATAAGGTGCCAGAGGCAAGCCATTGTTCGATTGCATCAATTACCTGCTCCAGCGTGTCGTTATAAGCCACATTGCAGTCTTCCAGTCGGAGAAACTGCAGGTATGCTTCATGAAGAAGGCTTGGATCATCACGCAGCGTTTCATATGGAAGGTTGCAGAGTCCGATTCTTTCCTCCAGACGTTCCATGGAGCGGCGGATGAAGTCGCAGGAAATAAATTGTTCCCGGTAGATGTTATAAGCAGCTTCAAGCTGGTCATAGGTCAAAATAAATGAGACTTTCTCGCAAGGATTAGATGGTTGTTCTTTCATGGTAAATTCCTCCATTCATACTATGATTGGCTGGTGGTACGGATTCTCTTTGTTCGGGAGTAAGATGTACCAGTAGTTTCCAGCGCAGGTCGATTTCTCGGTGAATCCAGGTATCATTTTCATAAACTTCATGTGTCAAAAAATTGTAAATTGTCGGTTCTTTTTCTATATCATCCAGATCTGCGACCAGACAAGTTGCCTGATTCACATAGGGCCAGAGTGCCTGTTCGACCATATGGCGTAGTTCCAGTATCAGAGGATATATCTGTCCTACATCATAGGTTTTGGACATGCAGGAGCTGATTTTCTTCAGCATCCCGGAAGTTTGTATCATCTGGTTGATGACGGTACATTGTTCCTCCACATCTGCATCCGGATTCAGGACCAGCCGGTGGAGCAGCACAGATTTTGCATAGGCAGAAGCGGTCAGGTTGATGTTTCTGACCAGTTCTTCATACGGCTGCTTATACTGTGTCTTCAGCACTTCCAGAGGCACATGTTCCCGGTTCTTCTTTAAGGTGGAGAGGAGCCCCGAAAGGCAGCTCTCCAGTTCTTCCATTCTTGTCAAGCACACATCGCCTCCAGCTCCATCGGAACACGGGTGTAGCTGAGACGGTAAATACTGTTGCAGGTCTCAAATACCACACCGTTTTCGGATACTTCCAGAATACTCTGCACCGGACTGGTAGCAAAGGTCTGGTTATAACTATAGATCCACGCCCGTTCTCCCAGATGGAGGGGCAGGGACAGGATTCCGGTGAGGACATATTCTTTCTTTTGGGTGGTGTGTAAGGTTATATTTGTATTCTTCATTGATTTCACGCTCCTTTCCTTACTTAATTTTGTTTGCAATTACGGCAGCGACCAGTTTAGCGCATCCCAATTCCATCTCGGATAAATGCTGTCCGGTTCTGGAACAGAGAAGAAGTGCCAGCGGCTCTCTGTCTTCCCTTAAAATCGGGAAAAAAGCACAAACCGGTTGACGGGTGTTGGATACCGGGTAGACAGGGCAGTTCTCAGCAGAGATCAGTTCCTGGCCGTCCGCAACCAATTCGGCGAGTTCTTCTGTAACGGGAGTGCCTTCCGGAAGATAGATGCCCGCAGATACGAGTATGTGAGCCTCACTGCAAATTGCGATACCACAGTGGATGACACTGTAGAGGACGGAAAGATAGGAAGCCATTTCCTCTTTTCCGTTTAAGTGGGTAGGGCATTTGCGTAAAAGCAGCTCCATTCCCACATTTTCCAGTTCCAGTGCATCTCCGTCTGAGAGCTTCATTTGTTTCCGGATTTCTGCAGGGATGACGATACGCCCCTGAGAGTCCATGGTCCGGATGAGTGCAATATTCATAACTAAAGTCTCCTTTCTTAAAAAGAGGAGAAGCAGTAAAGTACCGCTTCTCTTCTGAAAATTTAGGCAGCGTAAGGCGGAGCCTGTGCTGTCTGTTGCATTTGACTGTTCTGCTGGTCTGCCAGCATCCGTTTTCCGTTATTGATCAGTGATGCAGCAATCACCGTTTCCCAGTTGGAAATATAGGAATCCGTCCGCTTCAGAAGCGTGAACAGATCCATGTCGGTAAGCTGGATGGCTGTCGTCTTTTCGGACTGGAAGCTGCGTGGCTGCATGTAGGAACCACCGTTCTTATTCTGTGCTTTGATGCCTTTCCCATTTACAATCTGGATTTTCCATGGGCTTTTCATAGGCTGCCCTTTGGAATCATAGGGATGTCTGGAGATATAAAACATCTGGGCTGTGGAATAACCGTTCTGATCGGGATTGCCGTAGATCTTGCTCTGGCTCCATTCAAATTCCTGAAAACCGGAAGTGATCCGGGTTAAGAGGAACTGGATCTGTTCCGGTGCCAGGTTGAAACGGGTGATGATATTCCGGTCTCCGGTACCGTTGGAATAATCCTGAATGGTGATGCAGATTAAAGAATGTACTTTATGCCCGTTTTCCTGATATTCCCCTTTGGCATGTAGCTGTGCATAGTTGCCGAGTGGTGCGTAGCGGAGCCGGTCATAAAAGGCAATGAGTGCCCGGTCATTCTGGATCTTGCAGATCTGGTCGGTAATCCGGTTTTGATAAGTTTCATTCATGAGTATTCACCTTCCTTTATTTGAGATGCTGTTTGACAAGCTGTGCCATATTCTTTGGAAGCTCTTCCAGTTTCGTGATATCCAGGAATCCGTCCTTGTAAATCCTGCGGATATTTTCCTTATCGTCACCAATGGCAGCCGCAAACAGGATGACATCCCGTTTTTCGTATTCTTTCTTGATGCCCCGCAGATCTGCCTCTGCTTCCGTTCCGCTGTAGCCGTAATCGGCTGGCTGACCGTCAGAAATCAGGATCAGCAGCTTCTGAAGCTCCGGGCGTGTGCACAAATGCTCTGCTACGAAGCGGAGAGCTGCGCCGTCCCGGTTCCCGTTGCGGTCGCACATATCCATCAGCCGGTAACAGTCCTCATTGTCCACAGAATCAAATTCTGCATAGGAGTAAAGAGCAACGCCGCCTGCATCCGTGGAATGCCCGTAAATGGTGATAGGGATACCGAGGCTTTTACAGAAATCATAAAGGACAATGGCAGTCTTTCTTGCATGTGTCATCCGGTCACCCCAACCCATCGAACCACTCTCGTCAATCAGGAGGGCAACAGCCAGACGTTTTTCCTCTCCTGGAAGTCTGGTTCTGGTAAAGATGGTTCCGTCTGTCTTATAGAGAGCATGGGAGTCCAGACGTTTTCCAAACAGGAGATTCTTCTGCTTTCCGCCTTGCTGTTCTTCTTTCAAAAGCGGCAGGATGGTGCTTTGCAGCTTTTTGGAAGCCCGCAGGAGCGGGGGAGCAACTGTCTGGTATTCATTCTTCAGGTAATCGGAAACACTGGTCAGGCGATGGATGGTAACATGGATGCCTGCATGGGCATTGCCGTAATGAATATCATTGGCTGTTTTCTGCAGTTCCTCGGTCAGTTCCGTCTGACAGTCTTCCTGCACCTTTTCTGCAGCCACATCGTTCAAGATCCGGAACAGATCCTCTGCAGCATGCTCATAGCCGCTGCCCTGATACTGACTGACATAAGTGACGCCGGGGTTGTTTTCATCCAGAATGGTATTGGTCTTTGTAAGAGCGATGCGCCCGCCTTCTTCCGAAAGCACCTGTTTGGCTTCCTCTATAGCATCCTCTTTGGTACGTGGACCGGAAGGAGCATTGCCCTCATCATTCCCGCTTCCTTTTGGGGAAGCTGGTTTGATATTCTTTGGAATGGCACCGCTTTTTCCGGTCGGAAGAGGAGCGCCGCTGCTGACTTCATCCCCTAGAAGATCTTCCAGAGCATCGGCAGCGGAATCCTCGCCATGCATTTCCAATTCCTCCCGTGTTTTTTCGATGAGCGGCTGGATATAGTTCCAGGTCAGGGCTAAGAGCGCATTGGAAACCAGCATCCGGTCAGTGCCTTTTTCCGATTCCATTGCCGTATCCAGAAGATCGGTACAATCGGAAATGGTATCCAGATAATCCCCCTGATAGCCGGTGGGATTGTTGATGTTTCCGGTCCGGCAATAGGAAAGGATCAGGTTGGCAATGATGGAAAATGGCTGGTATTCTTTGTCAATTTGTTCCTGTATGGAAGGAATCTGTTCGGACATACGCAGGTTATTGAGTTCAATCCCCTGTCGGAAGGTGCCGTGGAATTCCTCACACATACGGTCTTCAATATGGATGTCTTCCAGAATGTTTTGAAAAGTTGCGGCGCATCGTGCCAGTGTCAGGCATCCGGCTTTGTCCTTTTCTTCTAACACTTCTTTGATCTCCTCCAGTGCTGTCTGATAAGCTGGAAGGGATAGCTCCGGCTCCTTCGGATAGAAGGAACCGTTTTCCAGACTCCTCAGATGAACAGCGTGGGCTGTGAAATCAGAATAGAGTAAGTGCCCCACTTCATGCCCGGTGAGCCCTGTCAGGCTCTGGGAACGTAAGAAACGGGTGGGGAAAGACTGGGTGATCGGGTTCGCTGCGTTGAGATGTACCTTATAATTGTCGGTATATGCAACGCCTGCCTGTTCGGAAATGTCCCAGTCCAGCAGTACCTGCAGTCCATACCGGTAACGTCCGGTAACGGCTCTGGCAAGGGAGGTCTGGTACTTCTGATAGGCAGCGGAGAGGAATAACTCCTCATCCGCAATGGAATCCTCTTTTGCCCGGATTAGTTTCTTTAAATTTCTTTGGCTGTGATTCACGTGATATTCTTCCTTTCTTTTCTTAGATTTTTTGTCAGCAGTTCCTCCATCGTGCAGCCGTAATACACAGCAAGGCGAAGGACGGCATAAGCCATCGGGGAGGAGTTTGCATTTTCATAATTCATAATGGTTTTCGGGGGAAGATTTAAGATTCTGGCAACTGCCTTTTGTGATAACTTCGGTGTTTTGGCTTGCCGGAGATAAGACAGATTATCTGCCAGATGCTTTCGGATCTGGGCTTCTGTGAGTGCTGCTTTTCTCATAGGCGTGTCCTACGCAGCAAGCACAGTATCCAGACAGCTTTCTTCCACTTCCGTACGGTTCTCAGCATCGGCAGAGGCAGAGGCAAGCACCGTGTAACGGGCCGCTTCCCGGATATCCCCGCAGACCATGTAGGACTGCACCCAGGAAATCAGCTCCCTCATGCCACAGCAGCCATCTGTAATGAGATTTTCCCGGCAGTAGACAGCCATGGATTTGACAATGCGTGTCATCAGACGTACCGTTTTTGCATCCTTGCATCCGGTAACAGCCATGGCACGTTCTACCTGTGTATCCTCATCCGGTTCATCCAGATCAATCACAAGGTTCATTCGGGAAATGACAGACTGGTTCATCTGTTTACAGCCTGCATAGTCATTGTTTGTGGTGATTACGATGGTCGTATCCGGATGACGGTGGATGGTTTCTCCGTTTGGAAGATATACGCTGTTACAGCGGTCTAAAAGGGAGTTAAGTCCAACCAGTACACCGGGATTAGCAATGACCGTAGGCTCCTGTATCTCAAGAATATACCCATAGCGGATGGCTTCGACTAGAGGCGTATCCACATACTGGAAGTTCTGTCCGGAGGTGTGTTCCTTATAATAGCTGTGCATTTCATCAAAAATCGTATCGATCAGCTTCTGGTAGGTGTCCTCGGCAGAAATTTCTTCATCATAGTTTCCGGTCAGCTTCTGATAGGCACCGGAGGGATCTAACTGGATTTCCTGAAAAGACGGGTACTGCCGCTGAAGCCGGGTGCGTTTTCCGTCCACATCCGGAAGAATCTGACCTAAAAGGTCGAATACCTCTGTATTTGCGGAACAGGTAATGCAGCGGTAAGGAAGGTGAAGTGCGGAAGCAATGGCTTTGGCTCCTTCGGTCTTTCCGGTACCTGCCGGTCCCCGTAAAAGAAAATTCCGCATCGGCTGTGTGGTATCCGTTGTCAGTTTTGCGTGTTCGCAGATCCGTTTGATTTCCGGAGGGATGATGTACCACTCTGCCAATGTCGGAACAGATACCTCCTCTTCCGGAGACAGCCTTCGGGATGCGGTCAGGATAAATTTCCCAACAAAATCATCTCTGGAAATGGCTGCCTGTGCTTTCTTAAATCCACTTCCTGGACGTAACACCTGAAAGTCTCCATGGAGCACTTCGGTTGGTGCATAGACCCCCTTCTGGATATTTAACGGTTTGATCAGCGACAATACGCCGTTTGCCGGAAGGTCAATCTTAACACCACCGGTCGGGAGACCTGATGCATAGCGGGTTCTCCGGTAAATGTTGTCGCAGAGAACGGCTGCTGTTTCCGCAGCGGCGTCCAGATCGGGATAACCGTTGTCCCGGTGCGCTTTTAATTCCTGATACTTTTCATTACACTCTTCATCTGCCAGAAAAACCGGCATCAGTGCGAACAGCAGAGCCGCACCGGACTGTTTGGAGTCTTTAAATTCGTATTTTTCCGGTGTGCTTTCCACATCCGGCGGAGGAGTATAGCAGCCTCCGTAAAACTTTCCGTTTAGCTGGTTGTAGACAACCACCTGAAGATCACCGGTTTTGCTCGGATATTCCGCCACAACAAAATTGTTGGATTGGGTACCGACCGCCCCAAGCTTTTCCGGCGGGGTACTGCCAACCGGGTTTTCCAGCTCCAGATAAGCAAGGACTGCCCGCAGAGTAGCTGCATGAAGCGTGGATTTTTTCCGTGGCTGAGTACAGTATTTGGATGCAATGTCATCAAAGATTGCATGGTCCGTATAATCCTCAAATGGTTCCGGGAGTTTGCGTTTGAACCCCCAGGTTGCTACGATGTTATTTGCCATGATTCGTTCCTCCTTCTTATGAGATCCAGGACAGTTCCAGTGCCTGCTCGGTCTCTTCTGTGGTCAATTCATCTTCAGTAAAAATCTCCGTCAATTCGCCCCAGTAATCTTTGGGCGGGAAATGTTCCAGCTTTCCCCGGACTTCCGGTTCAGTGCCGTTCAGAATATAGACATCTCCCTGCTCGTTGATAAACAGCTTTTCATAGCCCCTTGCCTGTAAGTCACCGACCAATTCCATCAGTAGCGGTTTCCCAATCAGGGAATACCATGATTTGGGATTAACGGCTGGTCTGGAATCCGGATTTCCTTCTGACGGTTCCTTTTTATGTAAGGATTCAATGGTCATCATCTGAAGCGTCAGACTGCCACGGGCATCCATGAGAATTTCCGCAAAATTATAACTTCCGGTATTCCGTGTGCGAATCCGTAATGGTTCCCCATCCAGTATCTGGGAGAGCGGTGGTTCTTTCACAAAATCCCATGTGGCATCCGGGAAGGCTTCCTTGAGCTTTCCGGTAATCTGGAATTTGATCTGTCTCCAGAGAATGGTTTCCAGATCAGGTGTTCCTTCCAGATGACGAGTTCTTTCTGGGCGTTTTCGTAGCTTATGCTCCCTGTTTTTCAGGCGTTCCGTGAAAAGCGGGAGAAGATAACTGAACAGCGTGACTCCGATACCGATCAGGGCAATGCCTGCAATCAGAAGCCGGTTGGCATCCTGTGGTACGAAAAGTGCTGCAAGAAACAGTACAAGCACGACAAACTGTAAGAATTTTTTTCGATTTGATTTTTTCATGAGCTGATTCCTTTCTGATTCATGATTCTTAGACAAGCCCGGAAGCTGGATGGGAAATCGCCGCTTCCGGACATGAAAAAGAGGAACTGCATCATCACAAAGATGATAAATGCAATTCCTCAACATAGGGTTCCTTGAGAGTTAATAGGGCAACTGGGATGCCATCTGTTCCGGCACATTTTGAAAGCCGTCAGTTGGCTGACTGCCCGGCATACCTCCGTAATTTGGCATTCCGGTATAACTGCCCTGCGGCGGGTAGCTGCTCTGTGGCTGACCGGTTCCGTTTGGCGGAGCCTGATACTGTCCGCCATTTGCAGGAGGCGTGTAGGCACCGTTAGCAGGAGCCATTCCCTGCTGTGGATAGCCGCCAGGCATTGCCTGATTCTGGTAGCTGCCATTGGGATTTCCCTGCATTGGGTAGCTGCCATTGCCGGCTGCACCGGGCGTTGCCGCACCACCATTCGGCTGGCTGTTCTGGTTTGCACCCGGATGTCCGGTATTGCTGTCAGAACGGTTGGATGGTACAAAGTGCCAGTCCTTGACATTGATCCTCGGACCGGCATTTGCCTGCCCCGCATTCTTTCCTTTCTGATAAATGAACGGATGAAGCTCCAGATCACCATAGATCATCAGCCCGGTTCCTTTCTTTACGCCTGCTTTTGCTAAGCGTTCTGCAAGGAACTTGTTAAAATAGCACTGATAGTAAATGGTTTCTTCCTTTCCATCCTGGCCTCGCTGTGAAACTGCAATGTCCAGAGAAACATATTCCGTACCGGAATTTTTTCCTTGCTGCATCTCAGGATCTCTTGTGGCCCTCCCTAAAATTGTTAAAATTGCTGACATAAAAATTCTCCTTTCTGCCTCTTTGGGCGTTAAAATAGATTAAAATAAAAAAAGTGCCATTATAGCACCGTATAAAACGGCAGTATAATGACACGATTTTCCAAACTTAAACTGCATATGCTTCTGGATGAATGGTCCAGACTCCCATGACGGGACAGCACAAAAACTTAAATACAAGATTATATTAACACAAGATATAGCATATGTCAAAAGAATTAGAACTATATATAGCATATGTAGACGAGGTGGAAGGATAATATCAAAAGAATTTTGGACATAGTTATAAAAGTGCAATATAATATTGTTTAAATCGGAAAATGGAAGGATGAGAAAAATGGAGCAGAAAAACAGAATTCTGATTGTAGAAGACGATACGGATATCAATAATCTTTTATATACGGCATTACAGAAAGCAGGGTATGAGACGGTACAGGCTTTTTCCGGGACGGAAGCGAGGATGCTGTTCCAGATGGATAAGGCGGGCTTTTCTTTGATTCTATTGGATCTGATGCTTCCGGGAATTTCAGGAGAAGAGGTGCTTGCCCAGATTCGGAAACAGGGCAATACGCCGGTTATTGTCCTGACAGCCAAAGACGGATTGGATGAAAAAATCGGGCTTCTTACCAGTGGGGCAGATGATTACATTACAAAACCGTTTGAGATACAGGAGGTGCTTGCCCGGATTCAGGTTCAGCTCCGCCATATGCAGCAGGAGCCGGAACATAAAAGCGTGTCATATAAAAACCTGGAACTGGACCGTGAGCGCTTTGAAGTCCGGATTGCCGGAGTGCTGCTTCCCAAAATTACAAAGCAGGAATTTGCAATTCTGGAGCTTTTACTGGAGCATCCGAAACAGGTCTTCAGCAAAGAAGAGATTTTTGAATATGCGTGGGATGAACACTATATGGGAGAGACAAAGACACTGGATGTACATATCAGCAATATCCGGAAAAAGATAAAAGCAGTAACGCAGGAGGAATATATTGATACCGTATGGGGAATCGGCTACCGTCTGCATTCTTAATCTTTACTCTTTTTTTACTATTTATTTGCGTTTGATTAGGATTTATCCGATATGATAACAGCAGATAAGAAAAGGAGATGAAAGCATTGAGTGAATTGTTATTAAGTACAAATGGATTGACGAAGCAGTATGGTCATCATAAGGCAGTGGATAAAGTAAACCTTCACATAAAAAAGGGTGCTATCTATGGATTTATCGGACGGAACGGTGCGGGAAAGACGACTTGCCTGAAGATGATCAGTGGACTTGCAAGACCGACAGCCGGAGAGATTGAGATGTTCGGGTGTAAAGGAAAAGAACTGGAGAGGATTCGTTCTCGTGTGGGGTGTCTGATTGAAGCACCGGGGCTGTATGGCAACATGAATGCATATACAAACCTGAAAATAAAATGTGAATTGTTTGGTATTCGGAAAAAGGGATACATCGAAGATATCTTAGAGACGGTCGGACTGGAAGGTGTCGGAAAGAAAAAAACGAAACATTTTTCCCTTGGAATGAAGCAGCGTCTCGGAATCGGGCTGGCACTGGTCGGGGAGCCGGATCTCCTGGTCCTTGATGAACCGATCAATGGGCTTGATCCCCAGGGAATTGCAGAGGTGCGTGATACCATACAGAGACTGCGAGATGAACGGAATATGACGATTTTGATATCCAGTCATATTTTAGAGGAATTATCTAAGATTGCAACGGATTATGGAATTATCCATAATGGAAGTCTTCTGCAGGAGCTGACAAGCGAAGAACTGATGAAACGCTGCAGTGAACGGATTGAAATAGAGTTAATCCATCCGGAGCAGGCAGTCCCGATTCTGGACAGAATGGGATTTACCAACTATCAGGTTACAGATAAGAGCCATATCCATATATTTGAACGATTGAATGAAAGCGCCAATGTCAATATGGAACTGGCAAAAGCAGGAATTTTGGTCAATGGAATTTCCATTACCAGTGAAGAACTGGAAACCTATTTCTTGAATCTGACAGGAGGGAATCAAAATGCTTAATATGATAAAAATGGATCTGTACCGGATGGTCCGGACAAAAAGTATGTATGTGGTATGGATTGTGATGGCGGCAGCTATATTCTTCTCCACATCCATGTCGAAACTGGATATTGATACGATGAACAAGGAAGCGGAACAACAGCAGACAGAAAGCATTGCAGAAACAGTGAAACCAGAAACCATCAATATGGGAATGTCCGTATTCCTGCCGACACAGCCGGGAGAAAAAGTAACGGTCTTTGATCAGGTATATGCAAACCTGCAGGCGAAGTTTGTGGCGTTGTTTCTGGTGATTTTTACAGTGCTGTTTTCCAGTGCAGATATAGGAAGCGGTTATATTAAAAATATCGGCGGGCAGGTAAGGAGCCGGAGAAACCTGATCTTTTCCAAAGCTTCCGTGTTGTTTGTGTATACGACTGTTACCATGCTGCTTTATTTCATCATTCAGATTATTGCACAGCAGATGTACTTCGGATATCTGGAGTGGGGGAATGGAAGCGAGTTGCTGAGATACTTTGGTATTCAGATTTTGCTTCATTATGCACTGGTACTAATCAGTATGGCGATTGCGGTGGTTTTGAACAGCAACGTGTTCAGCATGACGATTGTTATCTGCCTGTGCATGAATACCATGATTGTCTTATACGGAGTGATCAATCATTTGATCCAGAAGGCAGGTGTGGAGAATTTCCAGATTTTGAAATATACAGTGACAGGAAAGATTGCACTTTTATCCATGTCACCGACCAATAAGGAATGCCTGACGGCAGTTGTGATTGCGGCGGCGTTCGGAATCGTGGTTACATTACTGACAGCATGGGTATTCAGAAAGAGAGATATCTAAATGATAAAACTAGGGTTCGTGCTATTGATAGCAGTGATACTGGTACAAGGAATGTTATTTTGGAAATACCAGCGGCAGGTGAAAGACATCTGCCGCCAGTTGTCGTTTCTGATGAAGCACGACAGCAACATGCTGATTACCAGAGAAATGGATTTTGGAGGCATTGGTGAGTTGGCAGATGTTTTAAACGAATGGCTGGAACTGAAGCGAAGGGAAAAGAAGGAATACTTGAAGAAAGAGGAGATGATTTCGGATACATATACAAATCTCTCACATGATATCCGTACTCCTTTGACATCCCTTGACGGATATTTTCAGTTAATGGAAACCTGTGAAGACCAGGAAGAGCAGAGACGGTATATGAAGATCATACAGGAGAGAATCGGCAGCCTGAAAGAAATGCTGGAAGAATTATTTACTTTTACAAAACTTAAAAACGATTCTTTTCATCTGGAAATGTCATCCTGCTGTATCAACAAGATTTTGAAAGATACCATATTTTCCTACTACGATGAATGGACGGGCAGAGGAATTGAACCGGAGATACAGATTACAGATAAACTGCTGTTTATGAACGGAAATGAACAGGGAATCCGGAGAATTTTTCAGAATATCATAAAAAACGGACTGGATCACGGGGAGAAGAAAATCAGTATTTCACTGGAAGAAGTTGAAAACAACATCCGGATACAGATAAAAAATCAAGTATGTCATGTGGAAAAAATAAATGTAGATCAGGTGTTTGAACGGTTTTATAAAGCGGATGAAGCACGCAGTAAGACTTCCAGCGGTCTCGGCTTATCAATTGCGAAAGAGCTGGTACTTCGTATGGATGGGAAAATCAGCGCCCGGATAGAAGGGAATGAGTTCTGTGTGGAGATTGTGTTTCCAAAATAAAAGGAAAAATTTATATTAAAGCAAGTGAAAATGGAGAATGACTTTATATAGGTTTCATGGTAGAATTACAGTAGAAAGAGAAGAGTCACTCAGTCATTTGTTGTATGAAAGGATGAGTATAATGTATAAAGTAGAACTTAAATTTGATACAAGCAAGCTCGCTCCGGAAACGGTAAATCAGATGTGTGAACAGGCAGATCAGATTTTTGAGCAGGAGGATTTAAGCTGTGCAGTCAAAGCCCTTGGAAGCAGGATTTATCTTGACCGGGGACGCAAGCAGGACTATGGAAGATTCTGGGCAGCAATCTTTCAGTTGAAAAACTCCGTAGGAATTGCAGAGAATTTGTTAGAGTGTTTCTGGTATAACGGAACAGAAAAGGAGAACCTGATTACAGACTTTATAAGGAACTAATAGATGGACAGCTTACAGAGGAAAGGCATCAATTTTGACCTGAATACACAAGCACTAAAGGAATATTATCCGAAAGGTGACTGGCATAATGCATATGCGGATGTAAGGGACTTTTTTGAAGCAAACGGATTTGAGCATATTCAGGGATCGGGATATCATTCGGTGGAAGCAATGTCAGAAGCAAAAGCCATGGCAGTTATTTATCAGATGACAAAAGAATTTCCATGGCTCAATTATTGTGTGAATGTGTGTACCATATCAGATGTACCGGAACTGTTTGATATCTCGCATGTATTTGCCAGAGAAGCGGAACGGTTGGAAAAGAAAAATGCATGATTTGACAAATTATTTCCAATATGTTATATTCATCTCAAGCAAAAAAGGGAGTAGCTGAACGCCTTGAAAGAGGTGGTTTTGTAACCGACAACCGGTATCGAGAGATACCCGTAGCAAATGAGATAGCAAGACTTTTATTGTGGCAGAGGTCATGATAGGAGTCTTTTTTTATTATGAAATATAGAAAATCTGCCGCAATAGTCTGCTAAAAAGAAAGAGAGGATAAACGATGAGTAACGAAATGATGAAACGGGAAATGCAGGAAGCAGTACAGGCAGGGGAGCGGGCGCTTCAGAGCCTTTACGCAGCAAGGGATAAGTTGGGAAGTGCGAGAAACTGGGGCATTTTTGATATGCTTGGAGGAGGCTTTATCAGTGACTTTGTGAAGCATTCTAAAATGAATGACGCAGCTGCGTTGATGGAACAGGCGAAAAGCGATATTCAGCGTTTTCAGAGAGAATTAAGAGATGTGCAGGTTTCCTTGGATCTGCGCATGGAAATCGGCAGCTTCCTTTCCTTTGCGGATTTCTTTCTGGACGGGCTGGTGGCAGATTATATGGTGCAGAGCAAGATTGCAGATGCAAGAGAACAGGTGGATGATGCCATCAACCGGATAGAAAAGATACTTGCTGATGTGAAAAATCGGATGAATGGGGAGGTGTAGCATATGGGATGCCTGGGAAATGTGTTGTGGTTTGTGTTTGGCGGCGCAGTCAGTGGGCTGAGCTGGTGTCTGGCAGGTTGTCTCTGGTGTATTACCGTTGTGGGGATTCCGGTGGGGATGCAGTGTTTTAAATTTGCGGCGCTTAGTTTTTTCCCCTTTGGAAAAGAGGTGCAGTATGGTGGCGGAGCTGGTTCGTTCCTTTTGAATATCATCTGGCTGATTGTATCCGGTCTGCCTCTTGCACTGGAGCATCTGGCGTTGGGTACAGCTTTATGTGTGACGATTATCGGAATCCCGTTTGGTTTACAGCAGTTTAAACTGGCGAAACTGGCATTGATGCCGTTTGGTGCGGAGGTGTATTAAGATGCGATTATTTGATAAAAGGACACCGCTTCAGAAGGAGTGGGAAAAGCTGGAAGTACAGGAGCAGAGATTCCTTCAGAAGCGTTCAGAGAAAAGGGAGAGCATTCTGAATCAGAAACTGGAGGAAAAGATACCGCCGAAACTTCAGAAAACATTGGATACCGCTTTTGCGAAGGCATTTGCTCTGATTTTCGAGAAAGGAACCGGGGTTATTGAAAAGACGTATCAGCGGACAAAACTGGAGCAGGATTATCAGGTGCGGCAGTATATGGCGGATGTAAAGCAGAATTCCAAATCCCTCCGCTCTTTTTCTAAAAAGGCAAGAGATACGGGAACAAAGAATTTACTGCTATCCGGTGTGTCTGGAATCGGGATGGGCGTATTGGGAATCGGTCTGCCGGATATTCCGGTATTTACAGGGATGATTTTAAAGAATATTTATGAGACTGCTCTGCAGTATGGATACAGCTATGAAAGCAGGGAAGAAAAATATTTTATCTTATTATTGATCCGGGGAGCAGTATCCTATGGGGATACACTTTGTGAGATTGACGGGAAAGTAAATGAATTTATCAGAAACGGAATACTGCCGGAAGAGTATCAGGATAAGGAGCAGATCGAACAAACGGCGGGAGCTTTGTCAAAAGAGCTTCTGTATATGAAGTTCTTACAGGGAATTCCGGTGGTTGGTGCTGTAGGCGGAGCTTATGATGCAGTCTACATGAAACGGATCACAGAGTATGCAGAGCTGAAATACCGGCACAGGTATCTGGCGGGGCGGAAAAAGGCAGAGAATGGACAATTATGTAAAAGGTGTAAAAGTTATAGAGATATATGATGCCGCAAATAAGGAATTGCTGGTAAAGTATGATGATAAGCATAATATAGACAAGGTTATTTCTGCTTTAAATATAAAATCATGGAAAGAGACAGAAAAAAGCATAGGTATGAACCCTAAATATACCATAAAATTTTATTGCGATACTACGAACCAAGATGAAGAAAAAGATATAAAAGAAATTACCCTTTATGAAAATGGGGAATATGCTACGATTTTTATTACTTCTCCTGGCGGAGTAAAACAAAACTATAAAACGAGCATTGATATTTCTGAATTGGTTATCTAATAATATTTGTGTAATGAGAATGAAAATCTAATTCTTTCAAGTTTAACTAAGACATTTCCGGAGCAAATGCTCATGGCATTGAAGCGGATACAAACACTATTGTTTGATAGAAATAAGAGAGGTTATTTATAATAAAATGAGCCGCCAGAACTGTAGGGGTGATGCAGTACAGGCGGCTCATTTTCTATCTAAACGGATGTATCCGGAAGTTCCGGCAGTTGATCGGTGAGTTCTTCATATCCGAGAAAATCTCCGGCACATGGCATTGATTGCCCTGTCCCCTGCTGTGGTTTCCGGAAGTACAGCCGATACCGATGTCCCTCTAGGAGTTTGATATTCTTTTCCAGTGAGAAGGCGTATTCCTTTCCGTTATCACTGGCAAACCAATATTGCTGGTTTTTCCCGAAGAGTGTCTGTTCCCGTTTCGTGCAGCTTACGTCCAGTGACAGATAAGCATGTGTATGGATCAGGTGGTAGAAACTGAGTGCACGCAGGATGCTGCAGATTCCGATTAAGAGACTCATAAGAATGAAGAGCCGGTCGTGGGTGGCAATTCCGAAGATGCACCCAAAAAGTACACAGAAAAAGCCGATTGCACTGATGGCAACCAGCTTTGTAAAAAATGGTTTTGGCATAAGGTTCCTTCCTTTAACATGTATGAAATGTGATTTGTTTATTCAGGTACAAATTAGCAATAGCCTGCAGCACTGGATACTGGGTATGGTGAATCTGGACATCATCCACAAGTGTTTGGTAAGTTGTCTCCGGTTCTGTGTATAACTCATCCATAATATCCGATTCGTTGTGGATTACTTTTTCCTGTTCCATACTTGTGACAAGCTCAGCGGTCGTGAGGGATACCTTATCAGCCAGCTTCAGAATGGTATCTTCCATCGGTGAAGAGGGTTTCTTCTTTAAATATCTGCCAAACTCTTTTGCGCCAATACTTCCTTCCAGATAAAGTTGAATGCAACCAAAGAGCCGGATGAGAAAGGTATCCTTCAAGGGAATAATGGTCAGACTGCCGAGAAGGCGATATAAGGCATCCACCCCGGTCAGTCCAATTCCGCTTACAACCAGACCACGTAAGGAAAGTCGGTTTAGATAGTGTTGGAAGGATAAACCTTTCGGACCTTCTTTCTGTATCTGGCGCAGGGTATAGGCATCCTGGAGTTCATGGAGCGTCAGAATCTGAAAAGCAAGACAGCTCCAAAGTAGCAGTTCGTCATCCGATAGTCCATATTCTTGTCCATCGTTGATTACAAGAGGAATGGATTTTCCGCCTGTCGTTTTTTGAAATTTTAAGGTTCCGACAGCAGTATAAAGTGTCAGCATAAAAGTTCCCTCCTTCAAAGTTAAGTCAGAAGTGCATAGAGTGCATCATCCTGCTGTAATAGTTTCCGTGCTTTGCTCTGCCATGCCCGTACACGATTGGCTGGTACTTGGTAGTGTTTTGCCAGGTCAAAGCTGGTATATCCCTGCTGTTGCAGATAGAGGGCTGCAATTCCCTTCTGAATAGTTGGGGAATGTCCGGTGCCAAGCTGGGTTAAATGCTCAAGAAGCAATGTCTGATTTGTGTCCTTTTCCGGGTGAGTTGTTTGTGTATCCTCGTAGGAAAACAAATCACGATAATGGAGATGTTCATCTTCAGATGATGCTTCGTCCAGAGAACAGAGCATGGAGCGGTCACGGGCAATTTTCCGCCAGTAATCAAAGATGGCATGACGGATGATAGTTTTGGCATAAGGCTGGAATGATCTTCCTTCCTCAAATCCGACAGCCGACCGGCACAAAGCCAGATATCCAATCTGACATAATTCCTGTTGTTCTTCCTCAGTTACATAGGCAGCGGTGCGGGTCATGGAACGAATCATGATCGGAACCAGATCCATGGATTTTTCCACCAGTTGTTTTTGCTTTTTATTTAGCGGTAAGGTCATCATCAATCACCGCCTTTCAGCTGGCTGCCCGGAGGCGGAAGGGAATATGGTTGTTCTTTAAAACATCTGCGGATTCCTGAATGAGCTGGTCGCACATATAGTTGCTGAACTGTCCGATGTGAGCCTGCTTATCTGTCAGACAGAACTTATCTGCCACCCAGCGATATGCTTCCGGTTTGGAAAGGATGCCCTGTTGCCAGATCTGATCGAAAATTCGATGTGCCTGAATCCGCTTTTGACGAAGCTCCCGGTTGGCGAGCGTTCCTTTTGGTATCTTGGTTCCCGGATGTACCCCGACATAGGAATTGCAGGATGGATAGTGGGAGCAGACATAAACCTGTCCGCCATGAGAATGCGTTCCATATACAAAGGATGCATCTCTTAATATTGCTGTTCCGCCGCAGTAAGGGCAGCGGATGATTTTTGGTTTCTTCATCTGTTTTCACCTCGCTTGTACATACACGATACGTAACGTGTACGTGAATAACCAGTACGTACTGTATACTTATATTGTAAGTAAGCAGGTGATGAGTTCCCATAGGACGCAAGCGGATACTGATCCCAGATTCGGACTAAATGGCACGAATCCCCATTTTTCAGATGCCGGGATAGAAAATTGCCCGGATGAGCGGGAATAAGCCGCTGTCTGTGAAACGTGGATAATTAACCGGTGTAAAGATGAACTTCTCACAGAAAATCCGTAGCAGGAATAAGCTGATCAGTACCAGACAGAGCAGGTAAGTGTTCCTGCGCCTTCTGGTCCATGGCTTTTTCGGACGGAATTTCACATACAGGACAAAAATCATGGGAATAAATATCAGGTTCGTAAAGACCTGATCGATACATTGGATGATTGAAATTACGTTTAACATAGGCAGTGCCTCCTTTCTTTACATATCCTGTACGTATAAGAGCCTGAAAGTGCAACTTTTTGTTACCAGTCATATTGCTGGTTCTCCTGAAGCCGGAGCAGTGCCGGAATGGGGCATGGCTTTAATGGCAGCTTCTGAGCGGCCAGATAGGGCAGATAAAGCTCTGTAAAAGCAGCAATGCTCATGCTTCCGGTACATTCGGTTGGCTCCGGTATCCGGGGAAACAAAAGCGCTGCATCTGAAAGAGGGAGGATGCAGGGGCTTCCCGTTTCATCCGGATGGAATAAAAAGCCGGAGTTCTCACAGCTTTCCTGTGCGTTACAAGTGCGGCACCAGACGTAGATACAGGAGTGCCAGTTCCCTTCACAGAGGTTCAGAAAATGACGGATGTGCTTGGCATCTGTCTTGCAGTGGGGGTGTTTCATATTCATCACCTACTAAAGAAGCAGGCAGTTCCATGTGGGAGCTGCCTGCAGGAGTCTTCGTTATGAGTTACTGATGTTTCTTTTTGCGTTTGAAGTAAACGATGCCCAGGACACTTGCACCTGCAAGTGTAGCTATGGCGATTCCGGCATATAGGAGAAGCGGCGTCTCATCGCCGGTCTTTACAGGCGGAGCTACCGGAGGCGTCTCCGGTTCTTTCGGAAGCTCCGTCATGTGTACGGTCTGACCTTCATCCTTCAGATCCTCATGGGAAGCAATCTCATGTTCGGTTTTTCCGTCTGTATAGTAGAGCTTTTCAAAGACAACCACATCCTGTCCGGCAAGAGCAGAAGCGTCGAAGGTAAAGGTAACTTCCACAGAGCCGCCAGCTTTTTCTGCTTTAAATTCTGCCTGAGCGGTAACTGGTTTTCCGTCTTTTAACAAAGCCTCTTCGGTTTCCTTATTCATCAGGGTTCCGATGACTTTGTACTCAGATCCAGGCATCAGACCATGATAAGTGACCGTATCTACGATAGTCGCTTCCTTGGAAGCAGAGACATCCTGATCCCCGTCACTGCCGTCTTTGGCTGTGGTTTTGATTTCCGGGAAGTAAATAGTCTGTCCTTCATCTGCAATGTCTGCGTGTACGGCAACTTCCTTGTCTTTGTAAGCAAGGGATTCAAAGACAACTACCGTTTTCCCTTTTAAGGAGCTGGCATCAAAGGTAAAGGTAACATCTACCGTACCAGCGGATTCTTTTGGCTTGAAGGATGCTTTTGCTGTCACCGGTTTTCCGTCTGTTTCGACTGGTTTCTTTGTTTCTTTATCCATCAGAGTTCCGGTCACTTCATATTTATGGTTAGGAACCAGCCCCTTAAAGGAAACCGTATCCACCAGCGTGATTTCTTTCTTTGCACAGGAAATATTGGAGTTCGTGTCCGCATCTTTCGCAGTAGTCTTGATTTCCGGGAAATAGATGGTCTGGTCTTCATCGTTGATGTCGGTATGGACTGCAAGCTGCATCTCATCCTGATATAATTCCTCGAAGACAACGGTTGTTTTGCCCTTTAAGGAAGTTGCATCAAAGGTAAAGGTTACTTTGACGGAGCCAGAGGATTTCTTTGCAGTAAATTCTGTTTTGGAAGTCACCGGTTTTCCATCCACAAGGATTGGTTCGCCTGTTTCTTTGTCCATTAACGTTCCAGTCAGTTTGTATTTCTGGCCTTTTTTCAAGCCTTTGTATTCCACAACGTCTTCAATCGTCACTTCTTTTGCCGGCTGGCTCATGTGTGTACCGGTCTCGGCATCCAGAGCAGTCGTGCCGATCTCAATGGCATCATCGGTCAGAGTTCCAACCCGTACAGTTACAGAATCCTTATAAACTTTAACTTCAAATTTTAAGAGATCCATGCCTTTATTGGAGTCGCAACGCTGTTCCTCCAGGATGTAAGTATCGTAAATCAATGCTCCTTTGGAATCATCCGGTTTGGATGTGCCGAACCAGATGCCGTCCTCTGGAGATTCGCCACGGTTGGTATTGGATGTATGTTTGTTCCATTTTGAGGAAGTGCTGGCATAACCATTGGCATCTGTTACGATCACATGGCTTTCACTTGTTGTTTTGGAAGTGATCTTAAATGGAACATTTGCCAGACGATTCTGGCTACCGTCAGCAATCTTGACAAATTCCAGATCCCCGCGGATGACCTGATTGGAGATGGAATTGTCTTTTGCAGTCAGTTCCACGATTTTTCCCTGTTCTGTGATGTCAAATTCTACAGAGATCTTTCCGCTGTTCAGATAACCGGAAGGTGCAGTTGTTTCATCCACACGGTAATGTCCGAATGGGAGAGCATCTTTTGCAGTTGCAGCAGAACCGGATTTATCGGCAGTAAGTGTAAGGACAACCTGATCTTTCGTGTAGGATGTTCCGTCTACTAATACCGGATTTTCATTTAACGTAGTGATCGCAAAGACAGTACCTTCCAATGTGGCAGAACCCTGCGGTTTTGCTTCTCCGGTCTCGCTGTCACGTTTCTGGATCTTCACTCCGCCACGGATGACAGATTCTTCTACGGTAGAAGACTGGTATACCGAAACCGTTTCCTGCTTACCGTCACCTGTAATTTTCTGTACGAAGACAGTTGGATTGAGCTGGTATCCGGCAGGGGCTTTGCTTTCCTGTACCGTTATGGTACCGAGCGGAAGACAGACGGTCTTGCCATCACTGGTATAGTAAAAGGCATCGCCGCTTACAAAGGAATCTTTGGTAAAATGCATCTTTCCGGAAACATCTGTTTTTAATACCCAGGTACGTGCCGGTTTCTTTCCAGCTTCCGCAGGATCACTGTCAGACTGCTCGGTATAGAACTTGACTGTAAATTCTGCGTCTGCAAGGGAAGCTGCTCCCTGTGGGGAGGCTTTCTTTGTTTCGGCATCCAGCTTTTCAAGCACCAGATCCATAGGATTATTCTGCGGAATCTCTGTTACGTTTGCAGCAGAAGTCTGTTCTGCTTTTACAGTGACTTTGTGAGCTTTGGTGTCTACAATGTAGCCTTTGGAAGCAGAGAGCTCTTTTACGGTATAATCGCCTTCCTCCAGTTCGCCGGATCTGGCATACCCGTTTTCATCGGTGGTCAGTTTCTGGATGAGCTTCTCACCCTGATAGATTCCATACACAGCACCCTTTAAGCTGTAATTCGGATTCCCGTCCGATATACTTCCGTTGGCAGAAGATTTTTTCAGTTCGATCCAGCCGTTTGGAACCTGATACCAGCTTCCGGCAATGGTCTGGCTGCCCTGTCCCGGAACGATGAATGCCCGGAAGTCTTCCGGCGGGTTCGGAAGTCCCTGGATGGCACTGGCTACTTCCAGTGCTTTATCAATATAGGACTGCGGAGCGCCATGGAAAGCTCCGGTGTCAGCGGAATTACCGGCATAGATGTAAGCGACAACCAGATGTCCGATGACATAGCTGTTATCATCACTCCAGCCACTGAAATATTTATCCTTGACGACTTTATCGTAGCCGTAGCCGCCGTTTAAGTAGTAGAGCGCTTTTCTGAGCGGGGAGTTCTGGCTTAAAAGGTCATAGGAATAGGAACCGGAGGAAGGGGTTTTCTTCAGTGGTTCCACGCAGTAGGCAGTATTGCTCCCGTCAAAGCTCATGCGGGAGGTAAAATAGCTACCGTAAGGGATATTGGCACCTGCCTTATAGCTGATGGTGCCGTCGGCTGCATGAACCGGAAAACTGCCGGAAAACAATGCGCCGACTGCGACAAGGACTGCCAGCAGCATAGCCAGCGTCCGTCTGGTATAGGATTTGTATGTCTGTAACATAAGTCTCCTCCTTCTTGAAGTTCAAATGAAAAGGGCAGCGTCAGTGCTGCCCAAAGTTACACAGCCTGTTTCTTCTGTTTCGCAAGGATTTCCAGAAGCTCCTGCCGATCTGTGGTAATCAGCTCCTTTTCCAGATTGGAAGCCTTAAATTCCACAGTGATGTTATTATTGTTGGTTGAGATCAGACCGTTGCCCCGCTGGAAATGGGTGATGTTCATTACTTCTGTTTCCGATAAATGCAGGATAGTCTTCACCCGCTGTGCCTCTTCATCCTCCATGTTCAGGATGATCTTGGTCTTGCAGTTATTGATGATACCCTTGCCGTACTTCCCGTCATCCAGAGCAAAGAAGTCGTTCAGATCCTGTGTGGCAAATATGCCGGCTCCGGAGTAAGCCCGGATGATCTTGGCAATTTCCAGTACGAATTCCGCTGCAAGCCGGTTGCTGGATGCACCGATGAGCTGCCAGACCTCATCGACAAAGATGGCTTTTTCTTCGGTACGGTTTTCCTTCGCTTTATCCCAGACATAATCCAGGGCTACGAACATGCCGACCGTTAAAAGATCGCTGGAACCGGTCAGTTCGGAGATATCCAGTACCGTATATTTATTGGTCAGGTCCACATTGGTCTGCTGGTTAAAGGAAGAAGCAGAACCATGAACCAGCCGGTTTAAGATGTGCGCCAGACGCTTCGTATCTTCGCTTTCCAGCAGGACATTGTAGACATCCTCCAGAATGGGCATCTTTTTGTACTGCTCCGGATGCTGCGGATCTGTCAGGGATTCATTTTTATGTGTAATCCCTTTTAAGGCATAGGTTTTGATCAGGGCTTCATCCAGAAGCTGCTTCTCCTCATGGGACATATCCGGGATCAGCAGACTGAAGAAGATGTGAAGCCTTTGAATCTTGCCAGCCAGTGCGGAGGCATCGAGGGTCGGTCCGTCTAAAAGTTCATTTACAGAATTGTCTACCTTCCGGATTTCCATGATGTTGATACAGTTTTTACTGGCAGGGGAGATCTGGATAAATTCTCCGCCGACATTCCTTGCAGCCCGGTAAAATTCGTGTCCCTTTAGGGGAGCGATGATGAACACCTGGATGCCTTTTCTTCGCATCCTTAGTGCCATGGTCTGCATGGTGAAGGTCTTTCCTGCTCCCGAACAGCCTAAGATACAGATGTTGCTGTTCTTGTACTGCCTGGAATCAAAGATATCCGCAATGACCAGGGAATTGTTATGCTTGTTTACCCCAAAGAGGATTCCGTTATCATCGCAGATACTGTAGCTGACGAAGGGATAGCAGCTTGCCGCCCCGGAAGTCAGTACGTTCCGCTTGGACAGCTTAAAAAGCTTCTTGTCCAGATTTGCCAGCGGCAGAGAGGAGAGAAAGCCCTGCTCCTGCAAAAAGTAGCAGGAGTGTAAGTTCATATCCTGCGAAATCAGGAGCTTTTTCATTTCCTGAATCCGCCACTGCAGTTCTTCCAGAGTGGAAGCGGTAATGGTGATGAGAAGATTCATGTAATAGAAATCTTCGTTGTTGGCAAGTCCCTGCTTCAGAAAATATCCGGAGCGGATGGCAGAATTCAGGTCATCATAGTCAGTGTTGGTATCGGACGCATCCTTTAATTTGGAACGGTTGATACGGATCTGCTGACCGAGACGCTGCTGGATCTTGTCCTTTGGCTGTTTCTGGAGAAAGAAATCAATATCAATCCCTTCCCCGGCATTGACAAGGAGTGACAGCCATCCGGGAGTTACCCGGTTTTTGTAGCCGTCAGACGGCACAAGCAGGTAGGAATGGTAAAGCCCATTGATCTGCACATAATGGGAGTGCTTGAAATCCACACTTTCCGGTGCGAGAAACTCGTTGATCCGGATGTGATCCAGTTCCTCCATGCGGTTTTCCTTTGTATAGGCGGACAGTACAGTGCTGATCCGGTCCGGAAGCGGAACCTCCGTACAAAGGGTACGGTTTAACAGTGTGTACAGGACATCTGTGGTAAATTCATCCTCATTGTCATGGGTGACCACTTCATTCCCGCACTGGTACAGAAAGGTTTTGGCAGTCTGGGATGCCGTCTCAAGGGCGGCAAGGATTTCCCGTTCCTCCTCCTTCCGGTTGGCATTGAAGGGTTCATACTCAAAAATCAGAAAGAACCGTCTGGATACTGCTTCTCTGGAACTTAAGTTCTGGACAAACTGGATGTAGTCACGTTGCAGCTCCTGACAATGAGGATCGGTTTCCCGCTCCAGCTCCAGCCGGGACTGCTCCAAATGCTTATTGATGTCTGCTTTTTTGGAGATCATCTTGATCTGGAGTTTGACCGGGCTGATCTTTAAGTAGCTGATAAAGCTGTAAATGATGCCCTGCTGTTCTCTGGCACTTCGAAGCAGGAAGTTGATTGGTTCAATCTCCAGGATCTTCACGTACCGTCCGTCTGTGGTATAGACGATCCCGTTTTCGATTTTTTCCACCGGAAGATAATCCTCCAAGGTCTGGTCTTTCTTTCGCTTTTTCCGGGAAACGGGGTTTGCCGTGGCAGATGAGGCGTCCTTCTTGGAAACCACCTTCTTTTTCTGCTCTTTTTTTGCCGCCCGATTTTCGGAAACTGCCCGTTTTTCTTCCTCCTTTCGTCTCCGGGCTTCCGTTTTTTTCTGGATTTTTATCTGTTTCGCCGCCTCTTTTTTCTGTCGGCTGGCTTCTTTCTGCTCCCACTTTAGATAACGGATATCTTCCTTTGCCTGTTTTTTGATGCCCCGCTTGGTGGAGGTATCAAACTGTCGGTGTTCTTTTTTTTTACTTTTTGGCGGGGCTGGTGCGTCCGGTTCAGACTGCGGGGGAGCCGATGCCATTACTTTGGAAGGCTCTGCCGTTTTTTCTGCTTTCCGGTGTTTCTTTGTCTTTGGCTCTTTGGAACGTGGGTTCCTGCGTGGCTTTCCTTCCGGAAGACTGTCGGACCTCCAGATTACCCTGCGGTTCACTACAAAACGCAAGGCATTCATCAGAAAGGCAGTGATGCTCTCTCCGCCGATTCCAATCAGGGCTACCATTGCCGCCGGAAGTGCGGTCATGCAGAGAATGATGATGCGGGCAGTCAGGGACAGCGGCAGGTGGGAAACAGGGATACCAATTGCCAGGGAAAGAACAATGCTTTCTATGGCATTGCGGATGTCAAAAGTTCCGTTTAGGATCTTGCCTTTCTCAATGAAGTTGGGCGGGATAAAGGAAACCGGTGTTTCTTCTGGCTGTGTCATGGCTGCACCTCCTTTTTCGTATCTTTCGCATCTTTGGAAGGCACAGAGGCACTGCCGGATTCTGTGTCCGGAGCTTCCGGGCTGTCAGAAGTATCCGGATACCCGCCTTCCTGCAGGTGTTCGATGTCCTGCGAAGTCAGGGACGGCAGGGAATCATCTGTCTGTTTTTCGTAAACAGTTGTATCTGCAGAGACCTGTACCCCGTCTTCTCCAAATAAAAACACACCCGTCGGGGTGTGGTAGGTAACCGGAAGCGTATCCTGATCGGAAAGTGAAAACATCAGGCAGACGGTTGTTTCGGTAGGGTAGCTGGTTTTTTCCGGCAGGAAGGTGATGCTTGTCTGTTCTTTTTTGACATACTCTTTTAGGTAGACAGGAAACTGCTCTTTGAGAGAAGCAATCTGGCTGTCGGAGAAAAATGCTTTTAAAGCATCAAAATCCAGATATTCCGGCATGGGGGTATCAGAATTTGTTTCTGTTGTTTCCTTTGCCGGTTCCCTGCCTTTGTTTCCGGAAGCTTCTTTTTTCTGGCTTTTCCAGAAACTGGGGAGAACCAGTCCGGCAAGCAGCAGAAACAGCATCAGGAAAATGGAAAGAATCACTTTTGTTCTGTTCATAATGGCTCCTTTATTTTTTGTCGAAGATCCAGTAGGCATTTGCCGTGGCATGGATTTCCGACATCATATCAAATTCACGGTTAATATAGTTCTTTGCGTCACTGTCATTGGGATCATTGACCAGTACCTTGCCGTTTGCCGTAACACCTCGGAGTACGATGAAGTGTCCGCCGCTGGTGAAAAGTCCTGCCCGCTGAGAGGAGATGACCGGACAGCCTTCGGAGAGTGCCTGAAGTACCGTATTGGCATTGCTGGTCTGTGTGACGCTGCCACAGCCGAAATGACTGGCTGCAGCCTGAAAGTAGCTCCAGTAGGTTCCAACTCCCGGCTTGTAATAGGAATTCCCGCACCATGCCACCGCATCCGGAGGGGTAATGGTATTCCCGGTCAGGTAGCTGGCGATCATGGCAAAGCTGGTAGGCCCGCAGCCGGAAGATGCGATAGAGCCGCCGCCATAAGGAATGTTCCCGTAATCGGTCTGGAGATAGTGCGGAATCTGCATTCCGTTTGCCGGATAGCTTCCGCCGGTATTGGTAATCTGATAATACCGGAGAACATGCTCCACATATTCCTTGTCCCCATACCGGTCATAATGCCAGTTCGGACGGGCACACATCATATCCGAATAAGCAATGGCGTTTTCTTTGGTATAACCGCCGTCACGTTCCATTGCCCAGTCGATATAGCCGGAGCCGTAATTGTAACCCTGAAGCGCCAGCTTGATGCGGTCCAGGTCGGTAGGTCCGGTACATCCTGCTTTATCCAGTGCATACTTTAATTCCTGAATCCCACATTCGATGGAATAAGCAGGATCGGTGATGCCGTTGGGGACATGGGGGTATTTCTTATTAAAGCCGCCTTCTGCCGCCTGCATGGGATCGCTTCCACGCCCGCCGCTTTCCTGCATCATGACTGCCATGAGGAGTTCCACATAAGCTTCCATGCCGTATTTCTGTGCGACCTGCTGGATGGTAGCCCGGTAAGCCAGCACCTCATCGCTGACACCTACCGCCATGGCAAGACCGGAAGCGGAGCCGCCAAAGAACATGGTCAGGTTTTCCACATAACTGTCTGCCGTTTTTTTCTGCTTATCGGTCAGATGAAAGACGTGATCTGCAAAGTAGGCATCTCCGGCATAGCTGACCGTGTAGGTATGGCGGGTAAAAGTAACCTTTCTGGGTGGTGCATTTTCCTCTTCCGCCGGAACTTCCACCGTGGCCGTTTCTGAAGTAACGTCATAAGAAAAAAGCCCGTCCTCGTTTTCCCGGATCAGGCTTTTGAGTTTGCTGATATTTATATTTTTATAGTCATCCTGGCTGGCACAAAACTGTGCGATGAGCTGGTTCGCATTTACGATGATACTGGAAGCGTAAGGATCGCTGATAGAGGCAGTATCTCCTTCCGGGAGTCTGGCAATTTCCGCATTGATCTTAGCAAGCAGTGCATCATGGCTTTCCTGAAGCACCTCCACGATTGCCTGATTGGAAGCCCGGATATTTTCACTGATTACCGTGTTGCTGGTCAGTGCTCCGGTATTTTCAGAGAGGTCTCCGAAGACGAGTCCCGGAAGCATGACAAGGAACAGAATGGGAAGCATCAGTACACCGCCGACGGCTGCTCCAGTTTTCGCAAGGGTGCGCCTGTGCCGGAATACTGTACCGATGACAGCAAGAGGACTGCCCATCAAGGCTGTTTTTGGCATGTTACATACGCTCCTTTCGCTGTGGGGCTGGCGGCAGTTTCTGGACAATGGATTCATTGTAGGCTACTTTGCCGCTGCCGGAAGTATATGGTGTTTTTTCGACCGTATCCTGTGCATACTGCTTGTACCAGGTGGAACCGTCCACGGACTGTACCGTAGAGTAGGAGCCCTGAGTAGGAGCTGCATACTGGTCGGCATGGTACAGGGCAAAATCCCGGTTCCCGGAGCTTCCGGTTTCGGTACCGGTGATCCTTCCGCCACCGATTTCTACATTATCATAGGAAGAACCGCCGCCCGGATTGATGCCCATATAGGAAGTAAAGGCTTTCTGTGCGTCTGCTCCCTTGATGGAACCTACCTGACCGTAATTTCCCTGTGCAATGTTGCTGATGACCTGATTGGCAAAGTCTCCGCCTTTGTTCAGGGATGACTGGTAGAGCATGTTTCCGATACTGCTGTGTTCGGTATAACCGGTTGCGGAATTGACCGCTTCTCTTTGTACCTGTCTTCCCACTGCCCCGGCAAGCCCGCCGGATAGGAAGCTTCCTGCGACAGCCGCACTTCTGGGAGAAGAGGCTTTGTGGTAGCCGCCACCACCATGGGAACGCATGGAACCGGTCAGGCTCC
The DNA here is from genome assembly GCF_003479665.1 of Blautia sp. AF14-40. Taxonomy (NCBI): domain Bacteria; kingdom Bacillati; phylum Bacillota; class Clostridia; order Lachnospirales; family Lachnospiraceae; genus Blautia; species Blautia sp. AF14-40. The sequence continues at coordinate 37,446 of NZ_QUHK01000019.1, forward strand.
GTCCTGCAATCAGAAGTTCAGCCATCATGTTTCCTCCGGTATTGCCGACATTGATGCCAAGCGATGCCAGAAAAGAATCAATTTTCTGGGATACCTTTAAAAAGGCAATGGCACACAGGAACCAGACGAAGACATTTCCGGTTACCGCTTCCTTTCCCTGACTGGCAACTGCCGCTTCCACGTCTGCTTCCGTAAGCTCCGCTGCAAAGACCGGCATGGAGCAAAACAGTACCAGACAGGCAGTTAGTACCAGGAATGGTATGAGTTTCTTTCTAAGTTTCATTTTGGTCCTCCTTTCTTATAGGGATAACGGATTGGCAAGGAAGGTGCCGACCATAGAAGTAAACAGCCGCAGGCACCACGCATTCATCAGAAGCAAAAAGAACTGGCCGCCAAGCATCCGGCACCAGCTTTTGAAGATATTTCCGGTTGACTGGCTGGCACCCATGGAAAAAGCTGCCGGGGCTGTGTAGACCAGTACCCCCAGAAGAATATAGCGTTCTGCCGCTTCAAAGAGCAGTTTGATGTAGTTCCACGCCAGAATCAGTACCAGAATCAGTGCAATGATGGCTACCGCCCCATTTGCACAGACTCCCAGGATGACTGTGACTACGGAGTTAAAATCCGCAAATTTTAAAGGCGGCAGGTCTTCCGTCAGAATCCAGTTGTACGGTGTTCCTGAAATCTTCAGGAGCAGATCCACAATATCTTTCGCATAGAAGGTGAGAAAGATAAAGAGGAAGGAACGGATGGACAGCTTAATGGGATCTTCCGCTTCGATACCGGCTCCCATAAAGTAATTTTTAAAGAGCTGCCATACCCAGTTTAAGAGGATCAGCCCGATGCCCAGTGCCAGAAAGACCTGATACATGGTCTCGGCAGCAGGAAAGTAGCGAAGAAACGTATCCATGGAACAGCCCAGAGCACCGAGGACTGAAGTGGTGATCAGATCCAGAATGTTCATGACCTGTTCGGCAATCCATTCCACGATTCCGTCAAGTATTCCCATAGTGGCATCTCCTTTCGTCTATCCGTTCCATTTTCCGCCTGCAAAGAACGGGGTGATGTAAGCCATGATAAAGCCAAGCCCGTTTAAGATCGCCCAGGTAATGACGATACGCTTGAGCCATGCACGTGATTCGTCCACGGTTTTTCCGCTTTTGGAAAAATTCATCATCAGAAGGGCAACCGATGCCGTTACGACTGCAGCAATGGTGGAAATGAGGATAATCTGGTTATAGACATCCTTCATGATCTCATTGGCTTTGGTCCAGATGGTAGCGGCAAAAACCGGCTGTGTGTATCCGCAGAGGACTGTGACAGCCAGAAATGCAGCATACAGGCATTTGCCATAATTGACATGCCGTTTTGTGTCCGGCGGAGCGTTTTTCAGTTTGTGTTTCACGTAAAGGTACCTCCTTTTTATAAGAGCGGCAGGAGAAGTATCTCCCCTGCCTTTGCTTATGGTTTTCCTGCCTCAAGAAAAGACGCAGCCCGGTCAATGCAGGCTGCGTCCTAAATCAAAGTATGAAATTGTAAAGATCCTCCTATCTTACAGAAAAAACGCAGCTTATTTGCCGCAGGAGAGGCTTCCCATACGGCAGTGCTGCGTTTCGTTCTGCATATAATTTTGACAATATCAATTTTAACATGGGTAAATTACCGCTACAATCGCAGGACTGTGCCAGTTACAGACGATGGAGTGCCAAAAACGTGACCAACGCTAAAAGCGTTGTAAATGCAATCCTTATGGATACTGTAAGCGTGATTTGCAACCAATTATACTGGATTTACATGACTAATGCTTTAAGCGTTAGTGAATACTGGAAGGAGGAGGTGTGCGTGTGAAAGGAATGGGAAAGGCAATCCGCAGGTACAGGGAAGAGGCAGGAATTACGCAGGAGAAACTGGCTGAACTGGTGGATATCAGTACCAACCATCTGGGTGCGATTGAGCGGGAAGTGAAAACACCTACGATGGAAACATTTGTAAAGCTGTTGAATGTATTAGGTGCGGAACCGAATGAAGTGCTGAAGGAAGTGATTCCTCTTACCAGAATGGAACATACTTCTGTAGTGGAAGGAAAGCTGGAAAGGCTCACACCGAAGAAGCAGGAAAGCGTGCTTCGGATGCTGGATGTGATAATTGAAGAGATGATGATATAGAAGCTGTCTGCGAAATTGCCGCAGGCAGTTTTTTTTGAAAGCTGTATATGCAATAAAACACATAAAAATATGCGATTTATGATGAAAGTGATTGCAAGATTTGATATAGTAATCCTAAAAGCATTATAAAACTAATTCTTAAAGGATGACTATGATATGAAAAAGGGATATGTGGGATTATTGGCATGTGCGTCAGGAATTCTGATCGGACTGGGAATCAGCCGGCTGGATCTGACAGGTTATCTTGAAAAAACACAGGAGCAGGAATATCACCCGGTAGAAAGAAAGGTGCCTGAATCAGTAGAAAGCAAGCTGAAAGATCCAAAACAGTGCTGGCTGTGTGGAAGCGATGAACGGAGTATGATGGATTATTTCCGGAAGTTTGACGATCTGGGAGTGATCTGTACCAATCACTGGTATGTGATGGATATGCATATCCGGAATCATGATGAGGACGGGAATCTTACCGGCCCGCAGGGAAACGGGCATATGGGTTATACCGGGACAGGAGAAGGCGGCTGCTTTTTCCATACGGAGCAGATGTCGGATTACGGGATTTCCGAAGTATCGGTGGATTACGGGGAAGATAGTATCTTCGATGTGAAAAAAGTACAGAACCATCTGTGTCAGGAATGCCTGGATAAGCTGGTGGAAAGCATGGAGGTATTCTGTGAGGAAACGCAAAAACCAAAGCCCCGTGATCTGGTACTGGTGGATTTTCAGACATTGGAGCTGTACGCCATTCAGGAGCATAATGCGGGATACTTTATCCGGGATTATTATGTGGAAATTGAGTCAGAGGAAGACAGAGTGGAAGTAAAGGCATTTTACTGCCCGAAACTTAATAACGGGAAAAAGGATGGAGAATGATTTGAGGTTTGCATTGGTGAGGAATATAATGTAAGTACGTGTTATGTATTAGAAAAATATGAATTTAACAGAAAGAAGGATTGTTATGAAATTTATCAAAACTAGAAAATTCACATGGATAATTTGTATAATAGGATTTTTGCTTGCTCTTGTAAGTATATTTTTCTTACCGAGTATTATTCCAGTACATTTTGCAAATGGGATTGCGGATGATTATGGAAGAAAAATACAAATATTTTTATTTCCTATATTACAAGTGCTTATCACTTTTTTGACTGGACGAGAAAAAGTAAAATATTGCCTGACACATTCAAAAACTTTCTTAACGGACATTCAGTTTAATTGGATGATAGATGGTGTACTTTTATTGGTAATGTTTGCAGAAATATGGGTTATCTATGCTTCATTTGCATAGAAATACTTGCATAACAATTTACATTTGATTGAGCAGATAAAAATGATTTGAGATGGTAGCAATGAAAAAGCGATTGGGAATCATAGCCGGAATTTTAGGAATTGTATTGGCAGTCATTGGCATTGTACTGAAGCAGAAAGAAAACACAGCCGTTTCTGTTATTGGTGGTGCGGATGGCCCGACTTCTATTTTCATAGCAGGGAAGTTAAATGGTGATAATTTTATTTTTATGATTGTAGTTGGAATTATTTTATTGATTTTGGCAGGAGTTATTTTTTACAAACGTAAGCATTAAGTTACAGTTTTTTAGACTGTGTATGGCGGAAGAACCGGGAAAGTGTAGATATATCATGGGGATTTTGGAAAAAAATAAAAAAAGTAAGGGTACAGCGTTTGTCTATGATGAGAATAATGATTACTATAAGATGGAAATAAACGGGATTGAATTTGTCTGTGACAGTATACATTCCGATTATGAGAAGCATGCAGTTGAACTGGCACAGGCGTATGAGAAAAGGCTGCCGGATATCGTGGATTATCTTATGCCGGATATAAAGGAGATGTTTGGAATTACAAATCCAGATGTAATAGCAAACTCACTAGGAAAGCCGAGTATAGATTTGGATAGAGGAACACTGACTTATCTGGAGCACACAATGGACAGCCTACATATCATTGAGATGGAGTTTGACGGTATCTTCACGGCATTCTATAATTCCTGTATTGATGGATAGGACTTTAGTAACATAGAGCTGCAGTTGTCTACAGCTTTTATCCAGACTTCGGATGTTACAGAGAAGCAATCAGAAATGGATTGATCGATTTCTGAAGCAGTATCCGGTGAAATCCTTGAACATATGAAGGAAAAGTATGTATGTTAATTTTATTTTTATTGTAGACAAAAGATAGGACTGATATGATAAAAGAACAGGTTATTACAAATAGAGGTGGAGTATTTGATGCAGAAAATATTATTACTGGAGGATGACTCGAATCTAAATCGGGGAATTGCCCTGTTACTTTCACGGGAAGGGTATGAGGTTCGTCAGGTTTATACAATAAAGGAAGCAAAAGAAGCATTTCAAAAAGGAGATTATGCTCTTGTTATCAGCGATATTACATTGCCGGATGGTACAGGACTGGATTTTGGAAGGATGGTACGTGCAGGTGGAGATACATATCTTATCTATCTTACGGCTTTGGATCAGGAAATAGATATTGTAAATGGTTATGATACAGGGGCAGATGATTATATTACCAAACCATTTTCACTGATGGCGTTGGTGTCGAAGGTGAACGCATTGATGAGACGGCTTTCTAAGGTACAGGCACAGATTATGTCTTCCGGAGAGATTACGGTGCATATGAAAACGATGCAGGTGTATAAAGGGGATGAACCAGTTACTTTAAGTAAGAAAGAATTCTCTCTGTTGCTGTATCTCTGGGAGAATGCAGGACAGATTGTTTCAAAAGAAAGTATCCTGGAGCATGTATGGGATATAGACGGTCAATTTGTCGATGATAATACGGTTACTGTCAATATAAGCAGACTGAAGAATAAACTTGGAACAGAAGAGATAGCGAATGTGAGAGGACTGGGATATATATGGACCGGAAAGGTAAACAAAAATTAAAACGGTATTTTATCGTATATGTAATCTTTGCAGTATTTTTTACAGTAGGAATGTATCTGATAACAAAGTATGAGGAAAATGCGAAAGCAACGCAGATAGCACTGCTCCTTGCAGAACATCCTGAACTGGAAGGGGAAATAGTTGCAATCTGGGAAAAGTCAGGAACAGTAGATTTTATAAGAGACCGGGACGATCAGAAGATAGAAAGAGTCGTACAGATGCTGGAAGAAACTTATGGTTATCACTCAGGGAGTGGATCTTCAGATGTGGTTATAAGGATTATCTGGGGAATTGGATTACTAGTGGGAGTCATAGTATGTGGCCTGTTCTTGTACCTGGACCGAAGAAAAAACTGGAGCAGATACGGTGATGAGGAACAATTACAGCAATTATATGAATGTCTGCAGGAATTCAGAAAAGGAAAATTCCAAACATATCCTGAAGAAACATCAGAATCGGAACAATGGTTAAAGGTGTGGGAATCTGTAAAGGAGCTGGGGCAATATTTCGAAGATTTGAAGGAACGTCTGGAGCAGGAAGAAAATGGTACGAAGAGTCTGATTACAGATATTTCCCATCAGTTGAAGACTCCGCTTGCATCACTCCGGATGAGTCATGAGCTGGTGGCAGAAAATCGGGTTACAGGAGAAGAACAGAGGGAGTTTCTGGAGCAGGAATCACAGGAACTTACCAAACTGGAACAGCTCTTGAATGAACTGGTAAATCTTTCAAGGCTGGAAACACATATGATCCAGATACATTCGCTTCATGAAAGCCTGAAGAAAACGCTAACAGAGGCTGTCAGTCAGATTTATATGAAGGCAAGAGGAAAAGATATTTCCATTCAGGTGGAGATGGATGATGATATAGTTGTGAACCATGATTCAAAATGGACGGTAGAAGCATTAACGAATATCCTTGAGAATGCAGTCAAATATTCACCGGAGCACACAACGATTACAGTGAGGACGCAGGAGCTAGCAAGCAATGTGCTTATTGAAGTAGAAGATGAAGGAATGGGCATTCCTGCGGAGGAACTGCATAAGATCTATCAGAGATTTTACCGGGGAAGGAAAGCAAAGGAACAGGTAAAAGACGGAGCGGGTGTCGGTCTGTATCTTGCCAGAAAGATCATAGAAGAACAGGGGGGGACAATAGCAGCCAAAAGAAAGGCTGAGAAAGGTATGATATTTAAAGTGACACTGCCGCTCATAATAGGAGAATAGTCGGAACCCTTACAAAACTGTTATGGTTGTTGTAAGGGTTTTGTAATGCAGGAATGTTATAGTAGGGGTATGAAATGGAAAGGGGACTTGAAGATATGAGTAGTATTTTAAAAGTAGAAGATCTAGTAAAGTATTATGGAGAAGGCGAGAATCAGGTGAGAGCCGTGGATCATACAAGTTTACAGATAGAGAGAGGCAAGTTTACAGCTATCGTAGGACGTTCCGGCTCCGGAAAATCTACACTTCTGCATCTGATTGGAGGGCTTGACAGACCGGATTCCGGCAAAGTATGGATTGATGGAACCGATATCTATTCTCGAAAAGATGATAAACTGGCACAGTTTCGAAGAAAGAAGATAGGATTTATCTTTCAGGATTTTAATCTGATTCCATCGCTGAATGTGTGGGAGAATATCGTTCTTCCGCTGGGACTTGATAATCGCAAGGTAAAGCCGCGGGAAGTGGAAGATATTCTCAAAAAAATCGGACTGCAGGATAAGAAAGATGCGATGCCGTCTGCTTTGTCTGGTGGACAGAAACAGAGAACTGCGATAGCCAGGGCATTGGTGACAAGACCGGCGATAATTTTGGCGGATGAGCCGACTGGAAACCTTGATTCCCAGACTGAGCTAGAGGTTATGAGCCTATTGAAAAGCTGCGTGTCGGATTTCGGGCAGACGCTTATCATGATTACCCATGATGAAACGATTGCCCAGATGGCGGATGAAATGATTATCATTGAAGATGGCAAGGCGGTGAGAAGATAATGAAGATGACGACCAGAGTTGCATATTGCAATATGCGGCATTATAAGAGCAAAAACATACTGATTGGAATTGCCATTATCCTGACAACATTACTGCTGTTCGTAATCCCATCAATCGGAAAAGATATGGTGGAAGTGAACTTTGCGGTAATCAATAAGATTTATCCAACATGGCATGCCCTTTATCGGAACGTGGACGAGAGTACAGTTATGAAACTGGCGGCACATCACGATGTGAAAACTTACGGACTCCGCAGCGATGCGGGGTACATGAATCTGGAAGATGCGACGGTTTCCATGATGTATATGGACAGAACAGGGATGGAACTTTATAAAGTGAAGCTGAAAGAGGGGCAACTTCCGCAGAAAGAAAATGATATTGTGGTTTCAAAAGGAATACTGGAAGCATTAGGACAGAATGGGAAAATCGGTGACACCATCACAGTACCTTATCAGATTCTGAAAGATGACGGACTGGATTATACGAAGGAGAAAGAATTTCGAATCTGTGGCTTTTTAGCAGATAATGAGAGCAGCAAAGAACAAAAACAATATACATCATTGGTTTCAGAGGCCTTTCTGAAAGCGGAGATACCGGTAGAACAGGTGAAATATCGGTTTTTACTTCAGGTGAATGGACAGAAAGGAAATACGACTGCAGATTATACAGAGACGATACAGAATATTGCCAGACAGTTCGGGATTTCCGAGGATGACATGAATATTAATAAAGAGTATCTTGCAGCAAATTATGTGGATCCGGCTACAATTCCGGTGATTGTAGGAATCATGCTTATTGTTGTATTGGCGGGCATTATCACAATTTATAGTGTTTATTATGTATCTATGAACCAGAGGGTTCGGGAATTTGGAAAGTTAAAGGCAATCGGGGCTACGAAACGGCAGCTTAGACAAATCGTACTAAGAGAGGGAATGGGAGTGGCGTTGTTTGCTATTCCGATAGGACTTTTGATCGGAACAGTTGCTGTGAAAGTTGTACTTCTCCAGTTTGTAGAACATGCAAAGGATTCAAACGTACTTATAACAGAGGCATACAAGGTTGTAGCTAAAGGAGAAGTCCAACTTTATTATTGGTGGATTTATCTGTTGGCAATTGCAGTGACTCTGTGTACAGTGTATCTGTCACTGATGAAGCCTATGCGTATGGCGGCGAAGGTATCAGAAATAGAAGCTATGCGTTACCAGGGAGGCAGTAAGCGACAGAAAAGCAGCAGGAAGGGATATCAATTTCTGAATATCGGACGACTGACCAAGAGAAATCTTGCAGAGAATAAAAAGAAGAGTACTATCACGATTGTATCTATGGCCGTTACCGGAATATTTGTCATGATGGTAGCAACGGTGCTGTCTTGTGCAAATCCGATGGAAAGTGCAAAGAGTTCGATTGTGGGGCAATATGAGATTTCTCCAATTGTGGAATCCGGGAATAAAGAGCATCCAGAATATGAATGGGCGGAGGTTCAAAAGAATAATCCATTAAATGAAGGACTAAAGCAGCAGATAGAGGAGCTTGACGGTGTTGAGCGGGTAGATGTGTTTACCGCGTTGAAGGTATCAGGAGGACCTTTTGAAGAAGAAATTGGAAGCGAATTTATCAATGGAGTGCCGGAAGAATACGCAGAAGAGCTGAAAAAAGGAATCACTGAAGGCAATGTCACATACGAGGAATTGAAATCCGGGGATAAAGTGATTCTGGACCGCGCGCTACTTCACTGGTATCCAGATATTAAAGTGGGAGATAAGCTGAAACTCAATATTCATGATGGAGATAATACCTTTCAAAAAGAGATTGAAGTGGCAGCAATTGGTGATTATGGAAGAGGTCTGACAAACTATAACTGTCTTATCATGGCAAAAGAAGGGGCAGAGAAACTTACCATAAATAATTCTTCCAGCTATTTTCAGGTGATTGCAGATAAGGATTATGATGAGGCACTGGAAGCATCTCTACAGGCTATTGTGGATGGATCAGGCAGACTGCAGATGCGTACTTGGAAGAATGAGTACGATACATGGGAAAATGCCATGCAGATGACTAGAGGTGCATGTTATGCATTTATCATCATTCTGGCAGCAATCAGCATTATGAACTTGATTAACACAATGATCAATAGTGTCCATGTGCGAAAAAAGGAGCTTGGCATGATGCAGGCAATCGGAATGTCGGACCGTCAGTTGATGAAGATGCTCCAGTTGGAAGGTATATTCTATACAGTAGGCACTCTTATTATCAGTATCGGAGTGGGAAGTCTTGCAGGATATCCGTTGTTTTTATATGCAAAGCGTACAGGAATGTTTGATATCAGCACATACCATTATCCGGTAACAGCAGCTATTATTATAATTTTAACATTGTTTGTGATACAGATGTTATTGGCAATATTCATTGCAAAGTCAGTAAGGAAAGATTCATTGATAGAGAGAATTCGTTTCAGTGAGTAAGAATATAAATTTCTGATGTTTAATGCAGATACTAATCAATGTCATAATAAAAAGGGGGACTTGATTTCTCAAATCCCCCAGTGTATAATGAACTCAAGAAAGGTATTCAGATGCAAAATCTGATGCCCTCAGTTAAATTTTATATTCTATGTATAAGTCATAGCATCCAAAACTTTCCTAGGGTCGTGGATGCTATTTCTTATTATGTCGATCTATATAAGTCAAAGCCGCAAAAATTACCAATAGTAAAGTCAATACTTCCATTGTATTCATGGGCATCACCCTCCTTGGATACTAGAGGGCAAAATCGAAATGCATCCGTCTTTCCGGTTCAGTAATACCGAATCAGTATAACACGTTACCGTTTTCAGTACAATAAGGTAATGGTCTGAAAAATACTTTATTCTGTCACCTTATGTAGCTGTATCGTGAGTATTTGCTGGACTAATTGGTGCTGTATATGAAAAAAAGCTATTTAAAAATAAGGTGGAAGCCTTATATGGTCTGCTTGATGATGCGGGTGATGATGCCGAGGGCAACATTACGCTCTTCATCAATATGCGTCACCACAAAGGATACCTGATCCTTTTTCCCGACTGTCCGGCTGTCATAGCAGGAGTGGGCAATGGCATTGACACCGATGGAGAGCCGGACAAAGACGGTGCCTTTATGGATGTCTTCCACAGTTCCGGCGTATTTTCCCTGAATCTTACATTTTTTCATGTTTTCCTTGCTGGTGTTGCCTTCCACACTTTTGACATCTGCGTGGACAATGACCTGCTCCGGTGAGTCTGCCCGCACATCCAGGATGCGTACCAGGATGTGATCGCCTACCTGGAAGCGTTCTCTGGCATCACCCATCCAGTCGAAGGACAGGTCTCTGGCAAGAATGGAGGTTTCCACACCGAAAATTTCTGCCCGGACTACCTTTTCCGCAACAGCAATGACTCTTGCCTGCACGATACGGTCTTCATAAACTTTCGGCATTCCGGAAGCATCTTTATCCAGATAGAAGATCTGGCGTTTCTTCAGCATCGCTTCTTTCCGGCTGGCGACAATGCTGCGTGTCTTCGGATCTAATCCCTTAATCAGAAAATCAATCTCACATCCAAGCATATTGTTGAGGATTTTGTTCTGCCGCAGAGCAAGCTCCCCATAATCGTGTGCTTCATCCTGCATGAGATGGATCATCATCTCAGTTACTGGGATGACAGTACGGAAATCCTTGTAGTAAACCACGGCAATGAGGCTGCCGTTTTCTGTTTTCTCGATACCGCCAAGCATTCCGGTTAAGATCCGGCGGGTACGGTAGGCATTCTGGATCTCATGCCAGGTAAGGTCTGAAATGGACTGGGCTGTTTCCAGCTTCGCATCGGAATCCAGAGTTAAAATAGGTGTGTTGGTTGTTTCGTTTGGCATCATAGTGTCTCCTTTCAAATTATGACATGATAGAATCTTTATCTAAAGGAACCATGTCTGTGTGATCCGAATAGTTATCTGCTGAGAAGTCATCCGGGAAATCGTGATAGCCAGGTTCCTGATAAACGCTTTGCTGGTCAAAGTGCGGTTCAGCTTTTTTCTTTTTCTGCTTTCCATAAGAAGCGGTTTTTTTCGGGTGGGAAGCAGGAATAGTTGGAGTGTACGTATATTCTTCACTACATGCTCCTTTTCTCCATTCCGGAATATGTTCGGAAGCCTTCCGGGGAATGAGTTTTTGGGCATCCGGGTGCAGGGTGTAATCGTATTTTTCTACCTGCAGTACCTTCTGACCACGCAGGATAATCAGTGCAGTATCCAGCGGGAGCCGCAGGATCTCATCCGGAGTTAAGAGCTTTCGTTTCCCGATGGATCTGGTCTGGCGGTATTCCGGTGTATAATCGGATACCCTCCAGCTATTTAATTGTTTGGCTTCGCTGCTGACACCAACGGTCACATCACCGGAGCGGTTAGAGATAAATGTAGCAGTTACCTCATCCGTACAGCCTAAAAATAGCTGAGTGTCGCAGTTCCCGATGATTTCCTGCCATTGGTTTAAGGGATACCGGTTCTGCATCTGAGGCAGGTTTTGGAAAATGCAGGAAATACTGAGGTTTCGACTTCGGATCACGGAAATCTTTTTGTTGAGCGATAGGATTGCTCCCGTATTCGCCAGCTCATCAGCCAGGATATGTACCGGAACCGGCAGTTTTCCATCTTCCCCATAGGTGTCTGCATAACGGACCAGTTTGATAAATACGAAGGTCATAAACAGGGAAGAAAGAAAATCAAAAGTGCTGTCTTGATCCGAAGTGATGCAGAAGTATGCACATTTTTCTTTTCCCGGCAGCGTCAGGTTGATCTCATCATAGGAAGTGATCTGGCGGATCAGCTTGTTCTGGAATACCTGAAGTCTGGAACCGAGTCCGATGATGACGCCGGAACGTACCGTGTCACTTGCCTGCTTATAGATGCAGTAGGGGACTTTTGCCGGATGGGAGACCGGAAGCAGGTCAAAGAGGCTGTTCAGTTCTTTTTCCGAACTCATGGTCAGGAGTTTGTATACCTGTCCGATATTCTTTGCCTCCGGTGGGAATCCCTGATCCACATAGAGAATCAGAGCTTTTAATAAGTTCATCTCGGCATTGTCCCAGAAGTGATCGCCTTTGGCAGAACCGGTATTCTGGATGATGACATCAGCAAATACCTGTGCCATGGTTTCCTGTCCGCCAATTTCACCCAGACAATTCCAACTATCCGAGTTTTCCGGGTTTACAAGATTAAAGGATTTCACGATATATCCGGCATTCTCAAGGTAAGTGGCTGTACTTTCGTACAATTCCGATTTTGGATCGGTGATGATGAGGCTTTCCCCGCGGGCAACACACTGGAAGATCATGTTGCGTGCAAAGGCCCGGCTTTTCATGGAACCGCTGGCACCGTAAACGGCAATATTCCGGTTCATGCGGGTATCCTTCGGGAGACAAACGGCTTTTCCGTTCAGTTTTCCAAGAATGGTTCCCTTGTGTTTCTTGACATCATTCGTAAGCTCCAGTACCTGATGCATTTCCTCCAAAGTCATAAAACCGGAAGTCCCATAGGTTCCCTTTGTGGAATAGTTCAGGTTCCGGCCCCGGTCTGTTATTTCCCCGTTTCGGTCAAATCCCATACGCATGAGAAGGAAGGTCAGGAGTCCAAAAGCTGCCAGACATAGAAAAATCCCATACAGATTGTACGGGAAAGCAGTCAGGGCATCCAGACAGGCGAGCGGGTGCGGGGAGGGGATCTGCGGGGCAGTTCCGTTTCCGGCAAAATTGCCGGCAGATTCCCAGGTCTGATAGTTGCGGATAAATTGAGCAACATAGCCTCCTGCATAGAGGGTGCAGAAGGTGATCGGAAGCATATAAATGAGCTTCCACCATTTACGGTTCATGTAAAAACCCCCTTTTGAATTTGCAAAGGTCAATACTGGAGAAATGGATTGTGGCAGTTAAGTATTTTTTCAGGACCGGAATCTGAAAATCGAAACAGATCAGGTTCCCGGATCTGCCGTATACATTTAAGCCGGTATTGAACCGGTTGATTCGCTGCATGTCAAAATCATAAGCAAGAAGGATGGGGTTCCCGGAAGCATCCGTGGCATCATGTTCCAGTGGAATTGAATCGCTGCGGCAGCCCAGATCGGACAGCAGGAGGTTGTCCAGCTTTTCCATGATCTCAGGGTGAACCAGCAGTTTTAAAAGCACTTCCCCTTCCGGAGTATTGGGAAGGTAATGGAAATGCTCGAAGGAGGTGTCCAGCATAAACAGGCTCTTTTTGTAGCCTCCGGTACTGGTAAACAGCCGGAAAGCCATTTCCATGTCGGTTCCGGTCATGATTGCCCGGATCTGTGGATGTCCGTTGTAAGGGTAGCCTTGCAGGTAATGCTGCAGGAAGGCGTTTAAGCGGACTTCCGTTCGATATTCCCATTTCAGGACTCCGTTTCCCGTGTTATAAAGGACATAGACACATTGCGGTGCCATCAGGATGCCCATGCTGCGGGAGTTCCTAATCTTCGTGGTCTCCGGGCCCAATTCCTTAATTTCTCTGGAAGCGTAAAAAAGAGGAAGGCTTCGCATACCGATGGAACCAGCTTCGCGGTGATTACAGAAGATGTCAGGTTTTACATCCGGATAAAAGGGAATCCCGGCATGAAGGAGTGTCAGATACGTTTCGGCTTTCTGATGTAAGCGGATACGTCGGGATACTTCACTTCGGATGAGGTTCGTCTCGGTATTGCCGGTCAGATAGCACTGGAAGCGTAGCGGCGAGACAGATAACAGCATCTCTTTCGCAGCTTTTGTAAGACGGTAGCCTCTGAGAGCATCCCGGTAGTGGGTACGGATGAGGTGTTCCGCCTTCAAATCCGTAATGAGTTTTTCCGCATAGGAGGCACTTGGGATGAGTCTGTTTAGCTGGTCTGCGGGAAATTCCCCGCACATCCCTATCATTTCCAGTAAGCGGTATTTCGTAGTGTCAGGTCTTATCAAATAAGCATCACCTCAATTCAGTTCTTACCCATGCAAGCCTATACTTGGGTAAATCTCCGGTGGTTTGGAGATAAAAAAAGCAAGAAAACAAAGTTCCCTGCGGTGGTTCTTACCGATGTCGGATTTCTGCCTGAGAAGTCAGGAGATTTTCCGACATGCTTTCGTGATGATTTTTCTGGTTCTGCAGCCATTTCGGAAAGTCAGCTTTTTCCATAACCGATACCAGTGTACAGTCCTTTAAGCCAAGCTGTGTCGTGTAGTAGGAATCACAGAAAAAGCCGCTGTCATCTGTCAGAACATAAGTACAAAGTGTATCCAGAATCTGTTTAAACTCCAGATTGTCATAATCCCGGATACGTCTTTGAGGAAGTTCCCTGTCATATATTTGACTGAAACATATCACGCAGTCACGATAGAGGGACAGGGCATTTTGTTTTACATACTCCCGAAGCATATAATTAAGCGGTTCATGGAGAAATGCAGTGTTTGTGTGGACTCTTCGTTTCGGAAGCAGTCCGGGAAGCGTAATGGTGAGAATCCCCTGCTGTTCTGCAATCCGCATTCCCTGTGCATCTGCCGCTTTGAGAAGATAAGCTGCTTGATTTGGGGAGAGAGCCGGACAGACAAGGTTACGCATCTGGCAGGCAATCCGCTCCGCCCGAAGAGCAGCACTGACGCTCAGTTCCTCAAAATTTTTATCATAATTCTGGATATCAGTGACCTTCAGAGCGTAAACGGTATTCGTCAGTTTTTGCAGCTCCCCTTCCAGTTTTTCAAGCCGCTGGTAAATGGTTGGTGTATTTTGCGTCATAATAACCTACTTTCTCATGTAGTAACTGACAGCACCGGATTCATTTACAAGGCAGTAAGCGGCTACATCATCAATGGTGATTTTGGCAGCCTGGCTTTCGGATTCTAAGACAATCAGGCGTTTGGAACCATGTGATGGGATACTTTCCATCACATGATTGATCAGAGCCTCCTGTTCTTCACCGATATAGATGATTTCGTATTGTTCATCTTGCGAAAAGAAATTGAGCTTGATTGGAAATTCGCCACTGGTGTGGTATACAACACCTTTCTTAAAATCCAGCAGTACCCAGAAGCATGTAATTATAGCATAGTCAGGATTCTCAGCAGACTGCTGGCTGTCACAAAGAAGGTCATGCTCTTTATCGTAAATGATGCGCCCTTGTTTGATGAGGCTGGTAATCAATGACTTGATAGACTGCTCATGTCGGGAGAAAAGTTGTAAAACCTGGTCATACCTCAGAGTATGGTAAGTGGTAATGAACCGTAAGAGCTTGGCTCCCTCTCCTTGATAGATTTCGTTCCTTGTTTTCATGATTGACTCCCTTCTATATATAATAGGAAACTTTATACATATGGCTGTACGTACAGGATACGTTTGGTATTGTAAGTATAGTGTACGTACAAAGTACATAGAACCTGCTGTCAGCGATTGAATTTACAGGTACAAAAAAAGCACCATCTATGGGTGCTGGAAATAAGGAAAACTATAAGCAATACCTATTGTAGCATGGGTAATTTTACGCTTCAATCGCAGAAGCAGGTCATTTCTGTGCCATTTTCACTGGTTGGCATAAAAAAAGCAGGAAACCATTTTGATTCCCTGCATGGTGTATTGTTGTGCTTTTGTGTAGTTCTAATGATTACTTGTCTTTATAAAATGCTTCGAAAGCTTGTGCGAAGAATTCGGCTGTACCATTGCCGTATTTTTCATCTATCATAGGTTTGATTTTTTCATTACGGTAATATTGAGCCTGTGCAACCATCAGACCGTGTTCTTTCTTTATCTGTGAAAGTTGTTTCATAAGAAAACCGTATTCGGAAACAAGTTCTCTTACTTCAGAAGAATCTGGTGAACATACTTTTTTAGCTGCTAATTTGTATAAAAGATTGTCAAATTGTTGGTTGTAACTTTCTGCAGCCTCTTTGCTAATAGGATTGTTGGCAACAGACAGGAATTGCTCTTTTCCTCCATACCACTCAACAACTTTAGCATAGCCTTTCTGCATTTCTTCTGATGAAACTGTCTTAATATAATGCTTTTTCCATTCTTCAATGCTTCCAAACTCTTTTACAGCAAGTTCTTTCATATTGTCAGGCATATGTTCAAACATAGTTTGGAACATTTCTTCAACTTCCGTTTTACTAAAAATCGCAAAATCCATTTTATTCTCTCCTTTCAGGATATCATCAATGCTGGCAATCAGATGTTCCATACGTTCTTTCTTTGCTACCAACATTTTTCTCTGCATTTGCAAGATCTGGTTCCTTTCAAGAGCAGGATTCTCCAGAACAGCTTTGATTTCTTTCAAAGGAATGTCAAACTCACGGAAAAACAGAATCTGCTGTAATATTTCCAATGCCCTATCGTCATAAAGCCGGTATCCCGCATCACTTTTTTGTGTTGGTTTTAAAAGCCCGATTTCATCGTAATAGTGAAGCGTGCGAACGCTGATACCTGTAAGTTCTGATATTTCTTTGACTGTCCTCATAGTTGCTGACCTCCTGTTCCTGATAAGATAACTGTACGCTATGACGTTCCGTGAGAGTCAATATATATTTTGCATTTTTTAGTATAACATTTTTATGATATTACGAAAAGCCGAGGAGATAGGCGATATGTATTACTCTGGAAAGAACTTGTTGAGCGTATCCAATGTCTCTTTTGCAGTAAATCCCCAAAGGATGGTACTGAGTGCTTCAATCGCAGCCCTGCGTTTCCGGTAATAGGTGCGGTAGGAAATATTGGTGATGTGGTGAGCCAGCTTATCCAATATCTCATCTGTATTTTTCATTTCCTGTGGAGAGAGAAAAGCGTAGTAGAGAATCCAGTAATACTGTTCCCCATGCTTGTGATTGTTCCGGAGGAGATCGATGGATGATTCCAAAAGCTTCAGCATCTGGTTGCTTCTAGCAATACTTTTTGCCCGTTGTTCGATGTCGCTTCCGGTAAGATCAGCCCCGGCAGCATAGATGGAGTCCAGAAATTTGTCGATGTCATTGTCGTATTGGAGCTTAAACTGGTGCTCCATCTGGTGTACGACTACCTTCAGGCTGTAGGTTGCATCCCGGTATCTGCGTAAAAACTGATAGGTGTCGTGAAAACGTGGATCTTCTTCGGGTGAAGGAAATCCCTGTGTATTGCGGTTTGCCATGTCTATTCCCCCCCTTTCAGTGCAGAAGGCTCTGCCACGGCAGGCATCTTTTGGGCAGACTCATCCCCTGGACTTACGGACAACTCAAACCGATAAGCGGCATTTCCGCAGGGACAGATAATATTTAGAGTAAATGTATTAAATATATCTTTGCAGGCTGATAATGGAGATAATATATAGCGGGTTTTGGAGCAGTGGCAACATGGAATCCCTTGTGAATCCAATAGTTCTGCGACTTTTTGCACGATAAATTTCATGTGTGAATCTGGAACGCAGGAATCATTTTTTGTAACGGTGATTTGTGAGTCTGTGACAGTTTCTGAAACGCTAACAGAAGCAGAATCCTCAATAGTGATTTCTTCAGGTACATGGATTGGTAATTGCATCTTCATAGCGATCTCCTCCTTGTCAATCATAACGTCGCTGATATTAAACATCACGGACAGGTAATTGTTGAGATAAATTACGCTTCCGTGTTTTCCTGTAAATGAGATAAGTGTAATGTATTCTTTTTCCTCCAGTTTCTTCAAGAGTCGTGATACCGATGCCTTTGACAGACTCCACCTTTCACCCAGTTCATTAAAGCTGGTAAGGGGATTTCCGGTATTATCCCGGTAATAGACAATGGGACCGGAATCAGATCCCAGGACAGAGGAATCGTTGTAAACTGCATGAATCCACAGATCCAGAATAACATCCATTTCCGAGCATTTTCCAATGCCAATTAGTTCGTGAACTTTGGCAATCGGGAAAAAGAAAAACCCTGTATCTTTTTTACAGGGATAGTTGTATTCCAATACGGTATTGTCTTTGGGCCAGTCTGATATTTTGAATTTGACCAGGCGGTTTTTGCCGAGAAGAGAGTAGGTAATGTAATTCTGCTCTTCAAAAAATCGAAGGATGGACAACGCTTGATGTTGGAAACGGCAGCGAAACCATTCCTGAAGATCTGTGACTGTGCAGATCCACTCTCCTGGACCAATGGTATAGGTAATGTGTTCCATCCGGCGGTAGGATGTGCGGTAATTTGCATAGGAGCATAATACCAGATAATAAAAAAGAAAAGAGCCCCCGGTAGTTCGGATGCTCTTGGTAGTGATTAAAGTTTGTATGAAGTCACGGTAAATGCGACAGCGTGGAAATTCCACGATTTGTTTGAGTTCTAATTTGTAATTCATGGTGATCTTCCTTTCAAAGTATATTTAATTGTAATCGGACTTTTCATAGTGTTGGTATCAAGAAGAAGCCGATGGAAGTATAGCAAGTAGTCGTGTCACTCATTGCATTTTTATTGCATTTTTAAAATTTAGATTATGTGGCTATGTTGCTCTTAACTGGTTAAAAAGCCTTTAAAATCGTCTATATGCGTTAATACTCCGTACTGTCTGTCTGGAGTTTGAATAAATCGAGTTGCTTAAAAAAGCCAGTGTTTATGCGGGTTTCAGCGATTTCGATTAGTCTTTTGATAACAAATTGATAACAGTCATAGCAAGTGCCATTATTCTTGTTATCCAGTGGTTTATGGGTAACGGAACAATTAACAGGTGGCTTGCAGACTAAAGTTCGGAGCTTGGCTCTGAACAAATTCCATATTATAAACTAAGCCCTTAGCTGTGGTTAATAACCATAGTTAAGGGCTTTTTTGTCGTTGCCAAAGCATCTGTAGGGAGCTGCCAGTGGCAGGTCCTGTAGGTGCTTATTTATCTTTCAAGTGGTCTTTGAATGCTTCCACGAGAGCGTCACTTAATTCCTGTGATGGAACTTTTGCCCAACGCTGTGTGGTGTCGAACTCTGGATAATGGTAACGCCAGTTATCGTATTCTTCTCTGTTGATTTCTTCGGAAGATAGCTTGTCTGCCTGTTCTTTCCAAGCATACAGCATTTTGAGGAGTTCATATGCTTCTCTGCCTTTGTCCTTGTTGACCTTTAAGCATACCTCTCCGTCTGCTTCACTGACAGTAAGACCGTAAATATCTTCAAGGGTAAACAGAGTGTGCATAAGACCGATATAGCTGTCTATGTCAGGAACATCAAGAGCCTGTGGAGAAACATCAAGCACCTGTGCCAATGCATTTGTAAGGTCTGCTTTCGGTTTGCGTGTACCAGTTTCGTACTGTGCCAAACGCACATCAGCACTCTTTTCTGGAAAACCGATTGCTGTACCGAGATACTTTTGTGTCATACCACGCATTAGTCTGAAAAAATGTATTCTTTCGCTGATAGCCATAATGATACGCTCCTTTTATATTTAGTGAAATAAGTATAGCAGAAATGTTTAGTGGAAGTCAAGAAAAACCGAAACAAAAATGTTTAATATTTTCTTTGCAACCACTTGACAATAGCAAATATGTTTAGTAAAATAAATTACGAATTAAACAAATATGCTTAATGCGACAACTGAATGACCGTCCGAAAAGCCAAACCGCCAAGACCTCGTCGGAGCAAGTTCCGTATCGTTCGCTTGTGTGCAAGCACAAAAGCTCATTCGCTGCACTGCTCCTCCTCTTCCCCAAAAGTCTCCGACTTTTCGGGAACCCCTATACGAGCGAGCGCCTGATGTACTGCGGTGCATTGGGACAGCACAGCGCCTGCCGACAAGCAGGAGTGCCTGTTGGAACTTTAACACGGAGAAAGCGGCAAGCAAAAAATTATTTTAAGAAAGGAAGAAAAAGGATATGGAAAACAGATTTATCCGAGCCGAAGATGTGGCTCAGGAACTAAACGTATCAAAACCTTATGCATATAAACTCATCAGACAATTAAATGAGGAATTGAAAGCAAAGGGCTTTATTACGATTGCAGGGCGTGTAAATCGCCAGTATTTTTACGAAAGGCTCTACGGAGCAGGAAAGGGGGAAATGTAAATGCCGGTATTTAAGAATGAAGATAACGGTACTTGGTATGTGATGGCAAGGTATGTGAACTGGAAAGGGGAACGCAAGCAGAAATGCAAGCGTGGCTTTGCTACCAAACGAGAAGCACAGGAATGGGAAAGAATGTTCAAATTGCAGACTTCTTCAGACCTTGATATGAGTTTTGAAGCCTTTACGGAGCTTTATATCAATGATGTGAAGAACCGTTTGAAGGAAAACACGTGGCTTACCAAAGAGCATATCATACGCACAAAGATACTTCCGTATTTCGGGAAACTGAAAATCAGCGAGATTTCCACAAAGGAGATTATTACTTGGCAGAATGAAATGCTTGCCTATCGTGATGAGAAGAAAAAGCCTTATTCACAGACGTATCTGAAAACGCTGCACAATCAGTTGTCCGCCATTTTCAATCACGCTGTCCGCTACTATGAACTGCGTTCCAATCCTGCGGCAAAGGTGGGAAATATGGGACGTGAGGAACACAAGGAAATGCTGTTCTGGACAAAGGAAGAATACAAGAAATTCTCTTTTGAGATGATGGACAAGCCTGTTTCCTTTTATGCGTTTGAAATGCTT
This sequence comes from Blautia sp. AF14-40, assembly GCF_003479665.1. Classification (NCBI taxonomy): domain Bacteria; kingdom Bacillati; phylum Bacillota; class Clostridia; order Lachnospirales; family Lachnospiraceae; genus Blautia; species Blautia sp. AF14-40. The sequence goes on from NZ_QUHK01000019.1 coordinate 58,127, forward strand.
TACTGGTGCGGTATCCGAGAGGGCGAGCTGTTAGCTTTGACTCCGGCAGATTTCAACTTTGATAAGGAAACAGTCACAATCAATAAATCCTATCAGCGTTTGAAAGGGCAGGATGTGATTACTTCTCCGAAAACGAAAAAGAGCAACCGCACGATTAAAATGCCGAAGTTTCTGTGTGAGGAAATGAAAGAATATCTCGGTATGCTTTACGGATTGAAGAAGAAAGACCGTATCTTTACGGTGACGAAAAGCTATCTTCATCACGAGATGGACAGAGGGGCAAAGGCGGCAGGCGTGAAGCGTATCCGCATTCACGATCTCCGTCACAGCCACATTTCACTCTTGATTGATATGGGCTTTTCTGCGGTGGCGATTGCTGACCGAGTTGGTCACGAAAGTATTGATATTACTTATCAGTACGCACACCTCTTTCCGTCAAAGCAGATTGAGATGGCAGAAAAATTAGATGATTTAGGGAAAGGAGATTTTGAAAATGTCAGCTAAGAACAGAGATAACAAAAATCGTTGGAGGAATATCACAGTAGGGTTTCGAGTATCGCCCGAAGAAAACGAACTCATTAACAGAGCTGTAGCTCTATCAGGATTGCCAAAACAGGAGTATTGTTACCGCCGTTGCTTAAATCAGGATGTGGTGGTACAGGGCAATCCGAGAGTGTATAAGGCGTTGAAAACGGAATTTGCCACAGTCCTTGCGGAACTGAAAAGGATTGAAGCAGGAAAAGGTGTGGATGATGAACTGCTGAGTGTAATAGAACTGATTTCCATTATTCTCGGCGGTTTGAAAGGAGAGGATGCGAATGGAGAATAAAAAAGAAATGACTATTCCAAATGTATCTGCGGCAACAGATGCGGAACAGTCACTTTCCAAATGTACTGACAATAGTATAGTCAATCAGGATACGGATTTCAAGGGGTACGAGCAATCTTTTGAAGAAATGCAAAGGGAAATACTCAGACAGTTAGACCCTTCCTATCTGAAAACAGTATCAATGACAACGCTGTATGATACGGTGTTTGAGGTTCAGACACCACTTATCGACGGTCTGCTCCAAAGGGGAACTTACCTTTTCGTAGGTTCCCCGAAAGTGGGAAAGAGCTTTATGATGGCACAGCTTGCCTATCATATCAGCACAGGCACACCGCTTTGGGAGTATAAGGTGCGTAAGGCAACGGTGCTTTATTTTGCCCTTGAAGATGATTACCCACGTTTGCAGAAGCGATTGTTTCAGATGTTCGGTGCAAAGGAGACAGGCAATCTGTATTTCGCAACGGAATGTAAAACGGTCAATGGCGGACTGGAAGAACAGATAAGAGGGTTTATGAGGGAACACCCAGACACAGGCTTGATTATCATAGACACCTTAAAGCGTGTGCGTGAAGCAGGCGGAGCAGATTACAGCTACGCAAGTGATTATGATGTTGTGGCAAGGCTGAAAGCGTTGGCAGACAGTTACAAGGTTTCAATGCTTATTGTTCATCATACACGCAAACAAAAATCGGAAGATATATTCGATATGATTTCAGGCACGAATGGTCTGATGGGTGCGGCAGACGGTGCATTTGTTCTCAGTAAGGACAAGCGTACTTCCAACAATGCCACACTTGATGTTGCTGGCAGAGACCAGCAGGATATGAAAATCCATCTTGTAAGGGACAGCGAGCGATTGGTGTGGAACTTTGCAAAATCGGAAACGGAGATGTGGAAAGAACCGCCCGAACCTCTGCTTGAGAAGATAGCGGATACGCTCTTTTCGGAAAGTGACAGATGGGAAGGAACTGCTTCGGAACTTTGCGAAAGGCTTGCGGTGGATATAAAGCCGAATGTACTTTCTTTAAGGCTCAGTATCAACGCAAGCAGGCTGTTTCGTGATTACGGTATCCGTTATCAGAACAGCCGCACACACGACGGAAGAAAGGTTTCACTTTGGAAAGAAACCGAGCAGACGGCGTGACAAACGGTGTCAAAGGTGTCAATGTTTTTGAGAGCAGCACGCTGTGAAAAACATTGTCACCATCGTCACACTTTGACACCGGATAAAGTTTAGGGGAGTGTGCAGAGAGTGCCTTTTCAAAGGCGGCTCTTTGGTCTCGCCTGCTGGCTCGGTCGGTTCGCAGGCGTGTGTGCCACCGGCACACGCTCACCCCTCGGAGAGCCTTCGGAGAACGCAAAACCTGTTTACAGGTCGCATTTTTGATGGGTGTACCCGTCAAAAGTGCTTTTGCGTTACTTTTGACAAAAGTAACAAAACCTGAGAATGTTGAAATTTACAGATGGGAGATGAAAAAATGCAGAGAACGATAAGTGCAATGGTCGGTAAAGGCTCGGTCAATCACAATAGCCGAAAGTTCCGAGCAGAAAATGTAGACGGAACTCGTACTCATCTCAATATCGACTACTGCAATGAAAATATAAAGACAGTTTATCACGAATTGTTTGATGAAGCATTGGAAAGATACAATGCCAAGCAGATAAGGTCAGACCGAAAGATAAAAGATTATTATGAAAAAATCCGAAGTTCCAAGCAGGAAAAACCGTTCCACGAAATCATTTTACAGGTGGGCGGTAAGGGAAATATGAACGCCGATACGGAAAACGGAGAACTGGCAAAGCAGATTTTAGATGAATACTATCAGGGTTTTCAGGAGCGAAATCCACAGCTTCGGGTGTTCTCGGCTCATCTGCATATGGATGAAGCTACACCACATCTGCACATAGATTTTGTACCTTTTACCACAGGCAGCAAGCGTGGACTTGATACAAGAGTGTCACTAAAGCAGGCTCTTGCAACGCAAGGTTTTAAGGGCGGCAGTCGTGGCGATACGGAGTGGTCGCAATGGATACAGTCCGAAAAAGAACAGCTTGCGGCGGTGATGGAACGTTATGGGATTGAGTGGGAACATTTAGGCACACACGAAAAACATCTTTCTGTTTTGGATTATAAAAAGCAGGAAAGAGAAAAAGAAGTGGCGGCATTAGGTGCGAAAATCGAGCAGAAACAGATTGAATTTGATGTGTTGTCGGAACGAGTATTGAACTATGATAAGGCAAAAGACGAGCTGTCAAATCTTGAAATAGAGCTTGATACTGCACCGAAATATCAGTTGCCAGAACCAGAGAAATTTATGACTGCAAAGGCATATAAAACCAAAATGGCAGAGCCGGTTGTAAGGAAATTGAAGCAACTTGTCAAAACGGTGCTTGCCCGCTGCTTTGAGGGGTGGGACAACTATCATAGGCTGAATACAGCGAATGCACAGTTATACCGCACCAATCAGCGTTTGGAGAAAGTCAATGAAAGATTGACCGAAGAAAACAAAATCCTAAAAGCAGAAAATAAAGATTACAGCCTGCTCCGTAAGGTTTTTGGTCGCAAACAGATAGATGATTTGTTGGAGCAGGCAAGAACAGTTAAAGGTCGCAAGCGTGATAATACACGATCACGATAGACAAAAATCACAGGAGGAAAAGGAAAATGACAAAGACAATTTTTGAAGAAATGGGCGGAACTTATAGACAGGTGGGTGATTATTTATTGCCGAACATCACAGTACCAGCCGAAGAAGAAATAGAGCCGATTGGTTTATGGGGGAAACGACATGCAAGGCATTTAAAGGAACACTATAAAGTGTTATATATGAACCTGCTGACAAGCGGAAAGCTGCATAGTTATCTTGCAGAAGTCGATAAGCAAGCAGAGGATATGTTTCTTCGACTGGTAAAGGAATATGCCGACAGACAAGATGTGACGGAACAATTAAAGAAAGATAATCCCTACGAATGGATTGGAAGAATGAATAATATTCAGGCTTGTGTGAGGGAAGTTGTAGGAACGGAGTTGATTTACACATAAGCGTTTTACGGTATGGTGCTCCTGCGTTTGCTGGAGTGCTGTGGTTGTGGTTGTAAAGAGGTTGTGAAAGATTGAATTTCGTAATGGTTGGATGTATAATTAGGAAGTGAAAATTTTAATTTGCACTTCCATAAGGTGAAATGTATTGACAAAAAAAATACAGTATGATAGTATTGCCATTAGAAGAAAGAAAGGCACATTTTGTGTAAGGTGAGGAAATGATTAATAGATAATTTGATTTAAGTAAGACACATATAGTTATTGAGCCTGTAGAGAATAGGTTTGTTTTGTGTACGCTTAAGTTGGATTATCGCAAGAGGCATTTCCTTTGTTTTCCTTTTGGAAAAGAAATAAGGGTCTATTTAGCGAGTCTATTTTTGCGTATGCAAAAAAGACTCGTTTTTGTGTGTTCAAAATAATAATTGGCTCAGACTTCGAAAAGGAGAAACTTTAATGTTGCAGATAAAAAAATTAAATTTAACACATAAAAAAGACCTGAGAATAATTCTTAATGATTTCAACCTTGTGCTAAATGATGGAGATAAGGCAGTTATTATTGGAGAAGAGGGAAATGGGAAATCGACATTAATGAAGTGGATATACAATCCGTCGCTTGTAGAAAACTATATAGAAGCAGATGGGGAAAGGATAATGGGACACGAACGTCTTGGTTATCTTCCGCAGGAGATGCTCGATGAAGATAAGGAAAAAACAATATACGAATATTTTTCTGAAGAGGAAATATTCTGGGAGAAAACGCCTAAAGAATTGTCTGTTATTGCGGGAAAATTTGGAATGAAAAATGATTTTTTCTACAGTAACCAGACAATGGGTAGTCTTTCAGGAGGCGAAAAAGTCAAGACACAACTTATGAGGCTTTTCATTCGCGATGTTTCTGTGCTGTTGTTGGACGAACCTTCCAATGACATCGACATTGCGACGCTTACATTACTGGAAAAAATCATAAATGACTGGAAGCACATTGTGCTTTTTATTTCACACGATGAAACGCTGATAGAGCGTACTGCCAACATGGTGATACATATCGAGCAGATTATACGAAAAACAAAGGCGAGATATACCGTGGCAAAGCTTCCCTATAGACGCTATGTGGAAGAACGGCTTCATAAATTTGAAATCCAAAAACAGCGGGCACTGAGTGACCGTAGGGAGAAAAAGATTCGCGATGAAAAATATCAAAGAGTTATGCAGAGTGTACAAGGTGCATTAAGAAGTTGTACCAGACAAGCACCGTCTGTTGCCAAAAACTTAAAGGACAAAATGCATACGGTTAAGGCAATGGAACGAAGATTTGAAAAAGAAGATGAAAATATGACTCAGATGCCGGAACAGGAAGAAGCAATCTTTGTCAAATTAGGGGATGAAAACTCACACATTCCCGCAGGAAAAACGGTCATAGAATATGAACTTTCAAAGCTTGTGACTCCGGATGGCAAAAGAATTTTAGCAGAAGGAATTCATTTAAAAATAAAAGGTTCAGAAAAAATCTGTATGATAGGAGCCAACGGGGCAGGAAAAACGACTCTTCTAAAAAAGATAGCGGAAGAACTCCTAAATCGGAATGACATTAAAGCAGAATATATGCCTCAAACTTATGAAGACCTGCTGGATTTGGATGTTACACCGGTTGATTACCTTGATAAAACAGGAGATAAAGAAGAGCGTACAAGAATTAGAACATACCTTGGTTCACTTAAATACACACCAGATGAAATGGAGCATCCGATTCGGGAGTTATCAGGCGGACAAAAGGCGAAAGTGCTTCTCTTGAGGATGAGCTTAAGTGGTGCAAATGTTCTTATTCTGGATGAACCGACAAGAAATTTTTCACCATTGTCCGGTCCGGTAATAAGAAAAATGCTCCGAGAATTTCCGGGGGCTGTCATTAGCATTTCTCACGATAGAAAGTATATTGAAGAGGTGTGCGATAAAATATATCAGCTAAATCCTAATGGATTACAGCTAATTGGTGATTGATAACAAAAAGGATGAAAGACTGACAAATTTCAGGCTTTTAGTGAGTTGGAAAGCATACAAAGATTTGAATTTGGAGGATAGATTATGGTACGTACAGAAGATGCATGTGAAATTATAAAATATGCTTTGCAAAACGAAATTAAAGTATATTTAGATGGCGGATGGGGTGTTGATGCACTTCTTAAAAGAGAATCAAGAATACACAATGATATTGATTTGTTTGTTGAACTGAAACATTATCATGATTATATTTATGTGATTAAGCAGCATGGATTTGAGGAAGTAAATACTGATTATACAACGGATGGTCATACTGTCTGGAAAGATGATAAACAAAGAATCATTGATTTACATTGTTTTGAATTTACAGATGACGGAATTGTTTATGAGGGAGATATATTTCCATCAAAAACTTTTTCCGGTATTGGAAAAGTTGGAGATATAACTGTTTCTTGTATTGAACCATTGAGTCAGGTAATGCTTCATTTGGGATATGAACACGATAAAAATGATGTGCATGATGTGATGCTGTTGTGTGAAACATTTCAAATAGCAATACCAGATGAATATAAGGAAAAGTAAAATTTCAGTTTTGTGTTGAATCTCTAAGCAAAATAGCTTATAATTTGACATGCTACATATAGTTATTATCCACAGTTATCGAGTAGGTGTTATCAATGCCGATAACAAAATGATAACATTAGCTCGTATAGGCAGGATAATATGGATATATCAAATAATCAAAAGAACGAGAAACATTACAGAGAATAATTCCTAAACAAAAAGCGTTAGTCTTTGTAGAGTTTGAATAAAAAAATGGAGCTCGGAAATCCAGTGTTTATGCGGGTTTCCGGGCTCTTGCTATGTGGTTTGAGTACAGATTGAGTACAAAATGTCAAAGTTGTATCATTTGGTGTATTTTCTGAACAACGTACTTGTAAAGAGGGTCATCATTATTGCACCTAATAATAATTCAATAGACATAGCAATTTGGCTTCCTGGTGAGAAAGGGCTTGCATTGCCTTGACCTACAGTAATCATGGTGAAAAAACTATAATATAAACTTTGAAAGAAATCTGAAAGAAGAGGAATACATGGTGTATTAAAAATTTGTTTAATATTATATTTTATTTCATCATTTCCAATTTCAGGTATAAAACCAGTAAACATATAAATGCAACTGAAAAAAATGATAATTAAAGCCATTGAAAAGAGTGCGTTATAGGGTTTCTCTCCATAACCAATTACCCATTCAGATAAATATCCAATAATTTTTGAAGGTTTTTTTCGATTACGAGTCTCTGCTTTTTTTCTTTGGTAATAAAAATTTGCATAGCTGTTGTCTTCTTCTCGAATATGATTTGAGGTCCATATTTGGTCCAATGCAAAATAGGTATCAGCAATCTTATTAGAATTTGAAAATTTAAGTTTTTTACGTTGCATCCACTTTTCAAGTGTAAAATTAGCTCTGTCATAATAAGAAAACGCAGTAACATGACATTGCGCATCAACATGGATGTTATCAATAGACCCCATGAATGATAAATCAAAAGCTTTGGAAGGAGAATAAATGCTTGTGTTATTAAAGGTGGTGCTTCCTGTAAATATGACCTTTTTAAAACTCATTCTGTGGAATATGCAATTAAAAAAAGTAACATCAGAAAATGTGGTTAAATCAATATTTCCAATGCTAAAAAAGAGATTTTTAAAATTGCATTTTTCAAATGTACAATTGTAAAAATCACAAGAACTGAATCCTTGTTTTAGTTCAGATTCCCAAGGAAACTTTTTAGAGGTCATATTGGAAAATTTACAATTTCTGAAAGTACAATTATGGAAACATAGGTTGTCTATTTCAAATGAATCAAAGAAAAAGTTGTTAAATTCAATTCCTTCATAGTATGTATGTGGAGCGATATTAATTACTCTGGTAGGGGCGTTTTTTGAAAAAAACCTATTACTATCTCCTATTCGCTTATTTTGATTTTTATCGGAAAAAAGTTGAAAATACTGGTAAGGTATTTTAACAAGTTTAAATAGCCGCTTATGGAAATGTTCATAATGTTCCGTTTGGATTTTGTAAGTTTGGTTGAAGCATATTTGTGTATATTCATTGTTGTTTTTAAAGGATTCAAAAAAATAATGTTTTGGTTCATCATGTTTATGCAAATATCGAAAACACAAGTAACATAGCCAAACATTCACAATATAAATGAACTCATAAGAATATATTCTAAATCCAAGAAATAGTCGTTTGAAAGAAAAGAGTTTTTTCATATTGAGTACCTTTCTTATGAATTGAGCCGAAGCCCACTACTGCGATAAAATCTACAATACTCATTGGCTTAGCCCTCCTTTCCAGTGTATTCCCGTAAGGGTTTCTATGTAATCAGAGGGTCACAGTCCCTCTGTTGAAGGACTAACCGCCTACCGTTGTATGGTAGCACCCATGCACTGATTATAACAGTCAGAGTGTATGGCTGCAACAGCAAATTAAAGTAAGTGCAACTATAATAATTGAATTATGTAGGATACTTGCCGATATTGAAAAAAATAACAGTGGAATAAACTTCAGATTGGGGAGTAAATGATATATGGAAATTTTAACTACTAGGGAATGGGCAACTGTGATCTGGGCATTTATTTTATTTGTGTATGCAATGGCACATAGACAGATTAGAGAGGCATTTTGGAATGTTGTAAAAATATTCTTTGGTAAGAAGTTAAGAATACTTTGGGGGATTATTTTCCTTTATGTTTTGGGTATAACTTTAATATTTTATCAGTTACCGTTTTGGGATAATGCTTTTATTAAAGATATTATAGTTTGGTTTGTCTTTTCAGGTTTGATATACTGCATGAATGCTGTTTCAAAAGAGGCAGATGAGGAATATATTAGAAAAGTTTTAAAAGATAATTTGAAATTGACGATTGTTTTGGAATTTGTTATTAGCACATTTACTTTCAACATATGGGTTGAATTGGTAATTATTCCGATCACAACAATAATTGTAATTATGAATGTAATTGCAGAGCGCGAAGAGGAGTATGAGAAAGTACATAAGTTGCTAGATATGGTTCTTGCGGTGGCAGGATTTTGGATACTATACGAGACTATAAAGATTGGAATACATGAATATAAAGAACTGGATGCATTAAATACTTTTATTAGTTTTATGATTCCTATTGTGTATTTAATACTAATTATACCGTTAGAATACATACTTGAACTTTATTCAAAATATGAAGTGTTGTTTGTCAGGATGTCATTTAAGGAAGCAAAAGATAAAAAAATTCAAAGAAGACATCGTTGGCTTGTGATAAAAGTATGTAAACTTTCAGTGCATAAAGTGACGCTCTTTCAAAAGAAATATTGGTGCAAAATGTATAGTAGAATGTCTGTAGCAGAATTTGAGAATCTGATAAAAGAATTCAGGAGCGAATGCAATAATGAGAGATAATTTCTGTATTTCGGAATAAATTATTGGATTGATATATGAGTACATTTTGAGTACAATTTTTATGCCAGTTAAAATTATGCCTGCTAATATGGCGAATACAACAATGAAAAGTAGCGAAAACGCTATTGAAATTACAGAAATCAAACTCCTGTGAGACGAGTTCGAATAGAATAATAGAAATTTTATACAGATTGTTTTTATATGGTAGGTAATCTATAGATTATCTGCCATATATTTTTGTTTTTTAACAGTATAGATTTTTAATAATATACAAGAATAACAAGAAAACAAACAAGAATGCAAGAAAAAGGACTTGACTCTAAGATATTGCAGAGGTATTATTAGAGTAAATTAGGAGGGGCAAAGATATGACAATGAGTTCGACAATACAAGAAGTTGTATTAGAATTTTTATCAGACAAACAAGAACATAGTGTGCAGGACATTAAGCATTATCTTCGAGAACAAGATGTTCGTGATTATACAGAGGGGCAATTTGCAGGCTCTTTGAATACTTTAATGAGAAATGGA
>NZ_QUHK01000019.1:67997-70014 GCF_003479665.1 Blautia sp. AF14-40
CAGGCTCTTTGAATACTTTAATGAGAAATGGATCAATAAAAAAAGTGGATAGAGGTATATATTCTATAAAATTAAGGAGTGAGGATATGAAAAAATGTTTTGTAGTATCACCAATAGGTGATGAAGGGAGCGAAATAAGAAAACGGGCGGATCAAATGTTTAAATATATAATCGCACCTGTATGTGAAGAAACTGGATTTGAACCTATAAGAGTGGACAAGTTAAATCAACCAGATTCAATAAACCAAACTATTATAGATTACTTATTACAATCAGAACTTGTGATTGCGGATATTACAGGACATAATCCGAACGCTTTTTATGAGATGGGTTACAGAGCTTCAACTGGAAAACCAATTATCCATTTGAAATGTAAAAATGAAAGGATTCCTTTTGACATAGCTGGAATCAGAGCATTTGATTATGACCTTAGTGACTTGGATTCAGTTGAAGAGATTAAATCCAGGTTAATCAAAACAATAGGGGCCCTATCGTTTGATACGAAATCAGATCAAAATAATGAAGACGATTCCGATACTAAGGAGATGAATGGAGATATATCTCAATTGATTCCAATTTTATATGAAATTCAGGACGATATATCCCAGTTAAAAAAGGAAATTCATAATAAGGATACAGAAACAATACAAGCAGTTATTAAGGCAGCAACGCCATCTGCGCCTATAGAGGATTCCAATACAGCAATAATGAAAGCAGTTCTTCCTGAGCTGTTAAGAAATCCCAATTCAATGAAAACATTGATAGAATTAAGTGAGCTGGGAAATAAAAAGAAGTAAGGGAGAATGGAAAACAATATATTGGCGTTTTTAAAGATGATATAAATAAAGGGGAATCATATGAAAAATATGAAAATAGATGCCAATGGAACTGAAATCAGAGTAATGGGAGATATTGTTAATGAAGACGCCTATATTTCGCTCACTGATATTGCAAAATATAAAAATCCAGACAATGCTTTTATTGTAGTGGCAAACTGGATGCGTAATCATTCTACAATTTCATTTTTGGGATTGTGGGAACAAATTCATAATCCCAATTTTAAACCTATCGAATTCGATAGGTTTAAAGCAGAGTCAGGAGATAATGCATTTACACTGACACCGCAGCAGTGGATAAAAGCAACGGATGCAATCGGTATCATATCAAAATCAGGTCGATATGGTGGTACTTATGCACACACGGATATTGCGTTTGAGTTTGCTTCTTGGATTTCACCAGAATTTAAGCTGTATATTATCAAGGATTATCAGCGTTTAAAGAAAGATGAAGCAGACCGTTTAGCGATTGGCTGGGATGTAAAGAGAGAACTTTCAAAAATAAACTACCGAATTCATACGGATGCGGTGAAGGAGTTTTTGATTACACCGACGTTGTCCCAACAGGAAATGGCATATACATATGCTTCTGAAGCGGACATTTTAAATATGGCTTTGTTTGGAAAAACAGCATCCCAATGGAGAAGCGAAAAAGAAATAAAGGGGAAGAATTCCAATATCAGAGATTTTGCTTCTGCGGAAGAATTGGTTGTGCTTATCAATCTGGAGGATACAAACGCTGATCTGATAAGACGGGAAGTGCCTAAAATTGAGCGATTAAAAATATTACGGGAAAAGGCATACAGACAATTAGAACTTTTGAAGAAGAATCAAGATACGATTGAAGCATTGAAGAAAAATCTTATTGAAAATACAGAAACAAATAGTTGATTTTCTAAGCAAAGCTGCTTATAATCTGTATCGGAACATATTGCTATTATCCACAGTTACTTATGCTGTGTTATCAACAGCGATAACAAAATGATAACATTAGCTTATACAGGCAGGATAATATGGACAAATCAAAGAATTAAAAGAAAGGCAAATACGATAGCAAATAATCTCTAAACAAAATTGATTAGTAGTTGTCGAGTTTGAATAATCCACACAATTTGACAAAGCCAGTATTTATGCGAGTTTCGAGACTGTGAGAAAAAGTCTGTAAATAAGATTCTTCTATG
>NZ_QUHK01000002.1:0-256459 GCF_003479665.1 Blautia sp. AF14-40
GTCCGTTGCAAACAGTATACATCATTCCAAACATATTTACAATTACCTGAAAGCATTAAATCTCGGATTATTTTTATCCGATGTGTATCTGAACCACTTATTGACCATCATCCTGTCTGTTTTTCTCCGGGGATACCGGGGAAAAACAGTTGATTTCCAAGAAGTCAGCCATTGCCACAGGACAACGACCGCTTATTTCCTGAATCACGGAAAATGGAAGGACGATGCATTGCAGGATGTTTTAAAAAGCAGCATCCTCCAAGCCATTTATAGGGAAGCACAGCGTTCCGGACAACCGATTTACTGTATTGTGGATGATACGATTGCTTCACATACCCGGCCTTCGTCACAGGCGGTTCATCCAATCGAAGCTGCGTATTTTCATCAATCACATTTAAAAGGCTGTCAGGATTATGGGCATCAGGTTGTCTCCGTTATGCTTTCCTGCAACGGGATTACCCTGAATTATGCAGTCATCCTGTACGATAAATCAAGATCAAAGATCCAGATTGTACAGGAGATCGCGGAAGAACTTCCCGCTGCGCCGGTCATTTCCTACTTTCTTTGTGACAGCTGGTATACTACTGCAAAAGTGATGGACCGTTTTATTCGGAAAGGATTCTATACGGTTGGGGCATTAAAGACCAACCGAATCCTTTATCCATGCGGGATCCGTCAAAAAGCCAGTGCATTTGCCCTTCATTTGCGGAAAACAGACCCGGATGTCAGCCTCGTGACCGTTGGCAGCCGTGAATTCTATGTATACCGCTATGAAGGGGAGTTGAATGGCATTCCAAATGCAGCGGTGATCCTCAGCTATCCGAAGGATGGATTTGGGAATCCCAAAGCATTGCGTGTATTTCTCTCTACAAATGCAGAGTTATCCACGCAGGAGATCCTGGACACCTATACGAAACGGTGGCCGATTGAATTATTTTTCCGGCAGAGCAAAAGTAAACTTGCGCTGGATAGTTATCAAATCCGATCCCGTCAGGGAATCCAAAGGTATTGGCTGATCATGTCGTTGGTCCACTATTTGTGCTGTATGCATTCTGGAAACTACTGCACATTCGAAGAGGGATACGCATCCTTGAAGCAGCAGCTAAAGCAGGAACAGTTTGCAAACCTGTACCGCCTCATAAAAAGCAGCGCCTCATTCGAAGAAGCTTTTAAGTTTGTGGGATAAGTTTGTGCAAAATTCGATATTTGCTCATTTATAGTTCTTATAATGAAAATGGTGAGATGAAGGGCATTATCCCGGATTACTTCCGGAAAATTGCAGACTATGCCGGGATTTCCTATGAGTTTCTTACACCTGTCACCAGAGATGAGTATATTGCTTATCAGAAAAATAAGGAAACCACAGATATGAGCATCGATGCACGCCTGGAAACAGATAACTATGCTGAGACGAATAAATGGGGGATTACTGCACCTTTCATTACGATGCAGCTGGCAAGGGTGACACGGCGTGACTTTGATGGAAAAATTAATGTTGTTACTACGGTTGACCAGACAGCATCAAATTCCATTGAAGATGCAATGGCACCAGGCGCAGAAAAACTGATGTGCAGTACCCGGCAGGAAATGATGGAGGCTGTCCGTAAGGGAAAAGCCGATGCTGCCTTCGTCTACTATTACATGGCACAGGCGTTTGTGAATAGTGACACCACAGGCACCCTGACATATACTTTGCTGGAACAGCCTACATACACCTACCGCATGGTAATATCATCAACAGAGAATCATGCACTGGCTGGCATCCTGACGAAAGCAATGTATGCCATGCCCCAAAATCTTGTCGAAGATATAGCAGCACGGTATACCACATACAAAGCAGCAGATCTGACATTTGTTGACTGGATCCGTCTGCATCCTGTTGTTACTGTTTGGGTTCTTCTTATTTTCGGATGGCTGCTGACTACTATGGCTGTGATAGCAATGCGTCTCAGTGCAAGAAAAAAAGCTCAGAAGGCAGTCCAGGAGACGGCTGAGGAAATGGCGGAACTGGCAGAGCATGCGCAGGCTGCAAACAAGGCAAAAACAGCATTTCTGTCACATATGTCCCATGATATGAGAACACCGATGAATGCAATCATGGGATTTACCGGTATTGCAATGAAAAAAAATCCTTCAGACGAAGTGAAAAATTGTCTGGAAAAGATTGATGAAAGTTCAGAGTATTTACTGTCGCTGATCAATGATGTATTAGATCTGACTCGCGTGGAAAGTGGAAAAGTGAAATACAATCCGGTACCGGCAGATTTGAAAAGTATCACAGATTCTGCACTGGATATTACAAAAGGTTTTCTTACGAACAGGGATATCAGCTTTAAGATCCAGCGTGAAGAAGCAAAGATCCCAAATGTACTTGTGGATCCTGTACGTCTGCGAGATGTGCTGGTTAATATTCTGAGCAATGCCGTGAAGTTCACTCCGGATGGAGGGGCGATTACATTTGAAACCCGGTGTCAGGAAAAGGGCGGGGATGGATATATAAATATGCATTACCGCATTTCGGATACTGGTATTGGCATGAGTGAGGAATTTACAAAAGAAGTTTTTGAGGAATTTGCACAGGAAGATTCCGATGTGAGAACGCAGTACCATGGAGTTGGACTGGGGATGGCTATCGTAAAGAAGTATGTAGATATGATGGGTGGAACCATTTCCGTGCAGAGTAAAAAGCATGAGGGAACCACATTTACTGTGGATATTCCTTTGGAAATTACAGATAAGGAATGTAATAAGTCAGACACAGGTTTTTCTGAAAAGGTAAATCTTACAGGTGTGAATGTTCTTATTGCAGAGGATAATGAACTGAATGCAGAGATTGCTGCCGTGCAGTTGGAAGAGTTCGGGATGAATGTAGAAAGAGCTGTGGATGGAAAGAATGCTGTTGAGATTTTCAGAAATCATCCGGAAGGCACATTTGATGTAATCCTGATGGATATCATGATGCCTGAAATGAATGGTTATGAAGCGACAAAAGCAATCAGGGCAATGAATGACAGACCGGATGGAAAAAACATTCCTATTATAGCAATGACAGCCAATTCATTTGCAGAAGATGTTCAGGCATCACTGGATGCAGGAATGAACGCACATTTGTCAAAGCCGATTGTGATTGAGGAAGTTATAAAAACGATTTTAAGGTATGTTCATAATGATTAGCAGAGGTTCATGAATTAGTGGAATACAATTGACAGGAGGGCTAAAAGATGACAATGCAGGAGTGCTATAAAGCTATCGGAGGAAATTATGAGGCTGTTTTGGGACGCCTTCACAGCGAAGCACTGATTCAGAGATTTACATTAAAGTTCCTTGAAGACCAGAGTTATCTACAGTTAAAACAGGCATTGGAAAATAAAAATTATGAAGATGCTTTCCGCAGTGCGCACACATTGAAAGGGGTGTGTCAGAATCTTTCCTTTGACCGTCTGTTAGTAAATTGACACAAGTTGGCTGTAGAGTATAATTATAGTAAAAGTACAGCAGAAGCTGTCGCAAAGATATTTATAAAAATGTTGTGGGGGTATTGAACATTAATGAATGTAAAATTAAAATCTGGAAGCAAGCAAGCAAGCAAGCAAGCAAGCAAGCAAGCAAGCAAGCAAGCAAGCAAGCAAGCAAGCAAGCAAGCAAGCAAGCAAGCAAGCAAGCAAGCAAGCAAGCAAGCAAGCAAGCAAGCAAGCAAGCAAGCAAGCAAGCAAGCAAGCAAGCAAGCAAGCAAGCAAGCAAGCAAGCAAGCAAGCAAGCAAGCAAGCAAGCAAGCAAGCAAGCAAGCAAGCAAGCAAGCAAGCAAGCAAGCAAGCAAGCAAGCAAGCAAGCAAGCAAGCAAGCAAGCAAGCAAGCAAGCAAGCAAGCAAGCAAGCAAGCAAGCAAGCAAGCAAGCAAGCAAGCAAGCAAGCAAGCAAGCAAGCAAGCAAGCAAGCAAGCAAGCAAGCAAGCAAGCAAGCAAGCAAGCAAGCAAGCAAGCAAGCAAGCAAGCAAGCAAGCAAGCAAGCAAGCAAGCAAGCAAGCAAGCAAGCAAGCAAGCAAGCAAGCAAGCAAGCAAGCAAGCAAGCAAGCAAGCAAGCAAGCAAGCAAGCAAGCAAGCAAGCAAGCAAGCAAGCAAGCAAGCAAGCAAGCAAGCAAGCAAGCAAGCAAGCAAGCAAGCAAGCAAGCAAGCAAGCAAGCAACTGTAGCCCGGAGGGTGGGAGAAAGATGAAGAAGTGCAAATTAGTACAGAATATAAGAAATTTCAAATCTTGTTATTTTATATTTTGCACAATGATATGTTTAGTTGTTTTTCCTGTTTCCACATCTGCCCAAGAAAGATCCAGAGCGGATCTTTATCACAGGAAATACAGGAATTGATGCTTTGCACTATACGGTGCGAAGTGATTTTTATCATCCGGAAACAGAATGGGCAAAAGGCAGCAGACTGATTGCTGTAACAGCACACAGAAGGGAGAATCTGGGAGAGCCCATGCGTGATATGTTCCGGGCTATACGCAGGATCGTGGAAGAATTTACAGATGTGAAGGTTATTTATCCTGTACATTTGAATCCGCAGGTCAGGAAGATCGCAGATGAGGAATTTGGTGGATGCGAGAGAATACACCTGATCGAACCAATGGATGTGGTGGAATTCCATAACCTGATGAAAGCCAGTTATCTGATCATGACAGACAGCGGCGGAATTCAGGAAGAAGCTCCTGCACTGGGAAAACCGGTACTGGTCATGCGGGATACAACAGAGCGTCCGGAAGGTGTGGAAGCAGGAACCTTAAAGCTTGTAGGCACGAAGATGGAGGATATTTACAGAGAATGCAGGCGGCTTCTTACAGAGCCGGAGACATACAGAAAAATGAGTGAGGCTAGAAACCCTTATGGTGATGGGACTGCAAGTATCAAAATCAGAAAAATCCTGGAGGATATAGATGCATAAGCATAAACAGAGCCAATGCAAAAGAAAAGTGAAACATCGAAAGAACTTGATGGGACTTATTATATTTTGCATAACTGTGTGCATTGTGTTTATGTTTGCTTATTATCAGAACCTGAGAAAAGAAATATCTGTCCGGCAGGAATGGCTGGAAACCGTCCTGACCAGAGAAAAAAAGTGGATCCTTGAGAATCAGGGCCCTGAAGGCGAAATCTATATGAATGGAAGTAAAGCCGGAGATGTTAATCCATACTTTGCATGTATGGCTGCACTGGGGCTTCTGGCAGAAACAAAGAATTGCCCCATGACTGAAACAGAGCAAAAAGCTGTTGGCAGGTATCTGGACTGGCATACTGGGGTTTTGCTGGAAACAGATGGAAAAATGGGAATCTACAGGAAAGAGGGTGGGGAACTTATTTATAAAGAAAAGGCTGATTCCGAAGACGGATATCTTGGTATGTACCTTTTTCTTATGGGAAAATATCTGGAAAAGACAGAAAGTACAGATCTGCCGGAATCCTGGAAAAATGGAATCAGCCTTGCATTAAAAAAGATTCAAAGCCTGATGCAGGATGGAATTACACAGGTTTCAGAAGAAAACACAACAGTTTATCTGATGGATAATCTGGAAGTATGGAAAGGCCTGTACGAATTGGAACTTGCAGGACTGGAAGATACGCAGGCGATCAGTGAAATTCGTAAAAAGATACAGAAACAGATAGAAAAGATATTCTGGGATGATGCGAATCAAAGATGGAGAATTATCGGAAACAGTGATCGGTATCATCAGACAGAATTTTATCCGGATGGTGTTGCTCAGATTTATCCGCTGATTTATGAATTTCCGGTAAAAGAGAAGAAAAAGCAAAAGGTATTATATGATCAGTTTACGGAAAGGTTTCAGTGGCAGAAACTGAATAAAAAAAGAACTGGCTTTTTGTGGGCAATGACAGGAATGGCTGCTGCGCAGATGAGGGATATCAATAACCTTGTGGAATTAGTAGGAAATTATGAAACAGAATATTGTAAGAAACGAAAATATCCGCTATATACAGGCGAAGCAGGATGGATATGCATGGAATGCGAGAAATTGTATGGATTATATGAAAGAAAAATAAAAACAGCATTTATACTATGTATATGATCTTGTGCAGAGTGAATAAACGAATACTATCGCAATTTTCAAAAATAGTGCCTGTCAAAACAGCATATTTGCAATATGCAGTTTGCGGATGTTGATGAAGCCCAAAGAACCCGAATCTGATTGTAATCAAGTAAAACGCCGGTTGTGTGAATTTCTGAAAAAACGTGAGGAAGAATTAAGCTCCACGCATGAAAACCTCCAGTTTATTGCCGTGGACCAGGAAGGATACTATTATTCCGATGAGGGTCTGCAGGGCGTGTAGTACAGATCTAAAGATCTGCAGGATGCGGATATCAAAAGCTTTCTGACATCGGACTGGATCACCAATGAAAACCAGATGGTATTTGCCAGAAAACTGCAGAGCCAGCTGGTGGTCGACGGCAGTATCATCACACACTTTATTCTGATCCGTTCGATGGAGGAGATGGCACCGTATTTCAGAAGCAGTGCATTCAGCAACCAGAGCACGACGTATGTGGTGGACAGCAACGGAACGAAGATGTTCGAGGATACCGCTGTCGAGGAGCTGAGGATTCTGGCAGTAATTCTGCTTCTGATCCTGGCATCGGTTCTCTTTGTGACGAAATTCCGGAACAGCAGCCACCCGCTGGCAAAGAAAATCCCGATTCTTGCGATGACAGACAACGCATTTTCAGAAGATGTGCAGAATGCCTTCAATGCGGGCATGAACGCACACATAGTAAAACTGGTGGATATGAAGGTACTGATAAAAACAGTGTGGAATCTTCAGACGGGCGCCGGAGCGGCAGGAACTTTAAATTGAAAAAATCCGGCAGAGTGTTTATAATGGATGGGAAAAACAAAACAGAAAGGCAATGCCGTTATGCGTAAAATTACAGAATTAAAAGAAAAACAGGAGATTGCGCTTGGAATATTACTGTATCTGGATGAAGTCTGCCGGAAACATCACCTGATCTATTTTGCAGCAGATGGAACTCTGCTCGGGCTGATCCGGCATCAGGGGTTCATTCCGTGGGATGATGATGTGGATGTCTGGATGCCGAGAGCGGATTATGAAAAACTGGAACAGATTGTAAACAGCGAAACGGATACACCGTACCGCGTCATGAATTTTCATAATACAAAGGGTTTCACACTGGCATACGGAAAGCTGGTACACACCGGAACGAGTCTTGTGGAGCACGTGGCAGGAGCTGTGGATACCGGTCTTTTCGTCGACATTTTCCCGTTTGACGGACTGCCGGAAAAAGATACACCGGAGTACGACCGTCACTGGAAAAAGCTGCTGTTTCTGGAAAGCCAGCGGATGAATGCATTCCGCACCTACCGCCAGACCTTAAAAGGAAACAAAGGAAGCTTCGCAAAATGGTGCAAATGGGCGATCCGGAAATGTTATGGAAAAGAGCGGATTCTGCGCGAGATGGAAAAAGAGTGCAGAAAGTACCGCGCGGAGGACTCAAAGTGGGTGGCCTGCCAGTGCGGCGGTTACCGCAAGTCGGACGCGATTCCCAAAACAGCGATCGAAGAGATCGTGCGCCTTCCGTTTGAAGGCCATCTGATCAATGCCCCGGCGGGATACGAGACGTATCTTCACACCCTGTACGGCGATTACCATCAGCTTCCGCCGGAGGATCAGCGTCATCCTGCGCATGTGGGAGATGCCTACTGGCGTTAGAACAGAGAAAAAAGCAGATGAGAGGTAAGCAATGAGTAAAATACTGGTGCTGGGACGTACCATGGACATGGGCGGAACGGAAGTTGCCATGGCAGCGCTGCTGCAGAAACTGGTGGAGAAAAAAGAAGATGTAACGCTTCTTCTGGTCGAAAAAAGAGGCGTTCTGCTGGAGCGGATTCCGAAGGAAGTGGAAGTGCGCCAGATGATCTGGAACAAAAAGCCGCATCCGGCTTTGGAACGGATTGTGGGAAAACGGGAGACACCGGCAGAACGGTCTTTCTATGCCAGAGGAATGGGCGTATTTCTGATGCGCGTCGTGTATGGAAAGAAACGGTATGGAAAACTGTATGAACGGATTCTGGAGTGTGTGGAGCCGGAAACAAAACAATACGATCTTGTTTTCGACTTTTTCGGATTCGGTGCGTTCACAACCGCATTCGGAGCCAGAAAGACGAATGCGCGGAAAAAAGCGGTCTGGTTCCACGGAGAAAATCTCTGGTGGCTGTTCCGGACCAGGGACTTTATTCCGGAGTATGATAAAATTTACTGTGTTTCCGAGCCTGTCCGAAAACAGGTCATTGCCCGTTTTCCGGAACTCGCGGACCGGACAGAGGTTCTGCTGAATTTCATTGACATCAAACAGGTGCAGAGACGGAGTGAGGAGCCGCTTAGCGATCCGCAGTACACAGGAGAGCTGAAATTTCTGACGGTGGGAAGAGCTTCGGAAGAAAAAGGATATGATATTGCGGTGCAGATTACGGCGGAGCTGAAAAAACGGGGACTTCGCTTCAAATGGTTCATCATCGGTGATGGAAGAGATCTGAACAAGCTGCGGACCATGGCAAAGGAATATCAGGTGGAGCAGGAAATTATTTTTCTCGGAATGCGCGAAAATCCTGCGCCGTACGTAAAATCCTGCGACCTGTATCTCCAGCCGTCCCGTCACGAAGGCTATCCGATTACGATTGTAGAGGCGAGAAGCCTGCAGAAGGTCATCATCGCTTCCGATATTCCGTCCATGCGCGAGCAGATCCGAGATGGGGAAAACGGATATCTCTGTCCGCTGGATGTGATGCAGTTTGCCGATAAAATCCAGAAAGTGCTGGCAGATCAGGAAGGACGCGATGCGGTCAGAAAGAAGCTGCGGGAGGAACCCATTGATTTTTCAGCGGGATATGCGCAGATAGAAGCGTTTGCAAAAAAATAAAAGAGAAACAGCAAGAAAAAACGCCAGAACCGGCGATAAGATATTTCCGGTTCCGGCGTTTCTTTAGTCCTGGCGTCCCTGCTTGTTTTCATACATATATTTATCTGCTTTGTCAAACAGCGTGCGGAGCGTACATTCGTTGTAATCGGTGGAAAGTGCCCAGCCGTGGGAATAGCTGATGCGGAACTGGGTTCCGTAGCTGTTGAACTGTTCGACTTCGTTCTGAAGCTCTGTGAGGATTTCTGTGATGCTTTCGCGGGTTGCATCATAGATGACCGCCATAATTCATCGCCGCCGTATCTTCCTACGAAATGCTTCGCGGGAATCGAGTTTCGCAGCAGCCGGGCAAAGTTCAGAATCAGCTGGTCGCCGATGGAGTGGCCGAGGCTGTCGTTGACGCGTTTCAGGTTGTTCATGTCAAAGACGATACAGGCGGTAGGAGTTTTGATGAATTCCACATTGTGGAACAGCTCTTCGCACTTGCTCTTGTTCGGCAGTCCCGTGTGAAGGTCGATGTAGGCTTTCTGTTCCAGCTGGCGGTTGGCACGGGAAACTTTGACTGCGGCAACCGTTTCATCTGCCATCTGGAAATACGTCTCGCTCATGTCTACCAGATCCGCCGTTCCGTTTTCTCCGGATCTGACCTTCTGAATTTCATTTTTCAGTTTATCCCAGTAGGCAATCTGGACATCCAGTTTTTTCTGATAATCCTTGTCGGAAAGACTCACGAGATCGTAGTGGCCGTCCTCGTATTTCAGTCCGCTTAAGATATCGTCCAGGTAAGGTCTATCTCAAATCCGGAAAGATCCCAGACTTCAATACTCTTTTTTCCCTTCCTGAAGCTCCTTTTTCTCCCCTCGTCCCGCTGAAACATGCTTTCCGCATTCTGAAACAGAAGCCTTCTTTCATCTTTCAGACGGATTACCGTTTCTAAACCGCATTCTTTCAAAGTATTGATAAACGGGGCATTCAGGTACAGCGCATCCGCCACAATCACATCTGCGAAATGACCATGCCTTTTCTTTAAATGCCGGATGAGCCTTTTCGCTCCTGTCAGTTCCCCTTCATCTTTTTCTGAACCATCTCTGGGTTTCAGCATTTCCTGCCCAAAGATCACATGCGGCGATTTTCCTACCGTCATACATACCACACTTCGATGAAAGTATTTTGTCTTCCCCGTCCCGTTCTTCCGGCTCAGGCAGTCTGGACAGGACTTTTTTGTACTGCTGAATAATTCCATCCCATCAATACCTGCTGCAACATATCCGCCTATGGTTCCTTCCCGAAATACGCGGTTGCGTTTCAGAACATCAATCGTCTGCGCGTGAATTTCCTCGATTTCTTTTGGATCAATCCGGGAAAGAAGATCCCTGACTGCATCAACTTTTGGGATTTTTCCACGGATACAGTTTTTCAGTCGTTTCTCCATGCTTTCCGGCGCTGAAAAAATGGTGTGAAAACTTTCATACTGAAGCATCAGGAAAATCAGCACTGGCATAACGATATTAAACAACGGGATGGATTTTCTTTTTCTTTCATCGGATAAACCCTTGATTTTTTGTGGAATTTTGTATACACTTTTCATATAAGTTAGCAGTTTCTTCAATGCTAATTTTTCATTAAGGACACCTTCTTTCGTATGTTTGTGGGGTAACATAATTATACAATAAAAGGTGTCCTTTTTGAGTGTTTATCCGGACTGCGGCACAGATGGCCCGGGCATTTGGTGCTAATTTTACAGCACTGTATGTGCAGACCGCGGAACCGGCAGAGAAAACGCCGGAGGATCAGGCAAGGCTGCAGAAGCATATCCGCCTGGCAGGACAGAGCGGGGCGGAGATTGTAACGACGCACAGCGAGGACATTGCCCTGCAGATTGCAGAATATGCGAGAATTTCCGAAGTAACGCGGATTGTCATTGGAAAAAGCATGATGGATCAGGGATTTTTTCGAAAGAGAAGGGGATGGACCGAACGGCTGACCGATCTGGTGCCGGATTTGGAAATCCATATCATTCCGGATTCCAATATCATTACCATATATCTGGTCGGCGTTATGATGACGTCCATTCTGACCAGCGGTTATACCTGCAGCGTAATCAGTTCTGTGATCAGTGTAGTGCTGTTTAACTACTTCCTGACAGAACCGCGTCTGCCACTATACGCGTACGGTTCCGGTTATCCGGTGACCTTTGCCATCATGCTGGGCATTTCCATTCTGACAGGTACGCTTGCATCAAAATTAAAAGAGAATGCAAAGCTGTCTGCGCGGGATGCGTTCCGGACGAAAATTCTTTTCAATACCAGCCAGCTTCTGCAGAAGGCAGAGGATGCGTCGGAGATTTTTGATATTACAGCGACAAAGCTTGTAAAACTGCTGGGAAGGGATCTGACGGCCGCACCGGCAGGGGCACAGGAGAGCAGAATTGTCCGCGGAACACTTTACAGCGCGCAGACAGGAGGAAAGACGGAAAAAATCTTTGACCCAAGGGAACAGGAAATCATTCAGTGGGTTCTCGACAGCCAGAAAAGAGGAGAAAAATATCTGGATCGCGGTGGAGGACAACGGCCCCGGGATTCCAAAAGAGTCCAGAGAGCATGTGTTTGAGATGTTCTATTCCGGGAAAAATAAAGTAAGCGACAGCCGCAGAAGCCTTGGCCTTGGACTGGCACTCTGCCGTTCGATTGTAAATGCGCACGGCGGGGAGATAGCACTTTATGACTGCGATCCACAGGGCTGCTGCTTTCGGTTTACCCTGCCGCTCAGTGAGGTGAATTTGAATGAATAAGACATTAATTCTGGTTGTGGAAGATGATACGCCGGTTCACAACCTGATTACTACGACGTTAAAAACACACGATTATAAGTATATTTCTGCAAAGAACGGTGCGGGTGCCATTATGGAGGCATCCACACATAATCCCGACATTGTTCTACTCGACCTTGGCCTGCCGGATATTGATGGCGTAGAGGTGATTGAAAAGATTCGAAGCTGGTCGAATATGCCGATTATCGTAATCAGTGCAAGAAGTGAGGACAGCGATAAAATCGAGGCATTGGACGCAGGAGCGGATGATTATCTGACGAAACCGTTTTCTGTGGAGGAACTGCTGGCCCGCCTTCGAGTCACACAGCGCCGTCTGTCCCAGATGCAGGCAGAAAATGGAGTCCAGTCGGCTGTCTTTGAAAACGGCGCACTGCGGATCGAGTACGCAGCGGGGTGCGCATATCTTGACGGAGAGGAACTTCATCTGACACCAATCGAATACAAGCTGCTCTGCCTGCTGTCGCAGAATGCAGGGAAGGTGCTGACGCATACGTTTATCACACAGAAAATCTGGGGAAGCAGCTGGGAGAACGATATCGCTTCTCTCCGTGTTTTCATGGCGACGCTTCGGAAAAAGCTGGAAAAGAACGGAGAGCAGACGCAGTATATCCAGACGCATATCGGGGTTGGCTACCGGATGCTGAAGGTAGAGTAAAAGAAGAAAAAATTTGACTTTACAGGCCTAAAATGATAGCATAAAGGACAGAGAACGCAGTTTTGGGAGGACGAAAAAACGGATGATGAAAAACCTCGAAGTACTGGAGGAAATTAGAAAACAGGGAAAAAATCTGATCGAGACAAAACGGGATGAGTTTGTAAAGCAGAATCTTTTATCGGATGAGTTTATTGAGATGATGCAGAAGAACAAAAAGCCGTTCGATCTTCTGATGTCGTATTATCAGTGCGCCATTATGGAAATCGAGACAAAGTTCCGCGTGCTGAATCAGGAATACTCGCTTTCCTATGACCAGAACCCGATCGAAGGAATCAAAACAAGGGTCAAATCGTATGAGAGCATTATGCGGAAAATCCGCGTGAAAGACATCCCGGTCACACTGGAATCTATTGAGGAAAATATCCGCGATATCGCCGGTGTGCGCGTGATCTGTTCTTTTCCAAGCGATATTTATAAGCTGGCAGACAGTTTTCTGAAACAGGATGACATTACGCTGATTGAGCGGAAGGACTATATTCAGCATCCGAAGGAGAGCGGCTACCGCAGTCTTCATCTGATCGTTCAGGTGCCGATCTTTTTACAGGATACAAAGAAACTGGTCTACGTGGAAGTACAGTTCCGTACGATCGCGATGGATTTCTGGGCGAGTCTGGAGCACAAGATGCGCTACAAGAAAAATATTCCCGAAAATCATGTCAAATATCTGCAGGATGAACTCTACGACTGCGCAAGACAGAGCGCGGAGCTGGATAACCGTATGCAGAATATCCGGAATCTGATTGCAGAGGAAGCAGAAGAGGAAGAGCGCGATACGCTTGCAATGCTGCCGATGAAATAGAGAACGGATTTGGGAGTTGGAGAAAAAGAGCATAAAAATACGCCGCAGGTCTAGTGATCAGATCTGCGGCGTATTTTTGCTCATGCTTCTTTCGAATAATGAATATGCTGCAATTTCCATTTCTCGTCCTCTTTGACGGCGACCTGTGTCTCGAGTCCGCGGATGCCGTACGAAGTGCCATCCTCACGGCGGATGCATTCGGTGTGGTAAGAGAAAAGGATGAGAGCTGTGTTTTCGTTGATCAGACGCGGTTCAATTTTATCTGTGCGGAACAGGATGGAAAAATCAAGCGAAGGTTCATAAGCGGCTTGCGCGGCTCGATTCGGTTAAAAAATCAGCTCCTGTTCCCGAAAGAGCGAATCAACGGCCTCTTCATACTCGGCAAGGCGATTTGCTTTTTTGATCTTTTTCAGATACTTCTGGGGATTCGTAAACGATGTTCCGAGGTAAATCCACAGTGCCTTTAATTTAAACAGCACATTTTTATCCCCGGAAATAACGCGCGCATAGCCGGCACAGAGATCTTCGCAGAATGCGCGCAGCAGCTCCTTATCTGCCGGAGCTAAATTTTCACTGCTGGCAGGATCTGTACTGCGCAGCATCCCGATCAACCAGGGGTTCTGCAGCACCCCGCGGCCGAGCATGACCTTTTCCGTCAAGGGAAAATCATGGCAGAGCTTCTGAAAATCAGCGGTTGAGAAAAGATCCCCATTGTAGCACAGCGAGTGGCGGCTCGTCTCATATGCTGTCCGATAACACTCCATGCGCGGCGTATATTTGTAGAAATCTTTCTGAATCCGCGGATGAATAATCAGCTCTTCCAGCGGATATTTGTCATAAATCGCAAGCAGCGTCTCCCACTCATCGGTGTCGGTTGTGCCAAGTCTTGTCTTGATGGAAATCCGGCAGTCGCAGGACGAAAAGATTTCATCGAGAAATGCATCGAGTGTATGCGGCCACGCAAGCAGTCCGGAGCCGCGCCGCTTGGCGACAACCGTGCCGGACGGACAGCCAAGGTTCAGATTGACGGTATCGTAGCCGTACTCCTTCAGTTCTTTTGTCAGAGAAAGAAAGTCCTCCGCCTGGTTTGTGAGAATCTGCGGGATCACCGTCATCCCTTCGTTATGCTCCGGGAGAATGTCATTGCGCTCGCGGGAGCTCATCTTTTTATTTGTAATAAATGGCGTGAAATAACGGTCAGCCGCCGGAAAATATTTGTGGTAGGCGCTCCGGTACACATATCCGGTCAGCCCTTCCATTGGGGCGAGATAAAATTGCATGATGATAAAATCCTTTCAAAAAAATCGGTTTTCCAATACGAAAAGTGTATCATAAAACTGCCGGAAGGGACAGAAAAAAATGAAAGTAAAATAATATCTACTAAACAAGTAAGAGGTTAAAAGAAGAAGCCGGTGCGACGTCTGTTTTACAATATGTGATGAGATGTAGAAAAAATCCGATACAGAATCTTTTTTGAGGGGTCCTCAAAGATTTCTGTACCGGATTTTTCTAATTCTGCATATGGATCTGCTCGCCCGTCACCGGCGCAAAGCAGCGAAGCGTTTCGCCATCGAGATTCTCGCGGTGCATATCAACCGCAGAAATCTGATGATTGTCATACGTCGTATAATAGTAAATTCCCTGCGTCGCATTGCAGCAGGAAGTATAGAGCGTGATCTCATACTTTCCGTCCGCCACCTCACAGCATCCTCTCTGCTGGTCAACAGAATTTAAAATATGGAAAAACTGGCTGACACTCTCCGTTTCGCTGTTTCCCGAGATCGAGTTCTGCTTTACAAACGCCACGCGTGCAAAGCGGGAAGCAGAAGAGAGGTCGCCCGGCAGTCCGAGGCCACCCATGCCGCGGCTGTACGTAGAAAGATCGAGCTGGTTGGAAAATGTGTTGGCCGGCTGTTTCGGTGACAGATGCAGGTAATTGTTCAGTGAGAACATCTGCATTGGAAACGGCGGATTGTTTGTCAGAACGCCGACCGGATTGTCGTAGACATGCAGACCGTCCGCCGTGGATTCCACGGTGATGGCACCCGATGCATCTGCGATGATCCAGTGAAGCTGTGCGAGCGGAAGATTCTTTTTAAAAGGTGTGCTGATGAGATTGATACGGGAGAGGGATTCTTTTGCTTCCGCAAGCGAAGCACATGTACCGAGAATCCACGGGATCAGCTCGAACTGCGCGATATTGTCTTTCTCCGGTTTCGGATCGAAATAAACGGCATTTCCTACAAAATTAAGGCCGGCGATACCAAGCCCTTTTTCATTGAACGCCTCATAATAGAGCGGGTAATCATCCATCACACACGCCATGCCGATCATTGCATAGTGATGGGAAAGGGACGGCATATGAAGAAAGGAAAACGGGTAATTGCGAGGTGTAACGGTGATCTGGTCGCCATAGGAAAATTCATAATCGAGTGTGCGGCCCATATAAAAGTCGCGTGTTTGATAGGTTGCTGCTGTACACATAGAAAAACTCCTTTCGATGGATGATTTGTCATTGCTATAAGGTATCATAGCACAGAAGCGGAGGAACGAACAGGAGAAAAATATGAAAAAAGTATAAAAAAGGATCCTTCAGAGTGGAGACAAAACCCTGCTTTTGCAGGGTTTGCTATGGATGTTTTTTGAGGGATGATTGCTCAGATACGCTCCGGGTCGCTGACCGGTACCTGTTTCGAAGCAGCAGATCAGACATAGATGCTGTGATTTGAAAGGATGCTGCAGGAAGAGGTGGAATTACGCAAGATGCTTCCGGAAGTGTTCTATGACAGCAACGGATTCTGCACTGACAGGTTTCGGAACAGCGGACGGTTTTGCAAGAAAATAGCCCTGCAGGAGATCAACATCCAGTTCCAGTACCTTCAAAAGTTCAGCTGGAGTTTCCAGACCCTCGGCAATGATTTTCATGCCTCTTTGATGTGCATAGGAAACAATATTTTCTACGATCTGCTGCTTGTCCGGATCGGAGTCGATATCGCGGATGATGGAAAGATCCAGCTTGATATACGCCGGTGCAAGCTCCAGAAGCGTTTTTTCATTGCTGTAGCCGCTGCCGTAGTCATCCAGGGCAAATACACCGGAAAATCCCGGCATCTCACGTTTTTTCAACAGAGCTGTAAGATCCTGTGAATCCTCCTCTGTGATCTCGATGACAATCCGATCCTGAAGAAAGCTGTATTGTTCGACGTAAGCCACTGACTCATCGTGATTCATGTATTGGCTTGCAATCGAATTGACAAAGAGAAGCTCATCACCGCGTATCTGATGGGTGGAGAGGAATGTGGCATAGGATTTTGCAGAGAGAAACATAGTCAGACGTTCTATTTCATGCAGGCACTCTTCCTCGTGAGCCAGCTGCAGGATCTGATCCGGACGAGTAAGTGCCGGGAGATTTCCGCGCATCAGCGCCTCGTAGGCGTAGATACTGCCGTCCGCAGCGGAAACAATTGGCTGGAAGTAATACGTAAACAGCTCTTCATTCAACATTTTATGGAACAGGCGGCGCATCTCGGTTTCCTTTGCGTTTTTTGTAAAAAGCTCCAGATCGAATTCGGTAATGTACCCTTTTTCTGCTTTCTTTACCTGGTACATTGCGAAATCCGCATATTTTTTCAGCGTAGACAGATCTGTACTGTTTTCCGGATACCAGGAAACTCCGCCGGAAAGGCGAAGGGGCAGTTTACGACCACTTGGCAGCTCCAGGGCTGTATTTGAAACCGCAAGGGAAAGATTCTGCAGAAGTGCTCGAATTTCTTCCTGCGATTGGTAGCCGTAGAACAGAAGATTAAATTCATCGCCGGAAATACGGGCACAGAGCGTTTTAGCCGTCACAGAGGAGATAAAACACTGTCCTGCCTGCCGGATATAGGCATCGCCCCAGTCGTGGCCGAAGGTGTCGTTGGTGCGTTTTAGATTGTCAAGGTCGATCATCAGAAGGGCAGCGTGACCGAGAACTTCCGAATGCTCAAAAAGAGCTTCACTTTCCCGCTGAAACGCGCGTCGATTGTAGAGACCGGTCAATGCATCGTAATCACGCTCGTGCTCTATGCGCTGCCGTTCCAGCATAACGGAGGTAAAATCTTCGACAAGTCCGATCTGCGCATAGCCCTCGCGGGAGGTCTCCATACGGATGTAGCGGATTGTTCCGTCAGAAAATGAAATTTCATACACCTTAGAATGCTCGACCCATACGGTATGAGAATGTGTCTGGTCAAATTCACGCAGCATCTGCTGGAAATACCGGGTGGAAAGCCCGGAGACATCTTCAGATGGAAGGTTGAGCATGGGAAAAAAGTTCTTTGTGACATAGACCGTGTTGAGATCAAAACGCATCTCATAGCCACCCAGTTCAATACTTGCCATTTCCATGATACGCAGGAATTTTGTGGAGGTTGTCAGAATAATGTGGATACTGCCGTCATCGGAAAAGTCACCTTCTTCCAGGTAATTGGGAAGATAGGCAGCCTTTTCTTTCTCTGTAAGATAAGGGGAAAGATCAACGACCTGTCCCATCTGCTCAAGCGTATAGGCGGTATCGGCGTAGGCGGAAAAAATATTTGGCATGGCAAGGGCACCAATCCTTCCTTTGGCGGCATCGAGAACATTTTTTCCCAGGTCATTGATGCTGCCCTGACTGGAGGCTTCGACCGTAATATGCTCTTTTTTTCCGATCGTTGTATTGAATTCCTCAACAAGACGTTCAAAGGAAGCTAACTGATCTCCGTTGTAATACGTCCATACGGTCAGCGTAACGGGTTTGTCGGAGGCGCGGCATCCGCCAAGAAGCGATACAGCGAGAACAGAACTCAAAAGAAAGGTTGTGACTTGATTTGAAAGAATTATAACATAAAGGAACAGGAGCCGCAATCGAAATTAAGCCGTGGAACAGAAAAGTTGTTACAGTTCACTGGTTCCCAGCGAACTGTAACATTCGCAGCCCTCATTTAAAGTTTTGCTTCGCAAAAGGAGGGCTGCTCACGCCTGAATCACTTTCTTACGCAGCGAAACAGCAAGTGTTTCACTGCTGAGTGAACAGTAACGAAAAGTTACCTGTTGTTTGCCGGGTACCGGTGAAGTGTAATGCAGCAGGAAAGAATCCGGTAAAGGAAAAAAGCTCCGCCGGAAAAAAAGGTGGTATTTCCGGTGGAGCTCTGTGAAAAAAGTGATCAGAATTTTACTGATGATAATAAGAGAGAAAGTCGGTGATCTTTCCAACCGCATCCTTTAAAACTTCAATTCGCGGCAGGTAAACAACGCGGAAGTGATCCGGCTGTCCCCAGTTGAAGCCGCCGCCGTGGACAATCAGAAGTTTCTTGTCGCGCAGCAGATCGAGAGCAAATTTTTCATCGTTTGTAATATTGAACTTTTTGGTGTCAATTTTCGGGAACATATAGAACGCAGCTTTTGGTTTGACTGCGGTAATGCCCGGAATATCGCAGAATGCTTTGTAAACGTATTCACGCTGCTCGTAAATCCGTCCGCCCGGAATGATGTAGTCGTTGACACTCTGGTGGCCGCCAAGAGCGGTCTGGACAACGGACTGTGCCGGAACATTGGAGCAGAGACGCATGTTGGAGAGCATTTTGAGCCCTTCAATATAGTCCTTTGCGATAGCTTTATTTCCACTTAAGATCATCCAGCCGATACGGAAGCCTGCGATCATGTGCGATTTGGAAAGACCACTGAAGGTGACACAGAACAGATCCGGTGCGAGGGATGCAATAGAAACATGCTCGAGACCGTCCATGACGAGCCGGTCATAAATTTCATCGGAAAAGATGATCAGCTGATGTTCTCTGGCAAGCTCGACAATCTGCTGCAGTACCTCTTTCGGATAGAGTGCACCGGTCGGGTTATTCGGATTGATGATAACAATCGCTTTTGTGCGGTCGGTGATCTTCTTTCGCATATCATCAATGTCCGGATACCATTCGGACTGTTCATCGCAGATGTAGTGGACGGCTTTTCCACCGGCCAGCGTTGCGCAGGCGGTCCAGAGCGGGTAATCCGGGGATGGGATGAGGATTTCATCCCCGTCATCCAGAAGAGCGGACATGCAGAGGTTGATCAGCTCACTGACGCCGTTTCCGGTGTAGATATCATCGATAGAAACATTTGGCAGTTTCTTTAACTGCGCATACTGCATGATCGCTTTTCGTGCAGAGAAGAGACCCTGGGAAGGAGAGTAACCCTCGCAGTCGGTAAGCTGATGGCTCATGTCGTAGATGACCTCATCAGGAGTACGGAAGCCAAATGGAGCCGGATTTCCAATGTTCAGTTTCAGAACCTGTGTGCCGCACGCTTCCATGCGGTTTGCTTCTTCTACGACAGGTCCGCGGACATCATATAAGACATTGTCGAGTTTCGATGATTTTTTAAATTCTCGCATAGGGGAACCTCCTGTTTTTGTCTGGGAAAGGGAAGCGGCAGATGGATCAGAAAAGGATTCTGCCGGATCGGAAATCGTATCTGCCGTATAGTTTACTGTGGAATCTTTTGCAAGCAGCCAGTCGGGATCGACCTGGAGCACATCGGCCAGAAAGTGAAGAATGTCGGAGCGCGGAACCGTTTTTCCGCTGACATACTGGCTGACATGGCTTTTTCCAAGCTTCACACCGCGCCGCTGGGCCGCTCGGATCAAATCGACCTGCTTGAACTGTTTCGCCTGCATGGTCAGTTTCAGACGGTCGGAAAAGGTTTCATTTGTCATAGAAAATCTCCTTAAGATAGAATACAAAATAAAAAAAGTTCAAAACTGTGCTTATTGTAGCATGGACAAGAAAAAAGTTCAATAGAAAAACTGAAAATTGTAAAAATGTTGAAAAGTTCAAAATTAAAGCGAAACAAGTTCAATTATAATATTGTCTATTCTGTACAGGTAAAGCGTTAAACCTTGCGCATTTTGCAAATTGACAAACGATGAGATTTCGGTAGAATAAAAAAATAGGATGCTATGCGTTTCTGTTGGGATCCGCCAATAGAAACGGGAGAGAAAGGAAGGAAAATGTATGGGGGAAGGTCATAAAAAACTGAATTTTTCCGATTGTATGGGACTTGCGATCGGACAGATCATCGGTTCGGGCATCATGGTACTGACGGGAATCGTCATCGGTCTGACAGGACACGGCATTGCCGCAGCGTTTATTTTAGGTGCCGTGCTTGCCATTATCACCTGTGTACCGTTCATCATCCTGACGTCCGCAATCCCGTCATCAGGCGCCGGCTTTACTTACATCCGACGATTAATGGGTGAAAAAGCCGGCTTTATGTACATTGCGATGTTTGTTTTAAGCCAGGTTCTGATCGCAACGTACGCGAAAGGCTTTGCAAGCTATTTCTGCTCGATTTTTCCGCAGTTTGGCGAGTCGGCTGTCGCAATGGCAGCACTTGTAATCTGTACCGCCGTCAATCTCATTGGACTGAAATCGAGCGCACTGGTGCAAAAGGGCATGGTTGTGCTGCTGCTTTTAAGCCTGTTCTTATTTATTGTATTCGGGTTGCCCAAAGTAAGCTGGGATGCCCTGACACCGACGGTATCCAACCTGATGCCGAACGGTCCGAAGAACTTTTTCACAGGCGTGGCACTTTTGAGTTTTGCGTGCGGAGGCGCAAAATTCGTTGCGGAGAATGGAGACGATATTGTGGAGCCGTCCCGCACAATTCCAAAGGTTATCGTGCTTTCCACGAGTATCGTTGCTGTATTCTATGTGCTGATCGGTATCGTGGCAGGCGGCGTGCTTCCGGTCGAAACGGTTGCATTTCAGAATCTGACGCTTGTCGCACAGGAGATTTTTCCAACCTGGCTGTACCTGTTTTTCGTGTTCGGTGGTGCTGTATTTGCACTGCTCACCACCCTGAATGGAACCTTGAGCTGGGTGACGCGAGGACTGCAGGCGGCCGCAAAACAGGGCTGGCTGCCAGAAAAAACTGCGAAGGAGAATAAAAACGGTGTTCCGGTGATCCTTCTGATGGTCTTTTTCCTGATGGGCGCTATTCCGATTCTTACGGGAATGGATCTGACATTGATTTCCAACATGGGTGTCGGAACCGATATGGTGACGGAATTTATGGTACTCCTGGCCTGCTGGCGTCTGCCGGATATTTTCCCGGAAGAGTATCAGAAGTCTGCGTTTTGTATGAAAAAGCGGACACTTCACATTCTGCTGTTTTTCATCGGCATTCTGATGATCGGAACCTCGTATGTCAATCTGTCGGATCTTACGGTTCCCGCGGCGATTGCATGCGGCATCTATATTCTGGTGATGTTTGTTTACACGCAGGTCCGATATCCGTATGTGAAGGCAAAACAGGAAAAGAAAGAAAACAAATAAAGAAGAGAAATGGAGAAGAAACATGAGGGCAACAACAAAAGAGCAGGGTTTTTACAGCCAGATTTTTAAGCTGGTTCTGCCGATTGTGATTCAGAATCTTTTAAGCGCGGCAGTCAACTCTGCCGATGTCGTGATGCTGAACTACGTGGGACAGTCCGCTATTTCCGCGGTATCCCTGGCATCCAACTATGCAAATGTATTATTTATGGTTTATTACGGACTGGGAACAGGAGCAACACTTCTGTGTGCCCAGTACTTTGGAAAGGGCAATATGCGCGCAATTCAGACTGTCGAGGGAATCGCACTTCGATTCTCCGTCATCATCTCCGTTATTGTGGCAGGAATTGCTTTTACCATGCCGCAGATGATGATGCGTCTGTTTACAGATAATGCGGAACTGATCCGGATCGGTGCTTCGTATCTGCGCGTCATGGGTGTGACCTACCTGTGTTGGGGCATCACGGAGATCTATCTTGCGGTACTTCGAAGCCTCGGCCGTGTGACGATCAGCATGGCGATGAATATGATGGCATTCGCACTGAACGTATTTTTCAACGCATGCTTCATTTTTGGCCTCTTCGGATTTCCGAAGCTTGGAGCAACCGGTGTTGCAATCGCAACGGCGATGTCGCGTGTCATTGAACTGATCGGCTGCGTGATTGTGTCGATTATGAGTAAGGATATCAAGCTTGATCTGCGGTACATGTTCATCCGCAACAAGCTGCTGTTTTCCGATTTTGTGAAGCTGTCACTTCCGGCGCTTGGAAATGATCTTTCCTGGGGCGTTGCATTTTCGATGTATTCTGTGATCCTGGGCCATCTGGGAAGCGATGCGGTAGCGGCAAACTCGCTCGTTGTCGTTGTAAGAAATATCGGAACCGTGCTGTGCTTTGGTGTGGCAAGTGCAGGCGGTATTCTGCTTGGAAATGTTATGGGAGAAGGAAATCTGGAAAAGGCGAAGGAATATGCATCGAAACTGCTGAAGCTGACGGTTGTTGCCGGAGCTGTGGGCGGACTGGTTGTGCTGGGTATCACGCCGTTTGTATTGAAATTTGCTTCTTTAAATGAGACCGCGATGCATTATCTGAAATATATGCTGCTGATCAATACCTATTATATTATGGGGGCGGCCGTCAATACGACGCTGATTGCCGGAGTATTCCGTGCCGGAGGTGACACAAAGTTCGGACTGGTCTGTGATACGATTGATATGTGGTGCTACGCGGTGCCGCTTGGATTTATTGCAGCGTTTGTCTTCAAGCTTCCTGTCCTTGTGGTTTATTTCCTGCTGTGTACAGACGAGTTTGTAAAATGGCCGTGGGTTCTGAAACGGTATAAGAGCGGACTGTGGGCAAAAAACATTACGCGGGATCACCTGTTTGAGGATGAAGAAAAAGAATAGATGATATAGAAAAAAGACATCTGCAGGGGTGAAAAATCACTTCGCCAGATGTCTTTTTCAAACACGCTCTAACTGTGCTGCAAGAGTCAAAGAAACAACAGCGGAAAGTCAGAATGGTTATAGCATAACGGATCGGAAACTGGTATGATCAGACCGTAAAAGGATAGTGCAAAAGTTTTAAAGAACGGTATATCCTTTGCTCTTTAAGCTTGCTTCTGTCTCGTACACATCCGGTACATGGAACACCATGATCGGGCAGCCGGACTCGCGGTTGAAGGAGAGATAGATATAGTCGATGCTGATATTTGTCTCAAGCAGTGTTTTCAGAAGGGAATTTAAGTTGCCCGGCTGATCGACGACTTCAACACCGAGTACATCCGTCTGGCGTGTCATGTAACCGGCAGCCTGAAGCGCCTGCTCTGCTTTATCCGGATCGGAAACGACCATGCGGACAATGCCGTACTCTGCGCTGTCGTTGTTGACAGAACCTAAAATATTGACGTCGTTTTCAAACAGAATCTGTGTGATCTGCTGCATCGTGCCTTTTTTATTTTCTGCGAAAATAGAAAGTTGTTTTAACATAATGGGGGCCTCCTAAAATTGATCTCTGATTCCATTATACTGCCAAAATCAAACGCGTCAACGAATTTTGTAAAAGAAGACGAAAAAAAAGGTAAAAAAGCGTATCGTTTACAGAAAATTAATAGAATAAAAGCATCAATATAAAAAAATAAAAAAAGAAATCAATGAGCGAAAAAAAGACAGAAAAGTCGGATAATAAGAGAAAATGCACAAAATACAAATAAAATATGAGAAAACGGGTGAAAAAACTTTTGCATAATGACGAAAAATGCGTTACAATATAAGCGCTATATGTGAAATTATTATTGGGAGGTATTAGAATTATGGCAACATTTTATGCATCAAAAACAGGAGAAGTATCTGCAAGAGAAAAAGAACATTCCGCGCTGGTACGTGAACTGGCCGGTGAGTGTATGACACTTCTTGAAAACGACGGAACCCTGCCGCTTGCCGGTGCAGGAAAAGTCGCAGTTTATGGTAACGGCGTCCGCCACACGGTAAAAGGGGGTACCGGTTCCGGAGACGTTAACACAAGAACGGTTGTTACGATCGAACAGGGCTTAAAAGAGGCCGGCTTTGAAATTCTGACTGGTAAATGGCTCGATGAATATGACAAAGTGCTTGCAGATGCGCAGGCTGCATATCAGGCAGAGCTGGCAAAAAAAGCAGAGGAGCTTCACGTTCCGATTTTTGCTGTTATGTTCTCGGAAGTATTTGCACAGCCTGATGTGCCGGTAATTACCGAAAAAGAGGACACCGATACCGCTATCTATGTTCTGTCAAGAAACTCCGGTGAAGGTGCAGACCGCTATAACAGAGCATGCGATTATCTGCTCGGCGAAAACGAGCTCGCTGACATTGCCTATCTGGCAGAGCATTATGAGAAAACAGTTTTAATTTTGAATATTGCGAACCTTGTAGACACCACAGAGTTAAAGAAAATCAAAGGACTGAATGCAATTCTTCTTGCAGGACAGGCCGGAAATGCAACCGGAAACATCGTTGCAGACGTTGTTCTCGGAAAGAGCATCCCATCCGGAAAGCTGACTGATACATGGGCTGCTTCCTATGAAGACTATCCGTCCTCAAAAAATTTCAGCCACAACAACGGTGACACCAACGATGAGTATTACAGCGACGGCATTTATGTCGGCTACCGTTATTTTGACACCTTCAACGTAACCCCGAACTACTGCTTCGGCTATGGCAAAGGTTATACTGATTTTGAGACGGAAGTAAGGGACGTGGAGGCAGATGCCAAGAACGTTACCGTTACCGCATCCGTAAAGAATATTGGTGATACATTCGCCGGAAAAGAAGTCGTACAGGTTTACTATTCCGCACCGGATGGCACGATTGAGAAACCGTATCAGGAGCTTGGCGGCTTCGGAAAATCCGATCTGCTCTCGCCGGGTGAGTCCCAGACGATTACCATTTCCTTCCCGACAAAATCTATGGCTTCCTACGATGAGAAAAAAGCAGCATGGGTACTCGAGGCAGGAACGTATTACATCCGTGTCGGCAACAGCTCCAGAACAACGAAAGTAGCAGCAGCCCTGAATCTCAAAGAGACCGTTGTTACGGTTCAGGGAAAGAATCTTTTCCCGGCAGATGACGCTCCACAGGAACTCTCCAAAGCAGGCGTAACACCATACAGCTATGAAGGTGAGGCAGAAGAAAAAGCAGCTGCAAAACAGATTGAGATTTGTAGTAAATGCATCAAGACAGAGACCGTTATCTACAGTGGAACACCGGAAGCATTCCCGGTTTATGAGGGAGAGAAGCTGACTGCGGCAGATGTAAAGAGCGGAAAAGCGACGTTAAAAGATCTCGTATCGCAGCTGACCGTAGAAGAGATGGCTGCCGTTTGCAATGGTACGGCAGACGGCCTCGGACAGGAAGGCTTTATCGGATCTTCTTCCGATATGGCGCCTGGAGCAGCGGGAGATACAACTTCCATTCTTCTGGAGGACAGAGGTATTTACAATACGATTCTTGCAGACGGTCCGGCCGGTCTTCGTCTGATTCCGCACTTTGTCGTTGATGCAGACGGAAAGATGGTATCCTCCGGAAATCCTCTGGAAGATGCGTTTAACAAAAATGAAATCGAAGTTCCGGAAGGCGGCACGGAGTATTTCCAGTACTGCACCGCAATCCCGGTAGCAGCGCTTCTTGCGCAATCGTGGAACATGGATCTGATCCGGAAATGTGGTGATATCGTCGGAAAAGAGATGGAAGAATTCCACATTTCTGTATGGCTGGCACCTGGCATGAACATTCACAGAAATCCGCTTTGCGGAAGAAATTTCGAGTACTACTCGGAAGATCCGCTGGTGGCAGGTATGTGCGCCGCAGCCGATACCAGAGGAA
The DNA here is from genome assembly GCF_003479665.1 of Blautia sp. AF14-40. Classification (NCBI taxonomy): domain Bacteria; kingdom Bacillati; phylum Bacillota; class Clostridia; order Lachnospirales; family Lachnospiraceae; genus Blautia; species Blautia sp. AF14-40. Next base: position 25,982 of record NZ_QUHK01000002.1, read on the forward strand.
TCCAGTCCCATGCCGGAATCGGAACCAGTATCAAGCACTTTGCAGCCAACAACCAGGAAGACAACCGTATGTACGTCAATGAGCACATCAGCGAGCGCGCAATGCGTGAAATCTATCTGAAGGGCTTTGAAATCGCAGTCAAGACAGCACAGCCGATGACGATCATGTCTTCCTACAACCTGGTAAACGGTGTACATACTGCCAACAGCCACGACCTTCTGACCGCAGCAGCAAGAGATGAGTGGGGCTTCGCAGGTTATGTCATGACCGACTGGGGAACCTCAGAGGACATGAGCGGATTGTTCGCTTACAAATATAACCTGAAATACGGACATTCCACTTCAAGAGAGTGTGTTCTTGCAGGAAACGATCTGCAGATGCCTGGCCAGCAAGGAAACCGTCAGGAAATTGTAGCATCTGTTGCAGACGGAACTCTGCCGCTTGGACAGCTTCAGACCTGTGCGTACCGTATTCTGAATGTTGTTCTGCAGTCCCTCGCCTATGATGACTGCAAACCATATGGTGATCAGTTCGATCTCGAAGAGGCAGTTACCGTTACAAAAGCATAAAAAATCAAAAAAACATAGAAGCAGCCCCGCAGACCTTTACCATAAGGCTTTGCGGGGCTGCTTTTTGTACGGTCAAAGGAGCAAGGCTGTGACTGCAAGAGATAAGCGATTTCCGCAATCTGCAAGCCCAGCTTGGTGGCATAAAATGTAAAAAGCTCACGAAAGAACTGTAAAACTGGAGAAAAATACAGAATAAAATCGGTAAAAAAATAAAAAATAGTGAAAAATGCACAAAAAGATTGTCCATAGAGCAAATAGTGTGTTATAATGAATGCATCTATTAAAACAGGGGGATAGATTATGGCAAAAGAAATGATAGCAATGCTTCTTGCCGGAGGTCAGGGATCTCGCCTTTATGCGCTGACCGAGAAGCTTGCAAAACCGGCAGTTCCATTTGGCGGAAAATATAGAATCATCGATTTCCCACTTTCTAACTGCGTAAATTCCGGAATTGATACCGTAGGTATTCTGACACAGTATCAGCCAATGGTGTTAAATGAGTACATAGGAAACGGCCAGCCGTGGGATCTGGACCGCCTCCATGGAGGTGTTCACGTGCTGCCTCCTTATCAGAAAGCCTCAGGTTCTGACTGGTATAAAGGAACTGCAAATGCCATCTACCAGAACATTCCATTCATCGAGAGCTACGATCCGGAGTACGTCATCATCCTTTCCGGAGACCAGATCTGCAAACAGGACTACAGCGATTTCCTCCGCTTCCATAAGGAAAAGGGCGCAGAATTCAGCGTTGCGGTTATGGAAGTGCCGTGGGAGGAGGCATCCCGTTTCGGACTTATGGTAGCAGATGAAAATGACAAAATCACCGAGTTCCAGGAAAAACCAAAACAGCCGAAATCCAATCTGGCATCCATGGGTATCTACATTTTCAACTGGGATATCCTGAAAAAATATCTGATTGAGGACGAGGCAGACCCGAATTCTTCGAACGATTTCGGAAACAACATCATCCCGAATCTTTTAAAAGACGGACGCAATATGTACGCTTATCATTTCAGCGGATACTGGAAAGATGTAGGAACCATCTCCTCTTTGTGGGAGGCAAATATGGAAATCCTCGATCCGGAACACAGCGGAATCAACCTGTTTGACAATAACTGGAAGATTTACAGCCGAAACAGCGGAAAAACAGGCCATAAGATCACCGAAACCGCTGTTGTGGAAAACTGTATGATCACCGATGGCTGCCGTATTGCAGGTCATGTCAAACATTCGATTCTGTTCTCCGGTGTAAAGGTTGCAGAGGGCGCAGAAGTAGAAGATGCCGTTATCATGGGAGGAACCGTGATCGAATCCGGAGCAGTCGTGAAACACTGTATCGTTGCGGAAAACGTTGTGATTGGCCAGAATGCCGTGGTAGGAGAAATGCCGCATGACGGTGAAAAAGGTGTTGCCACCATCGGATCCGGAATCCATATCGGTGAGCGTGCCAAAGTAGGACCAAATGCAATGGTAAATGCAAATGTAAAGGATGGTGAAGAAGAATGGTAAACGCAAATGCAGATGCACTGGGCATCATTTTCCCAAACAGTTATGATGAGCAGGTACCGGATCTGGTAAACGAGCGTCTGATGGCCTCCATTCCTTTTGCCAGCCGTTACCGCATGGTGGACTTTATTTTATCCAGCATGGTAAACTGCGGAATCGGAAATGTATCCATTATCGTCCGCAAAAATTACCATTCGCTGATGGATCATCTCGGCTCCGGACGTGAGTGGGATCTCGCCAGAAAAAAAGGCGGCTTAAACATTGTTCCGCCTTATTCCGAGAAGAAAATTCAGGTGTATTCCGGAAGAGTGGAAGCACTGGCAAATGTTCTCGATTTTCTGAAATGGCAGAAAGAAAAATATGTTGTTATGGCGGACACCAACATTGCCTGCAATTTTGATTTCAAAGAGATGCTGAATCAGCATATCGAAAGCGGCGCAGATGTTACTGCAGCTTATACCAAGCAGCCGATTCCGGAAGGCGTCAGAAGCTCTTACGAGAAAACCAATTATCTGCACTACACCTTCTCCATGGCAGGACAGAAGATCAGCAAGATCTTTGTAAACTCGGAGGAAAACGGAGTACAGAATGTATCGATGAATATCTACGTGATGGAGCGTCAGCTTCTGATCGACGAAATCAAAAAAGGCTTTGTCCTTGGAAATAAATTCTTTGAGCGTGATGTCCTGGCACCGCAAACGGAGAAACTGAACATTCAGGGATATGAGTTTACCGGTTATCAGGCAAGAATTGATGATATGAAGAGCTATTTCGATGAGAACATGAAGCTCTTAAAAGATGAGAATCTCGATAGTCTCTTCTCCGGCAACCCGATCTATACCAAAGTCCGCGACGACAATCCGACCCGTTATATCAACGGATCAAAAGCGAAAAACGTGATGGTAGCAGACGGCTGTGTGATCGAAGGCGAAATCGAAAACAGCATTTTGTTCCGTGGTGTCAAGGTAGCCAAGGGAGCAAAAGTAAAGAACTGCATTCTGATGCAGGATACTGTGATTGAAGCAGGCGCTGAGATTGAGTACGTTGTTTCTGATAAATACGTTACGGTATCTGAAGGAAAACAGCTCAAAGGAACCGATTCCTTCCCGGTATTTATTGCGAAGGATCAGGTTGTATAAAGAAAAGAATAGAATGAAATAGAAATACCGACTGCCAATGTAGAATATATCAATATTGATGGGCAGTCGGTATTTTTTGGAAAAATTCAGAGAAAAATAGTAGATTGAGTAATGCATCTGTGATATGGTAATAAAACAAAACAGTGACAGCCTAAGGAAGGGAAGATTCTTACCATAAAAATTCCCGGTTGTACAGCTTATGGTTACAGTACAGTCTGTTTTCAGGCTTTTACATCCGGCAGCTGATACTGTTTTTTCAGCTCTTTATATTCTGCCTCAAATTCTTCTTCTTTCTTCAATGCATGCAGATATTCATGTGTATCGAACGATCCGCTGTGGATCTGGCTGACGCAGACGGCGATGTTGGAGCAGTGGTCGGAGATTCGCTCGAAATCGGTCATGACGTCGGATAAGATGAAGCCAAGCTCGATCGTGCATTTTCCACTCTGGAGCCGTTCGATGTGGTGGTTCTTCAGGCTGGAATTCAAGCTGTCAATCACCTGCTCGAGTGGTTCTACTTCATTTGCTTTTTTCACATCTTCATTATTGAAAACGGAGAAGGTCAGACTGACGATATCTTTGACTGCTTTTCCATAAACAGCAAGCTCTGCGGCTCCGTCAGAAGAGAACTGCAGGTTCTTGTCATGCATCTCTCTTGCAGCCTTCATGATGTTGACGGTGTGATCGGAAATTCGTTCGAAATCGCCGATGCAGTGCAGAATCATGGAAAGTGTCTGGCTGTCCTTCGGAGAAAGCTTTTCGCTGGAAAGCTTCACCAGATATGTGCCGAGGGCATCTTCAAAATGATCCACCTTTTTCTCAAGAATATCTACATTTTCCGCATCCGCCTCGTTGTAGGAGGCCATCAGGTCAACAGAAGTAACAAGGCCGGTTTCGGTCAGCTCTGCCATTTTTGCGGCTGCAACTTTACACTGCTGCAGAGCAAAAGCCGGGCTGTCGAGAAAACGGGTATCGAGCATCTGAACAGCTTCGTCTGCTTTTTCTTCCGGTCCGTCCGGAATGGTCAGTTTCGCAAGTTTGACCAGTCTGTCTGCAAACGGAAACAGGATCAGTGTTGCAAAAATATTGAAGCCGGAGTGAACGATTGCGATGCCGGCTGCATTTGCGGAGGTTTCCAAAAATGGAAAATGTACAAAGGCATTGATTCCATAGAAGAGAACCAGGAAAATAACAGTACCGATGATGTTAAAATAAAGGTGAACCATTGCGGTACGGCGTGCATTGCGGCTTGTACCGATGGAGGAGAGCAATGCGGTGATACACGTACCGATATTCTGTCCCATAATGATCGGAATGGCCACGGCGTAGCTGACGGAACCAGTTGCGCAGAGTGCCTGAAGAATACCGACAGAAGCAGAGGAACTCTGGATCACGGCGGTCAGAATGGTTCCGGCGAGAACACCGAGCACCGGAATTGAGAATTTTACGAGAAGTCCCGTGAATTCCGGTACATCTGCAAGCGGTGATACAGCGCTGCTCATGGTGTGCATACCAAACATCAGAATGGAAAAACCGGTTAACAGGGTACCGACATTTTTCTTTTTATCGCTCTTTGCCAGCATCAGCATAAAAACGCCGATGATTGCAAGAATGGGGGAAAAGGACGACGGGTTCAGCATTTTAATGAACACATTGTCGCCCTGAATGCCGGTAAGACTTAAGATCCAGGAAGTGATGGTGGTACCGATGTTGGCGCCCATGATAATACCGACTGCCTGGTTCAGCTTCATGATGCCGGAGTTTACGAATCCGACAACCATAACAGTAGTTGCAGAAGAGGACTGGATAACTGCGGTAACACCGGCACCTAAAAGAACTGCCATAATCCGCTTTGATGTCAGCTTTTCCAGCAGGTATTCCAGTTTACCGCCGGAAAGTTTGGTCAGGCCATCGCCCATGGCGCTCATGCCGTATAAGAACATGGCAAGGCCACCAACAAAGGATAACACTCCAAAAATGTCCATAATTTCTCCCTTTACGTAATTTTCTTTTTCTTTTCGTGGTTTTAACAATAGATACACGTTTTGCAGGTCTTACTCGAGAAAAAACCTACATTTAGAAGATAACATATCTAAAAACAGTTTTGTGTTAAATGTATGTAAAGTTTGTAAAACGGTCAAAACAACTCAAAATCCGGTGCGGCACTGTTTTGTGCCGGTACCGGATCGTTTCTCGATTCCTTTGCATCTAAAAGAAGCTGCTACTAGAGCGTGTCTGCAGATGCGGGTAGTTTGGCTGAATATGATTTTCATAAGAAATCTTTTAACTTTTCCATGTTGTATTCTTCAAATTTTCGCAGCTTATCCATCAGATCCCGGATTTTGGGATCCGCGTCCTCATACTGGCGGTACTTCTGGATTGCCTCGACGATGCCCATGCTGCTTCCGGTAATCAGCATGCTGGCAATGTGTGAGACGGACGGATCCGTCATAGTCTGCAGGTTTATCATAAAATACGTGCGTGCTTTTTCCATTATGCCAAGGCCTTTTTCATCGTAGCCGTGTTCATTCAGCAGCTCCTTTGCCGCTTGATGAAATTCCTCATAGCCCTGAAACTGGGTTTTCAGATGTTCTTTTAAGTCTTTGTCCTCAACGACTCCAATGAGCTGCCGGATCGTGTCGACACCCATCTGGGAGTTCTGGTAAATAAAGTTTAAAAGCTCTGCATCTCCACTCATCGTGCATCTTCCTTTCTTACTTTCTTTGGTGGTTTCATGAAAAAGTATTGCCGGAAATCGGGGTAAATATACCTGATTTTAATTGTAATTTTACCTGAAATCCATATTTCGGCAGCGACAGGAAAGACGGCTGGCATCTGCTGACCACAAAAGATATGGTGCATTACGGGCCGGAGACGGCGATTGGGATTCTGGGAGGAACGGGATCTGTCATCTGGGCAGATGGTCTCTTTTGAGAGAGTTATTCATTTGGTAACTTTTGCTTGCAGTTTTGCCGGAGTGTGGTAAAGTAGTAGAGGAGTTATATGAATTTCAGCGGGAGACAGAAAATCGGATCTGTCGTTCCGCGTTCAGAAAGAGGATAGAACATTATGCTGAAAAAAATTGGAAGAAATGATCCCTGCTGGTGCGGCAGCGGGAAGAAGTACAAAGACTGCCATCTGGCGCTGGATGAGAAAATCAATTCTTATAAATTAAAGGGATGGAAAATTCCGCCGAAGAAAATTATCAAAAGACCGGATCAGATCGATGGAATTCGTGAAAGCGGTCTTGTCAATATTGCAGTTCTGGATTATGTGGCCGAAAACATTCATGCAGGCATGAGTACGGAAGATATCGACCGTCTGGTCGCAGAAAAGACAAAAGAACTCGGCGGAATTGCAGCACCGCTGAATTATGAAGGATTTCCGAAGAGCGTGTGTACCTCCATCAACGATGCAGTATGCCATGGAATTCCGAATGAGGAGGAAATTCTGCAGGACGGAGACATCATCAACGTCGATGTTTCTACTATTTATAAGGGATATTTTTCCGACTCTTCCCGTATGTTCTGTATCGGTGAGGTAGACGATGTTTCAAAGAAGCTGGTGGAAGATACGTTAAAAGCCGTACAGCTCGGACTCTCCGAAGTACGTCCGTTTAACCGGCTTGGCAATGTCGGCGCGGTGATCAATGAATTTGCCCAGAGCCAGGGCTATAAAGTTGTCCGTGACATCGGTGGCCATGGCGTCGGTCTGGAGTTTCACGAGGATCCGTTCGTCAGCTATGTCACAAGACGAGATACCGGAATGCTGCTCGTACCGGGCATGGTATTCACCATTGAGCCTATGATCAATCTCGGAACCGATGAAATCTTCATCGACTCCGACAACGACTGGACTGTCTACACCGAAGACGGCGCACCGTCAGCCCAGTGGGAGGTTACGGTTGCGGTAACAGAAGATGGATATGAAATTCTGGCATATTAATTGACGCATAGAAATACAAAAGCTGTGTCTGTGGAAGAAACTATTTTCCGGAGACACGGCTTTTTTCTAAAGAGAAAAGGGAGAAATATTATGCTGGATTTGGAACAGGAGATGAGCCGGTGCCGGGTTTGTCCGCGGAAGTGCGGAGCGGACCGGGAGCATGGAAAGACGGGATATTGTAAGGCGCCCTCCGGGGTTGCGGCGGCGCGGGCTGCACTGCATTTCTGGGAGGAGCCGTGTATTTCCGGGACGACGGGGTCGGGGACGGTTTTCTTTTCCGGATGTAATCTGCGGTGTGTTTACTGTCAGAACCATCATATTGCGGAGATGGAGAGCGGAAAAGTGATTTCGATCGGGCGGCTTTCGGACATTTTTCTGGAGCTGCAGGCACAGAATGCAAACAATATCAATCTTGTGACACCAAGCCACTACGTGCTGCAGATCCGGGAGGCACTTTTTCAGGCAAAGAAAAAGGGACTTACCGTGCCGGTTGTGTATAACTGCGGCGGGTATGAGAGCGTGGAAGCCCTGCAGGCCCTGGATGGGCTGATCGATATTTATCTGACAGATTTTAAGTATATGGACTCCTCCCTTGCAAAAGTGTACTCGCGGGCAGAAGATTACCCGGAAACAGCAAAACGGGCGCTGGCGGAAATGGTGCGTCAGACAGGAGAGGCTGTATTCGATGAGAATGGTCTGATGAAAAAAGGTGTGATTGTGCGCCATTTATTGCTGCCCGGTGCTGTAAAAAATGCAAAAGCTGTGGTAAAATACGTCTATGAGACGTACGGCGATACCGTCTGGCTGAGCCTCATGAGCCAGTACACGCCGCTTCCGCAGGTGGAAAACATAAGTCCGCTGAACCGGAAAACGACAAAGCGGGAGTATGAGCGTCTGCTGGACTATACGTTTTCCCTCGGCGTCACCAACGCCTTTTTACAGGAAGGCCCGGTGGCTGAGGAGAGTTTCATTCCGGAGTTTGATGGAAGAGGAATCTGACGTTATAGTTCACTCGTGCAAAAAGGAGCTGCGCAGCAGCAAAAAGCGCTGGAAGCGCGGTTTTGTGAATGCAAGCAAAACACATTTGTCTATGATTAGATATGACTAACTATATTGTTTTAAGGAGGAAAAACTTTTGAGCAACGCAGTTGTAACACTGAAAAAAGGAGAGGGCCGCGCCTTAAAGCAGGGCGGAGCCTGGATTTTTGATAATGAGATCGCTTCGATTTTAGGAGCATATGAAAACGGAGATATCGTGCTGGTGCGCGACTTCGACGGATACCCGATGGGACGAGGTTTCATCAACGAGCATTCCAAAATCCGCATCCGTATGATGACAAGAAATATCGACCAGGAAATCGATGAAGCATTTTTGAGAAAAAGAGTGCAGGATGCTTGGGAATACCGCAAAAAAGTGACAGACACATCAAGCTGCCGCCTGATCTTTGGCGAGGCAGACTTCCTGCCGGGACTCGTAGTGGATAAATTCTCCGATGTGCTGGTCGTTCAGTCGCTGGCACTTGGTATCGACAAAATGAAAATGACGATTATCCGCCTGTTGGAGGAGGTTCTGGCAGCTGACGGGGTTAAGATCCGCGGCGTGTTTGAGCGAAGCGATGCAAAAGTGCGTGAGCAGGAGGGCATGGAGCGTGTGAAAGGATTTCTCTCCGAGCCGTTTGACACCAGCGTGGAAATCATCGAGAATGGTGTCCACTATCTCGTCGATGTCAAGGACGGCCAGAAAACTGGTTTCTTCCTGGATCAGAAATACAACCGTCTGGCTGTGCAGAAGCTCTGCAAGGACGCGAGAGTGCTCGACTGCTTTACCCATACCGGGTCGTTTGCACTGAATGCGGCATATGCAGGAGCAAAGGAAGTTATCGGCGTTGATGCATCAGAGCTCGGTGTAGAGCAGGCACGGAAAAACGCAGCCTTAAATGGTCTGGAAAACGTAGCATCTTTCGTGTGCGAGGATGTCTTTGAACTGTTGCCGCGTCTTGAAAAAGAGGGAGAAAAATTCGACGTCGTTATCCTTGACCCGCCGGCCTTCACAAAATCAAGAAACTCCATCAAAAACGCAATCAAGGGATATCGTGAAATCAATCTGCGCGGCATGAAACTGGTCAAAGACGGCGGCTATCTGTGCACCTGTTCGTGTTCCCACTTTATGGACTACGAACTCTTCACGAAAACCATCAACCAGGCGGCTCACAACGTCCACAAACGTCTCCGTCAGGTAGAATACCGCACCCAGGCTCCGGATCACCCAATTCTGTGGGCGGCGGATGAGTCCTATTACCTGAAATTTTATATTTTCCAGGTTGTGGATGAAAAATAGAAATTCTTCCTCTGTCGGAAGCGCAGAAACGGAAAAGCGAAGTGTAAGAAATGGGAGGAATTGCCATATGACAGAACCAACACCCCATGCACAAAAGAAAAAGCACTCCCGCCAGATGGCCACAAGCTGTGAGTCGTGCGGCAATTTTGTGTATGATGATGATTATGAGTGCTACACCTGCGAGGTGGATCTCGATGAGGATGAGATGGCACGTTTTCTGCAGGATAAATTTTACAACTGTCCGTACTACCAGCTCGGCGACGAGTATCGGATTGTGCGGAAACAGATGTAGGCAGGCAATGCGTCCGGTATACAAAGCTGCGGCGTTTGCGATAAAAACAAAAAAAGAACAGGAGGATTTTTACCATGAACAACGAAGTATTAAATGCAATCAAAACAAGAAGAAGCATCCGCAAATACAAAGCGGAGCAGATTACCGATGAGCAGCTCGATGCAATTCTGGAGGCCGGAACGTATGCGGCAACCGGCATGGGAAAACAGTCGCCGGTGATTGTTGTGGTACAGAAACCGGAGCTGATTGCAAAACTTTCGAAAATGAATGCGGCTGTTATGGGTACAACATCCGATCCGTTCTACGGCGCACCGACCGTTCTGATCGTGCTTGCTGACCCGGAGCGCGGAACTTATGTGGAGGACGGCTCTCTTGTCATGGGAAATCTGATGCTGGCAGCACATGCCGTTGGTGTGGATTCCTGCTGGATCCATCGTGCAAAAGAAGAGTTCGCGAGCCCGGAGGGAAAAGCCCTCTTAAAAGAGTGGGGACTTTCCGAAAATTATGTTGGAATCGGCCACTGCATCCTCGGCTATCGCGACTGTGAGTACCCAGAGGCAAAAGAAAGAAAATCAGATTATATTGTAAGAGTATAATCATCTGCGAAAACGGCTCCGGGAGCGGCTGTGCGTTGAAAACACCCGCCCGGAGTCCATATTTTTAACCGAATCAAGCAAGTAGCGAAGCGGATTGCGAATATCCGCTTTGCTAGAGACAACAGAGGAACAGCCATGTATCGAATTATGATTGTAGAAGATGATGAAGTCATCGCCCGCGCCGTGCAGCAGAGTCTGGTTTCCTGGGGCATGGATGCGTTCTGCGTACAGGATTTTTCCGGCGTTCTCGCCGAATTTGCCGTGAAAAATCCGCAATTAGTGCTGATGGACATTCATCTTCCCTTTTTTAACGGATTTCACTGGTGCCAGGAGATTCGAAAAGTCTCGAAAGTGCCGGTAATTTTTCTTTCTTCTGCATCGGACAACATGAACATTATTATGGCCGTTAATATGGGCGGCGATGACTTTATCGCGAAGCCGTTTGATTTAAGTGTCCTGACCGCCAAAGTCCAGGCGATGCTCCGCCGCACCTACGAATTTGCCGGAGAAACGAATTTCCTCGAGCACCGCGGTGCCATGCTCGATACGGGAAGTGGTGTGCTGAATTACCGGGGAAAGCGAATTGAGCTGACAAAAAATGAGTGGCGCATTCTGCAGTCCCTTCTCGAAAATAAAGGAAAAGCCGTCAGCCGCGATATGCTGATGATGCATCTGTGGGAGTCGGACAGCTTTATAGATGACAACACGCTGACAGTCAACGTCACGCGCTTGCGGAAAAAACTGGAGGAGGCAGGACTTACAGACTTTATCCAGACGAAAAAGGGTGTCGGCTACCTGATCGCATGACGGAAGCAGAACAGGAGAAAGAGGATGGAACAACAGAAAGAGGGAATCCGGCAGGAGTTTATGCTTCTTAACTGGTATTTGAAAGAGCATCTTGCATCGGCCGTGCGGATTGCCGCTTTTATAGGAGTATTTTCACTCCTCTGTTTTCTGCGCAATGTGCCGCAGGATGTCACCGTTTATATGATCGTGCTGATGGCTGCTGTCGGAGCCACAGGTTTTTGCTTTCATTATGGGAAGTACCGGAAACATCATCTGGTCTTAGCACTCCTTGCCGCCGAACCGCAGGGCAAAACAGAAGCGCTTCCGGAGGCGGACGGGCTTCTGGCGCGGGATTACCAGCAGATCATCGCATCCTATGAGCGGCAGTTTCAGGAAGAACAGATTAAGATGGAGCAGAAATACCGCGATATGATGGAGTATTATACGATGTGGACCCATCAGATCAAAACGCCGATTGCGGCGATGCGGCTGCTTCTGCAGGAGGAGGATACGCCGCTTTCGCGTGAAATGCAGAGCGAACTTTTCCAGACGGAGCAGTATGTGCAGATGGCGCTGCAGTACCTGCGCATGGAAAAAATGACATCGGATCTTGTCTTTGCAAGGTACGATTTGGATGCGCTGATCCGCCAGGCTGTGCGGAAATATGCTCCGCTTTTTATCCGCCGGAAGATTATCCTTTCCTACGAGCCGGTGCACTGCGAGGTGCTGACAGATGAAAAATGGCTCGTCTTTGTGCTGGAGCAGATTCTGTCAAATGCGCTGAAATACACGAAAAGTGGAAGCATTCACATCTATCTGTCACCGGATGCACCAAAAACGCTGGTGATTGAGGACACCGGCATCGGCATTGCGCCGGAGGATCTGCCGCGGATTTTCGAAAAAGGCTACACGGGCTGCAACGGCCGCGCAGACAAGCGGTCAACGGGCATCGGACTGTATCTGTGCCGCCAGATCATGGAGAAACTTTCGCATACCATCCGCATCGAGTCGGAGATGGGAGTGGGAACGAAGGTGTATCTTGGGCTGGATACCGTATCCCTGTAGTACATAGAGAGCTTCGCCGGGAATCTTACAGAAATGTAAGGTTGCCGGTCTTTTTGTAAGATGATCCTAAGGCAGAAGAGGGCGCGGACGGGTATAATAAGCCTTGTCAATTAAGAAAACAGTTCAGACAGAAAGGAAAATGTGACATGGCAATTCTGGAAGTAGAACATCTGAAAAAAACATATACCACGCGCCTTGGCAGCAACCGGGTGGAAGCGTTGAAAGACGTTAATTTTACAGTGGAACGGGGCGAATTTGTTGCAATCATGGGCGAATCGGGAAGCGGAAAAACGACGCTTCTGAACCTGCTCGCAGCACTAGACAAGCCAACCGGCGGACAGGTGCGGTTAAATGGAAAGAATCTCGGCGAATTAAAGGAGAAGGAGATTGCCGGATTCCGCCGCGAAAATTTAGGTTTCGTGTTCCAGGACTTCAACCTGCTCGATACCTTTTCCCTGCGTGACAACATTTATTTGCCGCTCGTGCTGGAAGGAAAAAAATACGAGGAGATGAGTCTTCGGGCAGAGCCGATTGCGAAAAAACTCGGCATCACCCAGATCCTCAATAAATACCCATATGAGGTGTCCGGCGGACAGAAGCAGCGTGCAGCCGTTGCGCGTGCGCTGATTACCAATCCGGAGCTGGTTCTTGCGGATGAGCCTTCCGGCGCGCTCGATTCCCATGCAGCGGATGGCCTCATGAAACTGTTCGGGGAGATCAACGAGGAGGGCCAGACGATTGTTATGGTAACGCACAGTGTGAAGGCGGCCTGCTCGGCGAAGCGTGTGCTGTTCATCAAGGACGGCGAGGTCTTCCACCAGCTGTATCGCGGTTCTTTAGGGCGCGATGAGATGTATCAGAAGATCTCCGATACGTTGACAATTCTTGCGACGGGTGGTGAACGGGATGAATAATCTGCTGTATGCCAGACTGGCAAAAACAAATTTGAGCAAAAACCGTCAGAATATTCTTCCGTATCTGCTGTCATGCATCGGCACGGTGGTGATGTTTTTTATCATGGATACACTGGCGCAGGGAAGTGGCTTTGATTCCATGATCGGAAAAGATACGATCCTGACAGTGATGGGGATGGGAACCTATATCATTGGCCTGTTCGCGGTGATTTTTCTGATCTACAGCAACAGTTTTCTGGCAAAAAGAAGAAAAAAAGAGTTCGGTCTGTTCCAGATTCTCGGCATGGAGAAAAAGCATCTGGCGAAGATCCTCTTTTTTGAGAGTCTGTATCTGTGGGCGGCATCGCTTGGAATCGGTATTCTGCTCGGTGTGTTGCTGTACCGCCTGCTGTTTCTGGTGCTGATGAAGCTGACCGGACTGAACGGAACAATTGGTTTTGCGTTCAGTGCAAAAGCCGTGGGAAGTACGATGCTGCTGTTCGGCCTGACTTTTGTGATCAATTTTCTCTTAAGCCTTCGCCAGATCCACGTCTCACAGCCGGTCGAACTGCTGCACGGCGGCGCGCAGGGTGAGCGGGAACCGAAAACGAAGCTTTTGACGGCGGTTCTTGGATTCATGCTTCTTGGTGTTGGCTATTATCTGGCTCTGACCTGCCAATCCTCGATGGATGCACTTGATAAGTTTTTTAATGCAATCGCTTTGGTTATGGTGGGAACGTACTGCCTGTTTTCTGCTGGAAGTATTGCATTTTTGAAAATTCTGAAGAAAAACAAGAATTACTATTACCAGACACGCCATTTTACAAGCATTTCGGGCATGCTGTACCGCATGAAGCAAAATGCGGTCGGTCTTGCGAATATCTGTATTCTGTCAACGGGTGTGCTTCTGGTTATCTCCATCAGCACATGTCTGTGGACGGGAATTGAGGAGGTTACCTATACGCGGTTTCCACATCAGATTTCGATCGAAGCAAATACTGGCGTGAGCGGCATTATGAAGACGGTGGAGCCGGTCAGTCAGAAGATGATAGAGGAAGTGAAAACTGGGATTATCAGCATCTGGAAGAAAAGCAGCTCAGAAAAAAGTATGAAAGTGATCAGAGATACTATGTTATGCTTGCTGCTGTAGATAGAAACAAAGTAGAAAAAACACAGTCAGATGATGCTGCGGCGAGCACACTGATAAAAATCATGGAAGAGTCGGAGTACAATCAGGTAACCGGCGAACAGGTAGAGCTGGAACCAGGGCAGGCTCTGGTTTTTCAGGCAAAACAGAAAAATTATGGATATGACACGATTGAACTGGGAAATCAGATGTATGAAGTAAAAAAATGGAATACCGATAAAAAATCGTACATTCTGGATGAGAAGACGCAGGTGTATGAGACAATGACGGTGGTGACGCGGAACCATGAAGCAAAGGAAGCGTATGCGGCTGTGCAGGGAAAGGAGCCAGAAGGATACAGTTGGGAATATGCTCTGGATCTTATCGGGGATGCTGGCGAACAGATCACAGTTGGAGATGAGATTGAGACGATACTGACGGAGTCATCTTTTAACGGATGGGTGGAAGTGCGCGAAAAAGAGCGCAATACGGTTTACAGTCTATATGGTTCACTTCTGTTTTTAGGTGTTTTCGTCGGTGCGCTGTTTTTGATGGGTGCCGTTATGATTATCTATTACAAGCAGGTTTCAGAAGGCTTCGATGACCGAAAACGGTTCCAGATTATGCAGAAGGTCGGCATGAGCCGCAAAGAAATCCGTCAGACGATTCAGTCACAGGTGGTAACGGTCTTTTTCCTGCCGCTCGCGGTGGCCGTGGTGCATACAATGGTAGCGTTTCCATTGACCAGGCGTATCATGGCAATGCTGAATTTCCCGGACAGCAATCTGTTCCTGGCTGCAACAGCGATTACGATTGCGGCGTTTGCCGTGGTTTACCTGATCGTCTATGTGCTGACGGCGCGGGCGTATTACAAAATTGTGGAATAAGAAGATGTACTTTTTTTAATACATCGAAGCGCCTTTGAAAAAAACTTAACAAAAAAATAATAAGAAAAAGACATCCGGCGCAGACGGAAAATCTGCTGGGGATGTCTTTTTGGTTGTTCTATTTATAAATGCCGTTGATGGTAACTTTGAAAAGAGCTTCCTTTCCATTGAGTTCGTCTTTTCCATAGTCTTCCGGGAAAGTGACGGTTACATCTACGCTGTCGCCCGGGTGATGGCCGATGAGCTGTTCTTCAAAGTCATCGATGTAAGTGTGGGAGCCGATCACAAGATCAGCGCCGTTTCCTTTTGTGTTTCCACCTTCAAATTCCACGCCGTCAATGGAGCCGACATAGTCGATATTGACGGTATCACCGTCCTCAATGGTGAGGGAAGTGTCGGTCTGCAAAGAGGCAGAAGCCGAAGTGGAGGCTGATGAGGCGGATGCGGCCGATGAGGCTGTGGAGGTATCCTCCGAGGCACTTTTGGCAGAGAGTCGTTTGGAATCGAGTACGCTGGCGATGATAAGGCCGACGATCACAACGACAATCAGAGCTGGTCCGGCCCAGCTCCAGATCTTTTTGTAATGCGCTACTTTCGCTTCGTGCTCCCGCTCTTTGGCACGCCGTTCCCTGGCAGCTTTTCTGTTTTCTTTGTTCATAAAAAGGATCTCCTTTGCGCTTTTACGACTGCAATCGTATTTTATAATATCAAGTATATCATAAAAATATGGTAAAAGTGTGAAAAAAATAACACGATCCAACATTGTCAATGCTCAAAAATGACGATATAATGAGTGCAAGTGAGTCAAATGAAAATTTATTTTCATTTGACGAACGACGAATGTCGCTTACGCGGCAGCGTAAGATTGAGTGCAAGTGAGTCAAATGAAAATTTATTTTCATTTGACGAACGACGAATGTCGCTTACGCGGCAGCGTAAGATTGAGTGCAAGTGAGTCAAATGAAAATTTATTTTCATTTGACGAACGACGAATGTCGCTTACGCGGCAGCGTAAGATTGAGTGCAAGTGAGTCAAATGAAAATTTATTTTCAATTGACGAACGACGAATGCCGCTTACGCGGCAGCGTAAGATTGAGTGCAAGTGAGAAAACGCGGCGAGTAAGGGAGTGAATAAAATGGATGACTGGAGTAGTTTCAGAACGACGACATCCGAACAGCAGCGCCTCCGGGCTGCACTTTCCGGCTTTTGTGAATTGCAGGATCTTCCGGAAGAACAGCGAGCCGCATATACCGCATACCTGCGGAAACGCATCCGTCCCGCTGTCGAAATGCTGATTCGTGAGGATGATTTTTCAAAGCTGGAACATATTCTGCAGACCGGATGGCTGTCCGATGCAGACCGAAAACGTTTTCTCAACTTTGCTGCCGACCAGCAGAAATGGCAGGTCTTCCGCATTCTCCTGAACCGGAGCTCACAGGATCCGATGCAGGAGAATACGGAAAGCAGAAAAACAGAAGCTGCGTTTCAAAAAGAAAAGCCCACAAAAGAAAAAGAAGCGCTGGCGCTCCGGCTTTTCGAAGAAGCCCGCAAAAACCTCTGCTGGCTGTACCCGGAACTTGGTGAAGCGATTCTTTTCTTTCAGCATCAGCCATCCGACAGGACAAAAGCCATCACATCCGACGGTCATACGATATATTTTAACTCCGATTTTGTACTCTGCATGTGTGCCGAAAATTCATCGTTCCTCAAGGAAGGCTATCAGCACCTGCTGCTGGAATGCATCCGCCGGTTTGGGAAAGAAACACCGGAGCCGGAAAAAAAAGAACAGCCCCCGGTTTCATGGCTGATGCCGGAAAAAGAAAAACAGTCTCCGGTTTCATGGCTGGTGTCGGGAAAAGAACCGGAACTTATCGAGTCTTTTCAATCAGTCTGGAAACGTGCTTCCCGCAAGTTGGCGGAAAACTACGGCACCGGCGGCCTGCGGCGAGGCCAGAACCGTGGTGGAAAAAAAGAAACCCTGTCCGGGATCGAAAAAAGAGCGTACGATTACCGCCGCTTCCTGAAACGCTTTACCGTTACCCGCGAGGAAATGGAGCTGGATCTCGACAGCTTCGATCCAGTCGCTTACCATTATGGGCTTATGTATTACGGAAATTTCCCTTTCATCGAGCCGCCGGAGACGCGCGAGGGAAACCGTCTCGAAGAGCTGGTTATCGCGATCGACACATCCGGTTCGTGCAAAAAAGAAATCGTAGCAAAATTTCTTGGTGAGACGCGCAGCATTCTTGAAGAAAAAGAAAACTTCTTTTCCAGCTGGAACGTCTGCCTGATCCAGTGCGACAGCTTCGTGCAGGATGTCACGATGATCCATTCCCCGAAAGAATGGGAAGCTTACCGTGAAACAATTATCATCAAGGGCCGAGGCGGAACCGATTTCCGTCCTGTCTTTCAGAAAGTGGAAGAGTTGCGGGAACAGCACGTATTCCGAAACTTAAAAGCGTTGATCTATTTTACCGACGGAGACGGAATTTATCCCGAACAAAAGCCCGATTACGAGACGGCATTCGTCTTTGTCAGACAGACCGAAAAAATGAATCTTGTCCCCAAATGGGCAAAAAAACTGCTGACAGAAGAATGTACTCTTTGAACACAACTGACAAAAAAGCATCTCGCAAAATCAAACACAGAAAGATTTCGAGAGTACATAAAGAGCGCATAAGATAAGAGAGAACATATGAACATACAAGAAGCAAAAGAGACAATTGAAACAGCCCTGCGCGCATACTTTGCAAGAGATGAAATTGGTTTTCCACTGGTTCCGCTCCGGCAGCAGCGTCCCATTCTCCTGATCGGCCCGCCGGGCATCGGAAAAACGGCAATTATGGAGCAGATCGCAGAAGAGTGCGGTGTGGGGCTTGTCGCCTACACGATGACACACCATACGCGTCAGAGTGCCATGGGCCTTCCGGAGATCTGCAAACGTGAAATCGAAGGGAAAACGGTACATACAACGGAATACACGATGAGCGAGATCATCGCCTCGATCTATGACCGCATGGAGCAGACCGGAAAGAAGCGGGGTATCCTCTTTCTCGATGAAATTAACTGCGTCTCCGAGACCCTCGCTCCGGTAATGCTGCAGCTTTTGCAGGACAAAAAATTCGGCAATCAGCACATCCCGGATGACTGGCTGATCGTGGCCGCCGGAAATCCGCCGGAATATAATAAATCTGTGCGGGAATTTGATGTGGCAACGCTTGACCGTGTGCGGAAGATCGAGGTGCTTCCCGAGCTTTCCGTCTGGCTCTCCTACGCAGAGAAAAATCAGATCCACAGCGCCGTGACAACGTACCTTATGGCACACAGTGACCATTTTTATTCTGTTTCGCAGGAAGCGGATGAGAAGCGTTTTGTGACAGCACGCGGCTGGGAGGATTTGTCGGCAGTGCTGAAAAGTTATGAAATCCTGCATTTTCCGGTCGACGAAGCACTGATCGGACAATATTTGCAGGAAGAAAAGACGGCGGAGGAATTCAGCTCGTACTACAGGATTTACGAAAAATATGGACAGGATTACGGTGTAGAGGAGATTCTGACCGGTGCATTTTCCGGAAAAATCATGGCAGAAAAACAGAAGATGGCGGCAAATGGTTCCGCAGAAGAGCGATCTGTATTGTTGTCTCTGTTTCATGCGGCACTTCAGAAAGAGGCATCTGGCTGCCAGAAGCAGGAGCACACGGCAAAGGAGTTCTCCGAGTGCTTTCGCCAGTTTACCGGGCTTTGCAGGCAGAAAAAAGATGAGACATACGCATCCTGGCTACAACAGAAAGAGCAGGGATTTGCAGTGTGCAAAAAGCAGGGACTGCTGAAAAAGGACGAGGAAGAAACGAATGCGCGGGTCTTGAAAAAGTTAAAAAAACTCGAGGAGACCGCTAAAAAATGTCGCAAAACCGATTCGGATCAGATGAAAGAGCTTTTTGAAACGGTATGTGAACTGGAACAGGAAAAAGTGGAGAAGGAAGTAAAGGATGTGAAACTGCAGATCCGCCGTGCCGCTGAATTTTTACAGAACAGCTTTCCGGGCGGAGCAGAAGTGGTGCTGTTTGAAGCAAATCTTGCGCGAAGTCCAGCGTTACGGAGCTTTTTGATTGAGAAAAGCATGGATGCCAAATGATAAGCTGCCACTTTGTAAAGAAGAAAATGGTTCTGAAAAGCCCATTTCTGGAGAAAAATGATTTGAAAGGAAGAGGAAGAACAGGACAGAGGAAGGAAGAAAAAGATGAATTATAAAATGATCCTGCAGTACGATGGCACGCGCTATAACGGCTGGCAGAAGCAGGGAAATACGGACAACACGATTCAGGGCAAGCTCGAAACGCTGCTGTCCAGGATCGCAGGAGAGCCGGTGGAGATCCACGGCGCGGGCAGAACCGATGCCGGCGTCCATGCGGCGGGACAGGTCGCAAATGCAAAGTTTCATACGGATCTATCCGATGAAGAACTTCTGCAGACAATCAACCATTATCTGCCGGAAGACATCGAAGTTACCAGCCTCGCGCGGATGCCGGAGCGCTTCCACAGCCGTCTGAATGCGGTGGACAAAACATACGAATACCGTATCGTGATCGATGGCAGAAAGCATGTTTTCGAGCGGAAATACGTGTATTTTCCGGAAGCACCGCTCGATGTGGAAAAAATGAAAGAAGCATCGAAAGCGTTTATCGGAACGTATGATTTCAGGAGCTTCTGTGCCAACAAACGTATGAAAAAATCGACAGTACGGACGATTACCGGAATTGATTTCTGCGAGAAAGACGGGATTCTTATCATTTCCTATACCGGAACCGGTTTTCTGTACCACATGGTGCGGATCCTGACCGGAACACTTGTGGAGGCCGGGATGGGAAAACGGGATATCGCATCAATGACGGAGCTTCTCAAAGCAAAAGACCGCGAAAGTGCGGGTTTTCTTGCACCGGCATGCGGACTCCTGTTAAAAGAAGTCCGATATGAATAACCGAAATAATCAGGGCAATGCACCAGCCTTTTTTGCATAAAAAACCGAAAAAAGGCTGTGAATTGATAAATGCAGCATAGAAAAGAGAAAGGATGAGGTGAAAAGCATGTTTCAGAAGAAAAGAAATACTTTTCATGGCGGCGTTCACCCGTACGAGGGAAAAGAGCTCTCCAAGGACAAACCGATTGTCAAAGCGCAGCCGGGCAACTTATTGTATTACGCAGTGTCACAGCACATCGGAGCGCCTGCTGTGCCGATCGTACAAAAAGGCGACCATGTAAAAGCGGGACAGAAAATCGCAGAAGCGGGAGGATTTGTTTCGGCTCCTGTTTACGCATCGGTTTCCGGCACGGTAAAAGGAATTGAGAAAAAAATTTCCGCAGCCGGTTCCCAGGTAGACTGTATCGTTGTGGAGAACGACGGGCTGTATGAAAAAGAAGCATTTGAGGAGTGCCCTCATTGGGAAAAACTCGACGCAGATACGATCCGGAACAAGATCAAAGAGGCCGGAATCGTGGGAATGGGAGGTGCAGGCTTCCCGACACACGTCAAAGTATCCCCGAAAGATCCGTCAGCGATTGACCACATTCTCGTCAATGGAGCAGAGTGTGAGCCGTATCTGACGAGCGACTACCGCAGAATGCTCGAAGAGCCGGAAAAGGTGATCGGAGGCTTAAAAATCATGCTGCATATGTTCCCGAAAGCAAAGGGAATCATCTGCATTGAGGACAACAAACCGGACTGTATCGCGAAATTTTGCGAGCTGGTGCTTCCGGGGGACAATATTGAGGTTCTAGAACTTAAAACGAAATACCCGCAGGGTGCCGAGCGTATGCTGATCTATGCAGCAACGGGGCGAAAGGTAAATTCTTCCATGCTGCCGGCGGACGCGGGCTGTATCGTGGATAACATTGATACCGTGACCGCTATTTACCAGGCAGTCCGCTTCGGCGAACCGCTGATGAGCCGTATCGTTACCGTGACGGGAGATGCTGTACAGAATCCGTGCAACTTTGAAGTACCGGTCGGCATGCTCTTGTCCGAACTTTTAGAGCAGGCAGGTGGTCTGAAAAACGAGGCATCCAAGATCATCTGCGGCGGTCCGATGATGGGAAAAGCCCTGTTTACAATGGAGGTTCCTGTTACCAAGACAACATCTGCACTGACCTGCCTTACGGAGGATGAAGTATCTGCGCTGGCACCATCTGCCTGCATCAACTGCGGACGCTGTGTTTCCGTCTGTCCGGGTCAGATTCTTCCGGCCCGCCTTTCTGTTTTTGCGGAGCACGGTGAGGAAGAGAAGTTCCTGAAATATGGCGGAATGGAGTGCTGTGAATGTGGCTGTTGTTCCTTTATCTGCCCGGCAAGACGTCCGCTGACGCAGGAAATCAGCTCAATGCGTAAAGTGCTTCTGGCAAAGAGAAAGAAGAAATAGGGGGATCTTACATATGAAGGGATTATTACACGTATCATCTTCCCCACACGCGCGGTCCAAGGTGACGACAGACAAAATCATGTTTGCCGTCCTGCTTGCCCTTGCCCCGGCAGCCTGCGTGGGAGTCTGGAATTTCGGCCTTAGGGCGCTGCTTTTGATTGCGATTTCGATGGCAGTCTGTCCCCTGACGGAATATCTGTATGAAAAAGGAATGAAGAAACCGGTGACGATTGCCGACGGCAGTGCACTGGTAACCGGCCTTCTGCTGGCCATGAACATGCCGGTGCAGGCGCCTCTTTGGATGCCGGTGATCGGCGGTGTGTTTGCAATTCTCGTCGTAAAACAGCTTTTCGGCGGTCTTGGCCAGAACATCATGAACCCGGCGCTTGCAGGAAGATGTTTCCTTTTGATTTCCTTCCCGGGTCATATGACAAACTTCGCTGCCCCGGCAGCCGCACACCTCGTGGATACCGTATCCGGTGCGACACCGCTTGCCGCAGCAAAAGCAGGAGAGCAGGTGAATCTGCTGTCCATGTTCCTTGGAAACACGACAGGAACCATCGGCGAGACTTCCGCGCTTGCCCTTCTGATCGGCGGAATTTTCCTTGTCTGCATCCATGTGATTGACCTCAACATTCCGCTCATTTACATCGGAACCGAGCTTTTATTCGCCCTGCTTTTCGGCGGCCACGGCTTTGACATCAATTTCCTTGGCGCGCATCTTTTGGGCGGCGGTCTGATGCTCGGCGCATGGTTCATGGCAACCGATTACGTTACCCGCCCGATCACAAAGAAGGGACAGTATATCTATGCGGTCATTTTAGGACTTCTGACCGGTGTATTCCGTATCTTTGGAAATTCGGCAGAGGGCGTTTCCTATGCCATCATCTTTACCAACCTTCTGGTTCCGCTCATTGAGCGTGTGACCGTGCCGGTTGGATTCGGAAGAGGAGGCAAGAAAAAAGCATGAACAAAATTATAAAAAACGCACTGATTCTTGCGGCGATCACGCTGATTGCCGGACTGCTTCTCGGTGCGGCCCACCAGGTAACCTTAGAGCCGATCCAGAAACAGCAGGAAAAAGAAAAACAGGAATCCTGCCAGAACGTATTCCCGGAGGCAGTTTCCTTTGAAGAAGTAACAATGAGCGATGCGGAACAGGCAGAGCTTACGGCAGCACTGATCGGCCACGGTTTTGAAGCACAGACGATTGACGAACTGCTGCTTGCAAAAGACGCATCCGGCGCGACGATCGGCCTGGTTGAGATCATCTCCACAACCGAAGGCTATGGCGGCGGCATGCAGTTCTCGATGGGAATTGCATCGGACGGAACGACAAAGGGAATCTCTTTCCTGTCACTTTCCGAGACGGCCGGCCTTGGTATGCGTGCCGACACAGACGATTTCAAGAATCAGTTCAAGGATAAAAACGTAGAAGCATTCTCCTACACAAAATCCGGCGCATCCGCGGATGATGAAATCGATGCGCTGAGCGGAGCAACTCTGACAACGAACGCTGTAACAAACGGTGTCAATGCAGGAATCTGCTGTTTTAACTACTGCAACGAATCCGGTCTGCTTTCCGGAGAGGGAGGGAACTCATGAGAAAAGATACGCCGCTGGAACGGCTTTATAATGGTATCATAAAAGAAAACCCGACCTTCGTCATGATGCTGGGTATGTGTCCGACGCTTGCGGTTACCACTTCTGCAAAGAACGGTATCGGCATGGGCCTTGCGACGATGGTCATCCTGACCGCCTCCAACCTGATGATTTCCCTGCTTCGGAAAATCATCCCGGACGGCGTGCGTATGCCAGCATACATCGTTGTTGTGGCATCGTTTGTAACCATCGTGGAATTTTTGATGGAAGGTTTTATTCCGGCACTCTATTCCGCCCTTGGCATCTACATCCCGCTGATCGTTGTAAACTGTATCATCCTGGGACGCGCCGAGGCATATGCTGGAAAACATGGTCCGATCCCGTCTTTATTTGATGGTATCGGCATGGGCCTTGGATTTACCGTCGGCCTGACCCTGATCGGTATGTTTCGTGAGCTGATCGGAGCTGGAACCCTGTTCGGTATCCAGGTAATGCCGAGTGCTTACGAGCCGGTCAACATCTTCATCATGGCGCCGGGTGCATTCCTTGTGCTGGCAATGCTCGTTGCGGTGCAGAACCGCATCAAACGCCAGAAGTCAGAGAAAACCGGAAAACCGGCAGTCCCGGCAGAAGAGACCGGCTGTATGGCATGCGCCAATAAGGCATACTGCCAGGCTGTGAAAGGAAAGGAGGAAGCGAAATGAAAGAACTGATTTTAATTGCGATCGGTGCGGCGCTGGTGAACAACGTTGTCTTAAGCCAGTTCCTCGGCATCTGTGCTTTCCTCGGTGTTTCCAAAAAGATGGATACGGCGGCCGGCATGGGCGGAGCGGTTATTTTTGTCCTCACGATTTCTTCATTTGTGACAAGTCTGATTTACAAATTTATCCTGGTACCGGCAGAACTTGATTATCTGAAAACGATCGTTTTCATTCTTGTCATCGCGGCGCTGGTACAGCTCGTTGAGATGTTCCTGAAAAAGACGATTCCGTCTCTGTACCGAGCGCTCGGCGTTTACCTTCCGCTGATTACAACAAACTGCGCGGTACTCGGTGTGGCACTCATCAACGTACAGAAGGATTACACGATTCTGCAGGGTACGGTTTACGGTCTGGCAACCGCAATCGGCTTTACAATTGCCATGGTGCTGATGGCCGGCCTGCGGGAAAAGATGGAGTACAACGATATCCCGGAGTCATTCAAAGGAATGCCGATTGTTCTTCTTACGGCTATGCTGATGTCAATGGCATTTATGGGATTTTCCGGAATGATCTAGGAGGAATGAAGAGATGAATGGTATTTTAGCAGCCACCCTGATGGTGGGTGGAACCGGCCTTTTGATTGGTATTCTCCTTGGAATTGCCGGAAAGAAGTTTTATGTGGAAGTGGACGAGCGCGAGACGAAGGTCCGTGAAGCGCTGCCGGGCAACAACTGCGGCGGCTGCGGTTACCCGGGCTGTGACGGAGCGGCGGCTGCAGTGGTAAAGGGTGAAGCCCCGATTTCGGTCTGTCCGGTCGGCGGAGCGCCGGTTGCGGCAGCGATCGGTGCCATTATGGGACAGGAAGCCGGAGCACAGGAGCGCAGAAAAGCAGTGGTACGGTGCGCCGGTACGTGTGACGTGGCAAAGAACAAGTATGAATACACGGGTGCAAGGGACTGCTCCTACGCCGGTTTTGTACCGGGCGGCGGTCCGAAGAGCTGCGGAAACGGATGTCTTGGTTTTGGAAACTGCGTGAAGGCATGTAAGTTTGATGCGATCCATATTGAAAACGGCATTGCCGTTGTGGACGGCGAAGCGTGCAAGGCATGCGGTGCCTGCGTGAAGGCCTGTCCGAGAAATCTGATCGACCTGATTCCGTATGAGCAGAAGATCACGGTGAAATGCCGCTCAACCGAGAAGGGCAAGGCGGTGATGGCAGCGTGTGAGATCGGCTGTATCGGATGTAAGAAGTGCGAGAAGAACTGCCCGTCGGATGCAATTCACGTTGTGGACCAGCGCGCGGAGATCGACCCGGCAAAATGTACAGGCTGCGGCCTCTGCGCGGAGAACTGCCCGCGGAAGTGTATTATGGTAGAAAAATAAAAATGAGAAATTCCATGCTGTGGGAGGGAACTTCTGCGGCGTGGAATTTTTGCTTTTCGGTGATATCGTGTTAGCCAATGCCGGGGGTGGCTGGCTTGACTTGAATTTGGGAAAATGATAAACTGAAAGTCAGAAAACGAGGGGCAAAAAGCTAAAAAAATATAAAATGGCAGAAAGGACGGGGCAAAAGTATGACAATGACAATGGATGAACTGATGAAAGTGCTCGATATGCAGGAGGATATTCTGCAGTTTACGCATTTTACAAATGCAGACGCATGGGAACTGGGAACGATGATCCTGATGGAGGCAAGACGGCGCGGAGCACAGGTTGGCATCGTGATCCGCAGAAGCAACGGGGAAGTTGTATTCCAGTATTGTGATAACGGCATTACGCCGCACAATGTGGAGCTGATGAGACGGAAGAGCAATTCGGTGCTTCTGACGGAGCGGAGTTCGCTGCAGCTCTACATGGCAGCGACGAATGCGCCGGAGAGCGTAAAACAGATGGTACTGGACCCGAAGGAATACGCAATGCTGGGCGGAGGTTTTCCGATCTGCGTGGAAGAAGTCGGCGTTGTGGCAACCGTAGCAGTGTCCGGCATGGGACAGGTTTCGGATCATGATGTGATTGTGAAATGCATCAGCAAATATTTGCATATCGATGAAGTACCGAGAATCAGAACTGTATGAAAATGATGATTGAAACTAAATTTTGTGTATGATACAATGTCACCGGCAAAAAGACATGACAGTTCCATCAGGGACAACAAAACCCCCGTGAGCGGCAACTCACGGGGGTTGGTTTATGTCAGCAGGTTTTGCATATCTTCCGGCAGTGGTGCGTGGAAGTTTAAGGGTTCTCCGGTGATCGGATGGACGAAGGAGAGCGATGCAGAGTGAAGTGCCTGGCGGGGGAAAGTGCCGGGAGTTTTGTTGTAGAGGGTATCGCCGAGCAGCGGATGGCCGATGTAAGCCATGTGGACGCGGATCTGGTGGGTGCGGCCGGTTTCGAGATTGAGTTCGAGGTGGGAGAAAACGGAGCAGTGCGCGAGGGTGCGGTAATGGGTTACGGAGCGCTCGCCGGAGGCAAAGTCGACGGTGCGCTGGATGAGGGAGCCGTTGAGGCGGGCGATCGGGGCGTCGATGGTGCCGGATGCAGCGGTTTCGCCGAGGGCGAAGGCCTGATACGTGCGGTGGATTTCGCGGGAGCGCATGGCCTGGGAGAGAACGGCGGCGCTTAAGGCGTGCTTGGCGAGCACGATAAGGCCGGTGGTGTCGCGGTCGAGGCGGTTGATACAGCGGTAGACGAAGGGTTCACCTTTCTGTTCAAAATACCATGCAATGCCGTTTGCCAGCGTATTTTCATAATTTCCAATCGACGGATGAATCGGCGTATCAGCGGGTTTATCCACAACGAGGATGTCGTCATCCTCATACACAACCGAAAACGGAACCGGCCGCGGCAGAATTCCGTCGGAGGGTTCTGTTTCGACAAGGTGCGTTTCGATCACATCCCCGGCGTGCACGGCCTGGCTCGTCCAGGCGCGGACGCCGTTTCGGAAAATGCCGTCCTCTGTGCGTTTTAAGCCCGTAATAATATGGCGCGAATATCCATGCCGGCGGAGAAACCATTCCACAGTCAGATTTTCCCGTTCCTCCTCCGGCGAAACCACATATGTAAACCTGTGTCCCATACACAAAACCTCCGTTTCTATAGCTTTTTTTATCGAATGAATCCTGTCATTTCGGGGCAAAATTTCAAAAAGAGACTTTCCCAGTCTTTCGCAAGTATAGCCGAAAACAGATGGAAAAGCAAGAAACTTACCTTTCTATAGCGAAAATATAAAAAAGTATAAAAGTTTCATGAAATGTCAGAATTTGATTGATTTTAGCGAAAGAAAAGTTTATGCTACTAAAAAAGAAAGAAAATCAAGAAACAGGAGGGGATACAGATGAAGCAGGTGCAGAAACCGAAAAAACCCATGATTTTTTATTATGTGATTGCGCTGATCGTCATTCTGCTGTTAAATCTTCTGCTTTTCCCGAGACTTCTCGAGCCCAAAGTAACAGAAGTTGATTACGGAAAATTTTTGCAGATGGTAGATAACAACGAAATCAGCGAAGTCCAGATCCAGTCAAATGAGATTATTTTCAGCGACAAATCAAGCCCAGCGAATTATTATAAGACGGGTGTGATGAATGATTACAAGCTGGTAGACCGTTTATATGAGGCAGGTATTACCGAATTTGGAACGCCGATCATAGAGCAGATGTCGCCGCTCATGGAATTTCTTTTAACATGGGTAATACCGATCGTTGTGATGGTTGCGCTCGGACAGTGGCTGATGAAACGCATGACGAGTAAGATGATGGGCGGCATGGGAAATGCGATGAGCTTTGGAAAGAGCAACGCCAAGGTTTATGTACAGTCCGAAACCGGCATTAAATTTGCAGATGTTGCCGGAGAGGATGAGGCAAAAGAAATTTTACAGGAGATTGTTGATTTCCTGCATAATCCAAAAAAATATGAAGAAATTGGTGCAAAAATGCCGAAAGGAGCACTGCTTGTCGGCCCTCCAGGAACCGGTAAAACGCTGCTTGCAAAGGCAGTAGCCGGAGAGGCAAATGTTCCGTTCTTCTCCATTTCCGGCTCCGAGTTCGTCGAGATGTTCGTCGGCATGGGAGCTGCAAAGGTGCGTGACCTGTTCCAGCAGGCAAACGAGAAAGCACCGTGTATCGTCTTTATCGATGAGATCGATACCGTCGGCAAAAAACGTGACGGCGGCGGATTCTCCGGAAACGACGAGCGTGAGCAGACCCTGAACCAGCTGCTTGCCGAGATGGATGGATTCGATGGAAAGAAAGGCGTTGTCATTCTGGCAGCGACGAACCGTCCGGATTCCCTGGACCCGGCACTTCTTCGTCCGGGCCGTTTCGACCGCCGTGTGCCGGTTGAACTGCCTGACTTAAAAGGCCGTGAGGAAATCCTGAAAGTCCATGCGAAAAACATCCGCGTGGGCGACAATGTCGATTACAATGCGATCGCACGTATGGCATCCGGTGCTTCTGGTGCAGAACTTGCCAATATGATTAACGAGGCAGCACTCCGTGCCGTCCGTGATGGAAGAAAATTTGTCACCCAGGCGGATCTGGAGGAGAGCGTTGAGGTTGTCATCGCCGGATACCAGAAGAAGAATAAGATCATGACCGACAAAGAGAAACTGATCGTTTCCTACCACGAGGTCGGCCATGCACTCGTCGCAGCACTGCAGAGCCATTCCGCTCCGGTTACGAAGATCACCATTATCCCGCGTACGTCCGGCGCCCTCGGCTATACGATGCAGGTGGATGAAGATGAGCACAACCTGATGAGCCGCGAAGAGCTGGAAAACAAGATTGCAACGCTGACCGGCGGCCGTGTGGCAGAGGATCTGGTGTTCCATTCCATCACGACAGGTGCTTCGAACGATATCGAGCAGGCAACGAAGGTGGCAAGATCCATGATCACCCGCTTCGGTATGAACGAGGAATTTGGTATGGTTGCATTTGAGACGGTAACGAACCAGTACCTCGGCGGCGACACTTCCCTGGCATGCTCCGAATCGACAGCAGCACAGATTGATGAGAAGGTTGTTGCAGCAGTCAGAAAACAGTACGACAAAGCAGAGCAGCTCTTAAAAGATAACATGCCGAAACTCCACGAGCTGGCAAAATATCTGTATGAGAAAGAGACGATCACAGGTGATGAGTTTATGGAAATCCTGAATTTATCCCCGGATCAGCTTACGACAACGAGAATGGAAACAAACTAAAAAGCGATAAAAGCAGATGAGAATCCCGCGTTACTGTTCACCCAGCAGTGAAACACTTGCTGTTTCACTGCGTAAGAAAGTGATTCAGGTGTGAGCAGCCCTCCTTTTGCGAAGCAAAACTTTCAATGAGGGCTGCGAATGTTACAGTTCGCAGGGAACCTGTGAACTGTAACGAATCCCGCGTTTCAAGGCGACTTCAGCCTTGCGCGGGATTCTTTCTTGTGCTATAATGCTGTAATGCGAAATTATGACACAAAAAGACAGATTTTTTTAGGATAGATCAAGAGAACATAAGGAGAAACGCAATGAAGAAAAAACAGGCATGGAAAGTGATGGGTGCTGTCCTTGCGGGCACACTGGTATTTTCCGATGCAATTCCGCTCCGTGCCAGCGCATCGGCAGGAACGGAAAAAAGCGCAGTACAGAACGAAACTGTCTCCGGAACGGAGAACGGTACAGAGACAAAGACAAAACGGGCAGCCGTTTATGTGAATCTGAAAACCGGCGATGATACGGCAGACGGTACAACGGCAGAGACAGCAGTAAAAACCGTGGAAAAAGCACAGGAGCTTCTTGCAGCTGCAGCGGCAGAACTGCAGGCGGACGGGAAAACAACCGAAAAAAACACTACTGCAGATACCAGCAAAACGGCAGCGGAGGAAGCAGCAGAAAAATATCTGGTATTCGTCGGAATGGATGAAAAAGAGCTGGAAACGTATCGAAAGAAACAGCAGAAAACAGACTTCTGGGGAAGAGTAACAGATACCGTTTTTGCGGCAGATGAAATCGTGGTGACAGAAGCCGGATATGAGGCTGTTCTGGCAGCAGAAAAAGCAAAAGAAACGGTTTCGGAAACACCAACGCTTGCGCCAGGCGAGTCTCCGGCACCGGATGCGGCAGAAGATACCGTAACACCAACTCCGGGTCCGACGGAAACGCCGGATGCAGAGCCGACCGCAGAACCAACGGTGACCCCGGACGCAGAGCCAACGGTAGAACCGACGGAAACGCCGGACGCAGAGCCGACCGTAACGCCGGCGGAGGAACCAACGGCAACTCCGACACCGGATGCGGACAACGGAGAAAATACAGGGGATACACCAACGGCAGCTCCGACACCGGATGCGGAACCGACCGTAACGCCGGAAGTAACTCCGACGACAGCACCGGGCGAGAATACCGATGACAGTGAAAATCCGGATAATCCGGAAACTCCGGCAGAAGATCCAACCGTGACACCTGCCCCGGATGATACAGCAAAAGACGATCCTGCAGCAGATGACACAAACCAGGACGATACAAACCAGGATAACCAGAACGGAACGGGAAAGGATGCATCATCGGACCAGTGGAAACAGGATGAAAATCTGGGTGACCTTGTAAAAGATGAAATTCAGAAAGAAAACGAAACCGTAAAAAATTTCGATGAAATTTCCAATCCATCCGGTACGGACAGCACAGAAGACGGCTATCTGATCTCCGATGTCTCTCTTTTAATCCAGCCGATGGCAGTAAGTCTGTCCGGAAGCGTTGTATCAGAGGAGCAGACGGAAACAGCAGAAGCTGAGACGGCGGACGAAGACGAGCATGAACTGCTTGCAGCTGCAGAGCAGAAATCCAACCTGAGTGCCGGTGAAATGACAGCAAGTGCAGCCGATGACGTAAGTACGCTGCGTGCCGCAGGAACGATCCTTGTAGGACCGGACAACTACGGAACGAATAAGACATCCACTCCGACTCCGACAGCCACACCGTCGAAGAGCAGCAGTAACAACAGCTCTTCCAATTCCAATACCGGAAGCACAAAGATTCCGCAGAAGAAGACACAGACCACTGCAAGCATCCGCAGCATCCCGGTCAACACCGGCGATGAGACGCTGGTGCTTCCGCTGGCGATCAGCTCCGCACTTTCTGCAGCCGTTATGTTCTGCATGGCATTCCTTCAGATGCAGGCGAAACGCGCAAAGAGCATGGCCGCATGGCTGGAATTCAAAAAGAATCATCCGTTTGACGAAGAATAAAGAAACAGGCATATCCGAAAAAGCCATTCCATACATTTACAGTATGGGAGGGCTTTTTCTTATGGAAGAAAAGAAAACATGGGCGGTGGGTGCGGGCAGCGGGATCGGCTGGCTGAAGGCTCTTCTCGTTTCCTATCTGATCTCGGTGCTTCTTCTTTTGCTGCTGTCTTTCCTGCTCTGGAAATTTTCCTGGAAGGAAAGCTGGGTGCAGGCGGGCATTGTGGTGATCTATCTGGCATCAAGCTTTTCCGGCGGAAGAATGGCAGGAAACATGGCGGGAAAACGGCGGTTTCTCTGGGGCATCTGCTTTGGAATCGTGTATTTTGCCATTCTGATCATCGTCTCCGCAGTCTTCCTGCCGGGCGGATTTGCCGGAGCCGGAAGACTTCTGTGGGCGGCAGCAGTCTGTGCCGTCGGCGGAATGGCAGGCGGAATGACGGCACACGGCAGATAAAAGCGGACAAAACAGAACATTTTTTCAAAAAACAGACTTTTAAATTTGAAAAACCTATGCTATAATGGGAAGAGCTAATGGCCGAAGACTATAAAAAAGTCGCGCGTCAACTACAATGAAGGAGGAATGTGCCATGAAACACATCAAAACTTTAAATACAAAAAGCTTACAGAACACTGTAAAAAAAGGTGGATGCGGTGAGTGCCAGACATCCTGCCAGTCCGCATGTAAGACTTCTTGCACCGTAGGCAACCAGAGCTGCGAGCATAAGTAAAAGTAATCCATAAGGACGAGTAAAAGGTGTTCCCAGAACCGGTTTCGCCGGATTTGGGAACATTCTTTTTGCCAGGCATATTAAAAAAAGAGAGAGTTATAGAAAGGAATACCACAGTGATACATTTATATAAAAGCAATGGCTTCAACATGGTGCTGGACGTCAACAGCGGCTCCGTCCATGTTGTGGATGACTGCGTATACGATGTGCTTTCCTGCATGAACGAAGGAAAAAATGCAGAAGAGACAGCAGAGGCGCTTAGCAGTAAATACGCCGAGCAGGACATCACCGAAGCCAGAGAAGAAATTCAGGAACTTGCAGACAACGGCATGCTCTTTACCAAAGATATCTACGAAAACGCAATCGATCAGTTTTCCAACCGTCCGACCGTCGTAAAAGCACTCTGCCTCCATATCGCACACGACTGCAATCTTGCCTGTCGTTACTGCTTCGCAGAAGAGGGCGAGTACCACGGAAGACGTGCACTGATGTCCCTGGAAGTCGGCAAAAAAGCGCTTGATTTCCTGATCGCAAACTCCGGCAGCAGAAGAAACCTCGAGGTAGATTTCTTCGGCGGTGAACCGCTGATGAACTGGGATGTTGTAAAACAGCTCGTAGCCTACGGAAGAGAACAGGAGAAGTTACATAACAAGAACTTCCGTTTCACCCTGACCACCAACGGTGTTCTCTTAAACGACGAGGTCATGGAGTTCTGCAATAAGGAGATGGGCAACGTCGTATTAAGTATCGACGGAAGAAAAGAAGTTCACGATCACATGCGTCCGTTCCGCAAAGGTGCCGGAAGCTACGATCTGATCGTGCCGAAATTCCAGAAATTCGCTGAACTCCGTCATCAGGACAAATACTATGTGCGCGGAACCTTCACGCATTACAACACAGACTTTGCTGCCGACGTCCTCCATCTGGCAGACCTCGGCTTCAAACAGATCTCGGTTGAGCCTGTTGTAGCACCTCCGACCGAGGATTACGCGATCCGCGAGGAAGACCTTCCGGTGATTTTCGAACAGTACGACATTCTGGCAAGAGAGATGATCAAGAGAGAAAAAGAAGGAAGAGGCTTCAATTTCTTCCATTTCATGATCGATCTGACCGGCGGACCATGTGTTTATAAACGTCTTTCCGGCTGCGGTTCCGGAACCGAGTACCTTGCGGTAACACCGTGGGGCGATTTCTATCCGTGCCACCAGTTCGTAGGACAGGAAGATTTCTGCCTTGGAAATGTTTACGAAGGCGTGAAAAAGACAGAAACGGTCAACGAATTCAAGAAATGCAACGTTTATTCCAAGAAGGAGTGCAGCCGGTGCTTTGCACGGTTCTACTGCAGCGGCGGATGCGCGGCAAACTCCTACAATTTCACAGGTAAGATCAACGATGTTTACGAGATCGGATGCAAGATGCAGCAGAAACGGATCGAGTGTGCATTGATGATAAAGGCAGCTCTGGCCGAAGATTAAAGAAAAGAGGAAAATCGCGACATGATGAAGAAGAAACAGAGTATCATCGCACTCGTCCTGGCAGCCATTGTAACAGTGCTTCTTGGATGGACGATGATCAAAGGATGGGGTCCTACCGGAACCGGTTCGATGAAGAACATCAACCTGGGTCTGGATCTGTCCGGCGGTGTCAGCATTACCTATCAGGCCGTAAAGGACAACCCGACAGACGAAGAAATGTCAGATACCCGCTACAAGCTGGAACAGCGTGCGCAGCAGTACAGCGAAGAGGCACAGGTATATCTGCAGGGCGACAACCGTATCACCATTGAAATCCCGGGTGCAACCGATGCAACCACCATTCTGGAAGAGATGGGTAAACCGGGAAGCCTGTATTTCATCAAACAGACCAACGATGACGGAACAGAAAACTACACCTACGACAGCTCGACCGGCGAGTACGTTCTGAACGGAAAAACTATCGAAGAGCTCGAGGAGGACGGCTCCGTCGTTCTGACTGGTAAAGATGTGGAGAGCGCAGAAGCCATGCATCAGCAGAACTCCACCACAAAAGCAACCGAGAGCGTCGTTCAGCTGAAAATGACCGACGAAGGAAAACAGAAATTTGCAGACGCAACCCAGGAAGCCTACAGCGCAGGAAAGAGCATCGGTATCTACTATGATGAGAAATTCGTCAGTGTACCGAGTGTAAACGCTGTGATTTCCGATGGTACTGCAGTCATCTCCGGCGGAAACATGGACTGGGATGAAGCAACCAGCCTGGCATCCACCCTCCGTATCGGTTCCCTTTCCCTGAAACTTGAGGAGATCAACTCCAGCGTCGTTGGAGCACAGCTTGGATCTGCAGCTGTTTCCACCAGCGTGAAAGCAGGAGCGATCGGCATTATCCTGATCATCATCTTCCTTGCAGTTGTATACCGCCTGCCTGGTATTGCAGCCGGATGGGCACTGCTCATTTACGTTGAGCTGAACCTGATTTCTTTAAATGCATTTGACCTGACCCTGACTCTGCCTGGTATCGCTGGTGTTATCCTGTCGATCGGTATGGCAGTCGATGCGAACGTTATCATCTACGCCCGTATCGAGGAGGAGATCGGTGCCGGAAAGACGGTTCATGCAGCAATCCGCGACGGATTCAAGAAGGCAGCTTCCGCCATCCTGGACGGAAACGTAACGACTCTGATTGCAGCAGCCGTTCTGTATGCACTCGCAAGCGGAAGTGTCCGCGGATTCGCCATGACACTTGCTCTTGGTATTGTTCTTTCCATGTTCAGCGCCATGGTTGTTTCCAGACTGCTGGTCAACAGCCTGTACGGTATGGGACTGAAGGATGCGAAATACTACGGAACCAAGAAAGAGCGCAAGGGATTTCCATTTGTGGAAAAGAGAAAGATCTTCTTCACGATCTCCTGCATTCTGCTGCTTGCCGTTCCGGCCAGCATGATTTTCATGCATCAGACAAAGGGAAGCGCACTGAACTTCGGCCTTGACTTCAAGGGCGGTACTTCCATCAACGTTCCGTTCAACGAGGATTACTCCATCGAAGAGCTGGACAAAGAGGTAGAGCCGGTTGTGGAAGGCGTGACAAAAGATTCCAATATTCAGATGACAAAGGTTGTCGGAGGCAACAATGTCATCATCAAAACACGTTCTCTGACTCTGGAAGAGCGTGAGCAGGTTTACCAGGCAATGGCAGACAATTTCGGTGTCGATACTTCTGAAATCACTTTCGACAACATTTCTTCTACTGTAAGTAAAGAGATGAGCCAGAATGCAATGAAAGCAGTTATCATCGCTGTAGTCTGCATGCTGCTGTACATCTGGATCCGTTTCCGCGACATCCGTTTTGCATCGAGTGCCATCCTTGCACTGATGCACGATATCGCCATTGTATTCGGATTCTATGTGGTAT
This sequence comes from Blautia sp. AF14-40, assembly GCF_003479665.1. NCBI lineage: Bacteria > Bacillati > Bacillota > Clostridia > Lachnospirales > Lachnospiraceae > Blautia > Blautia sp. AF14-40. The sequence continues at coordinate 61,175 of NZ_QUHK01000002.1, forward strand.
CCCGTATTTCGGTCGGCAGCACCTTTATCGCGTGTATGCTGACGATCCTCGGCTATTCCATCAACAGTACGATCGTCATCTTCGACCGTATCCGTGAGAATCTGCCGGAGTTAAAGAGAGAGCCGATCGAGTCTCTGGTTGACCGCTGCATCACGGACACCCTGACCCGAAGCATTTACAGTTCCCTCACCACCTTTATCACCATCTTTGTTCTGTTCGTGATGGGAGTTTCTTCCATCCGCGACTTTGCAGCACCTCTGATGGTTGGTATCGTATGCGGAGCTTACACTTCTGTCTGCATCACAGGTGCCCTGTGGTATGTGATGAAGCACGTTGGAAAAAACAAATATGTGCCGTCCAAAGCAGTACAGAATAAGACAAAAAATAAATAAAAGCAGCAAAAACCATAAAAAGAGAAACGCCGGACCGGAAAAGTCCGGCGTTTCCTGCTAACAGGAAAGAGGAGAATATATGAAGAAAGAACGCTGGGTAGTTTCGGCAAAACGCGCCGATTTCCAGGCAATTGCGGACCGGTTCGGCATCGATCCCGTCATTGCCCGCCTGATCCGGAACCGGGATGTGACCGGGGAGAAAGAGATCGAAGAGTATCTCTTCGGTGATCTGGAGCAGCTCCACGATCCGCTGCTGATGAAGGATATGGAGCGCGCGGCAGATCTGATCGCAGAAAAAATCCGGGAGAAAAAGCCGATCCGCATCATCGGGGACTACGACATCGACGGTGTTACGGCAACGTATATTCTGCTGACCGGCTTAAAAGATCTCGGTGCCGATGTGGATGTGCGTATCCCGGACCGGATTGCAGACGGATACGGCTTAAATGAGCATCTTGTGCAGTTTGCCGCGGATGAGGGGCGGGACACGATCGTCACCTGTGACAACGGCATCGCGGCGAGCAGTCAGATCCGTCTGGCAAAAGAGCTCGGCATGACGGTTGTTGTGACGGACCACCACGAGGTTCCGTTTGAGGAGGATGAAAACGGAGAACGCCGCTACATCCTGCCGCCGGCGGACGCGGTTGTCAATCCGAAACAGAAAGACTGTTCCTATCCGTTTCCGGGCCTCTGCGGTGCGGCCGTCGCATGGAAACTGATCCAGACGATGGAGGCAAAAGCAGGTATTCCAAAGGAGCACAGCTTCCGCTTTCTGGAATTTGTCGCCATTGCGACGATCGGTGATGTGATGGATCTGCAGGGAGAAAACCGGATTTTTGTAAAAGCCGGCCTTCGGGCGCTCCATAAAACGCAGAACCTCGGCCTGCAGGAGCTGATCCGTGTGCAGGGCATCGAGGCGGAAAACGTGACACCGTATCACATCGGCTTCGTTCTCGGCCCGTGCATCAACGCATCGGGACGGCTTGACACGGCGGAGCATTCGTTAAAACTGCTCTGCGCAAAGACACGTGAGGAGGCCGCAAAGCTTGCCGGGGACTTGAAAGACCTGAATGAAAGCCGCAAAGAGCTGACGCGCCAGGGTGAGGCGAAAGCAATCGAGCTCGTGGAAACCTCCCCGCTGCAGAACGACAAAGTCCTCGTCGTCTATCTGCCGGACTGCCACGAGAGCCTTGCCGGAATCATCGCAGGTCGCCTGCGGGAGCACTTCCACAAACCATCCTTCGTACTCACCAGAAGTGAGGAGGGCGTCAAGGGCTCCGGCCGCTCGATCGAAGCGTATTCGATGTATGAGGAGCTCTGCAAATGCAAAGAACTGATGACGAAATTCGGCGGCCACCCGATGGCTGCGGGCCTTTCCCTCGCAGGAGAGGAGATGATCGAACCGTTCCGCCGGGCACTGAACGATAAGTCCACGCTGACGGAAGAGGATTTCGTCGAAAAAGTCGTGATCGATGTGCCGATGCCGATCACCTACATCACCAAAAATCTGATCCGCCAGTTAAGTCTCTTGGAGCCGTTCGGAAAAGGCAACACGAAACCGCTGTTCGCACAGAAAGGACTGACTGTATTAAATTACCGCATTTTTGGAAAGAATAGAAACGTGGTGAAAGTACAGCTTGCCGATGCGGGCGGATACCAGATGGATGGTGTCTATTTCGGCGAGGGAGAAGCGTTCGCCGCATACGTGGATGCACATCCGGCCCTCTCGGTAGCGTACTATCCGTCGATCGATACGTGGAACGGACGCGACAAATTACAGATCAATATCCAGAGTTATTTTTAAAGATGCAGAAAAGCCGCAAATACCTGATTTTTCTGCCCTGTTTTCTATCGGAAACGAAATTGACGCAGAAGAATATTGATGCTATACTGTAAGGTGAATTGTCAAACCTTGACGAAACGGAGGAATATTTTATGAAAAAAGTAGAGGATTACGTAAGAAGTATTCCGGATTTCCCGGAACCGGGTATTATTTTCAGAGATGTAACGAGTATCCTGCAGGACGCAGACGGACTGCAGCTTGCCATAGATGAGATGCAGCATTTTGTAGAAGAAGTAGACTGTGATGTAATCTGCGGAACCGAGTCCCGCGGCTTCATTTTCGGTATGCCGATTGCTTACAATCTGCACAAACCGTTCGTGCCGATCCGTAAAAAAGGAAAACTTCCTCTGGAGACCGTCGAGGAGAGCTATGACCTGGAGTACGGCAGCGCAACGATCGAGATGCACAAAGACTCCATCAAACCGGGCCAGAAGGTAGTCATCATCGACGACCTGATTGCAACCGGCGGTACCGTGGAAGCCTGTGCAAAAATGATCGAGCGCCTCGGCGGCGAAGTAACCAGAATCGTGTTCCTGATGGAGCTTGCCGGCTTAAAAGGACGCGAAAAACTGGCAAAATATGATGTAAAATCTGTCATCCGTTACGATGGCAAATAACGTATCCAACGAAACGCAGGGGTTAATCATGAGAGCGGAGGATACATATGGAAGAAGAGAAAAGAATCAGTGAAGAAGAATTAAAGAAGGATGTGGCGGCGGCAGAAGCCAGAATCCGCAAGACGGACGATTTTACAAGTCCGGAGGAATTATACGGGGAATTGATCGCTTCTGTGAAAAAATATCATCCATCGGACGATATTTCCCTGATCGAAAAAGCATACCGCGTGGCAGCGGATGCACATAAGGACCAGAAAAGAAAGAGCGGGGAACCGTACATCATCCATCCGCTCTGTGTGGCAATTATCCTGGCAGATCTGGAGCTCGACAAGGAGTCGATCGCGGCAGGCCTTCTGCACGACGTTGTCGAAGATACCGTCATGACCGAAGAAGAGCTGACCGAGGAGTTCGGCCCGGAGGTGTCCCTGATTGTAAGCGGTGTCACGAAGCTGGCACAGCTGAAATATTCTGCGGATAAGGTCGAGGAGCAGGCAGAAAACCTGAGAAAGATGTTCCTTGCGATGGCAAAGGATATCCGCGTTATTCTGGTAAAACTGGCGGACCGTCTGCACAACATGCGGACCGCACAGTACTGGTCGCCGGAGACGCAGAAGAAAAAAGCGCGTGAGACGATGGATATCTATGCCCCGATCGCACAGCGCCTCGGTATTTCCAAGATCAAGGTCGAACTCGATGACCTTTCTCTGAAATATCTGGAGCCGGATGCGTACTATGAACTGGTGCAGAAGGTCAGCATGAAGCGGGAGCAGCGGCAGGAGTTTGTCGATGCGATCGTAAAAGAGGTGACCCGTCATATCCACCAGGCCGGCATTGAGGCAGATGTCAACGGACGAATCAAGCACTTTTTCAGCATCTACAAAAAGATGGTCAACCAGCACAAGACGCTGGATCAGATCTATGACCTCTTTGCGGTCCGCATCATCGTGGAATCCGTCAAAGACTGCTATGCAGCGCTCGGTGTCATCCATGAAATGTACACGCCGATCCCGGGCCGTTTCAAAGATTACATTGCGATGCCGAAGCCAAACCGTTACCAGTCCCTGCATACAACCCTGATCGGACCGAACGGACAGCCGTTTGAGATTCAGATCCGTACTTATGAGATGCACCGGATTGCAGAATACGGTATCGCTGCACACTGGAAATACAAAGAGGCCTCCGACGGCAAGAAACCGGGACCGGAGCAGGAAGAGGAAAAACTGACCTGGCTGCGCCAGATTCTGGAGTGGCAGCAGGACATGGCGGACAACCATGAGTTCATGAACCTCTTAAAGAGCGATCTCGACCTGTTTGCTGACAATGTTTACTGTTTCAGCCCGGCGGGCGATGTCAAAACGCTTCCGGTCGGCTCCTGTGCCATCGACTTTGCTTACTCCGTCCATAGTGCGGTCGGCAACAAGATGGTCGGAGCGAGGGTCAACGGAAAACTCGTGCCGATCGAGACGGAACTTCACAACGGAGACCGCGTCGAGATCATCACCTCGCAGAACTCCAAGGGACCGAGCCGCGACTGGCTGAAAATTGCGAAGAGTTCCCAGGCAAAGAGCCGCATCAACCAGTGGTTCCGCCAGCAGAACAAGACGGACAACATCGTCAAAGGCAAGGAAATGCTCACCAACTATGCAAAGCTGAAGGGCAAAAATCTTGGAATCTATACGAAACCGATGTACGAAGAGGCTGTCATGAGAAAGTACGGCTTCCGCGACTGGGATTCCGTTCTTGCGGCCATCGGCCACGGCGGCTTAAAAGAGGGCCAGGTCCTCAACAAGCTGATTGAGACGTACGAAAAGCAGCATAAAAAAGAGATCACCGACGAGCAGGTGCTCGAGGCGGCATCCGGAGAGAAAGTTCTGCCGGTTGGAAAGAGCAAGGGCGGCATCGTCGTGCGCGGTATCCACGATGTGGCAGTTCGCTTCTCCAAATGCTGCAATCCGATCCCGGGCGATGAGATCGTGGGCTTTGTCACAAGAGGACGCGGCGTGACCATTCACCGCACCGACTGTGTCAATGTCCTGAATCTGCCGGAATCTGAGCGGGCGCGCCTCATTGATGCTGAATGGCAGGCAGAGGACAACGGCGGCTCTCTCTATACCGTGGAGATCAGCGTTTACGCAAACAACCGTACCGGTCTTCTGGTGGATATCTCCAAGATCTTTACCGAGCGGAAGATCGACCTTGCGGCGATGAACGTGAGAACGAGCAAGCAGGGAACGGCTTCCATCGATGTGACGTTCGACGTGCACAACAACGAAGAGCTGAACAGCATCATCGAGAAGGTGCGCCAGGTGGAGAGCGTGATCGATATTCAGAGATCGAGAGGATAAAAAGGAGAAAAGCGTATGATAAAGGTAAATTACCGGGCACTTGGAATGCTCTCGACAAACTGCTACGTTGTGGAAAATCCGGACAGCCAGAAGGTGCTGATCGTGGACCCGGGCGATTCGCCGCTGGAGATTGAACGCCAGATCGATGAGATCGACGGCGACCCGGAGGCCATTCTGCTGACCCATGGCCATTTCGACCATATGCTGGCAGCGGATGCGCTGCGGAAAAAATACCATATCCCGGTCTATGTCCATGAAAAAGAGCAGCACCTGCTGGGGGATCCAAAGGAAAATCTTTCCGGGCTCTGGAGCAAACCGTACACAATGCAGGCGGACAAAACCGTAAAAGAGGGCGATGTGCTTCATCTCGCAGATTTTGAAATCCACGTTCTTGCGACACCGGGGCACACGGCAGGCGGTGTCTGCTACTATATTCCGGCAGAGAAAGCACTTTTTTCCGGTGATACGCTGTTCTGCGAGTCCTACGGAAGATACGACTTCCCGACATCCTCCGGCAGAGAGCTGATCGCGTCGGTCAAGCGCCTGTTAAAAGAGCTTCCCGGGGATGTGACCGTGTATCCGGGCCACAACGATGAAACTACGATTGAACATGAAAAGAGGTACAATCCCCTTGCTTAATATCAGCCTTTGTTTTAATAGAAAAGATTTTGAATACGATGTGTATTCCCTGATCAAGGCATTCTATCCGGGCTGTGAGATTACCTCATGGTACGAAGAGGATGGGGCGCCGGACGGGGAATTTGCATATTATGATACGATCACATACGAGGCGGATCAGATCTGTTTTTCGATTGCAGACGAGAAACATGAGACGCTCGCTTCGCAGTGTGAGGCGGTGGAATATGAAAAAGACCGCCATGAAACGAAAAATGTCCTGAAACGGATGGTATACCGCACGCTTTCCGAAGTGAGCGGCAAAGAACTTCCATGGGGCGATCTCACCGGCATCCGTCCGACGAAAATTCCGATGAAGATGCTTGAAGAGGGTAAAAAAAATGTAGAGATTGCGAAATACATGCGCGAAACTTACTACACCAGCCCGGAAAAGACGGCACTTGCGATCACGATTGCCAACCGGGAAAAGGACATTTTAAAGACGATCGACTACGAACACGGTTACAGCCTGTACATCGGCATCCCGTTCTGTCCGAGCATCTGCCTGTACTGTTCCTTCGGCTCCCATGTGTTAAGCCGCTGGGAGCATATGGTAGATCCGTATCTCGATGCACTGATCAAAGAACTGATCTTTATCAGTGAGAACATGAAGGATTACACCCTTGATACGATCTACATCGGAGGCGGTACGCCGACCACACTGAATGCGGCACAGATGGAGCGCCTGCTCACGAAAGTGACAGAGCTCTTCCCGATGGAGCAGGTGCAGGAGTTCACCGTGGAGGCAGGACGGCCGGATACGATCAATGAGGAGGTCTTAAAAGCCATCCGCAAATTCCCGGTCACCCGTATTTCGATCAATCCACAGACCATGAACCAGGAAACGCTGGATCTGATCGGACGCCACCATACCGTGGAGGAGATCGAGGAGAAGTTCCGCATGGCGCGTTCCCTTGGATTTGACAACATCAACATGGATCTGATCGTCGGTCTGCCGGGTGAGGACAAGGAAAAAGTGGCGCATACGTTGGAAAAAGTGGAAGCGCTGAATCCGGATTCCCTGACCGTCCATTCCCTTGCGTTAAAGCGTGCAACGAGACTCAACCTGTTCAAAGACAAATATCAGGAGATCTCGTTTGAAAACTCTGCCGAGATCATGAAAATGACGATGGACAGCGCACACCGCATGGAGATGGGACCGTATTACATGTACCGCCAGAAAAATATGGCGGGTAACTTTGAGAATGTCGGCTACTCCCGCGAAGGAAAAGCAGGCATCTACAACATCCTCATTATGGAGGAAAAACAGTCCATTCTGGCCGCGGGAGCCGGAGCGTCCACGAAATTCGTGTTTGAACACGGAGAGCGCATTGAGCGGGTGGAGAACGTGAAGGATCTGAAAAACTACGTGGAGCGTATCGATGAAATGATCGAGAGAAAGCGTATCGGAATGGAGAAGTATCTGCCAAAATGAAAGAAAATTCCAGTCAGCAGCTTCACATGCTGCGCTATACCCTGACCGAGCAGCTCATCCATGGCATGGAAGTGAGCAATTTAGCTTACGATCTTGCGCGGGAACTGGGGTATGAGAAAGAAATCTGCTATGAGCTTGCAAAAGCGGGCGTTCTCCACGATATCGGAAAGATTGTACTGGAGAATTACGTAGAAGAACAGGATACGCTCGTCGTCGAGGAGATGCGCTTTGTGCGGACCCATTCCACACTGGGCTATGAACTCCTGCAGGGACGCGGCTACTCCGATTTTGTGCTGGAGAGTATTCTGTATCACCATGAAAATTATGACGGAACCGGGTATCCGGCCAATCTGGCGGGAGAAAAGATTCCGTTTGGGGCGCGTATCTTACGCATCTGTGATGTGTACTGCGCGCTGACCTCCGACCGCCCGTACCGGAGTGCGTTTCCGCGGGAACAGGCGATGGAGCTTATGACAGAAGAAGTCAAAAATTTCGATCTGAAAATGTTCCTGGCATTTCAGAGAGTGATCCACAGCGGCAGCCGGAAAGCAATCGAGCTTTCTGATGTTGATGAATTGATCCAGGAAATCATAAAGGAGAAAACAGAAAATGGCATTAAAGAAGAAACCGGTTACCGGAATGAAAGATATTTTACCGAAAGAAATGGCAATCCGTGACTACGTGATCCGTCTGATCAAGGAAACTTACGGAACCTTCGGCTTTACCTCCATGGAGACCCCATGCGTGGAGCACATCGAAAACCTGAACAGCAAACAGGGCGGCGAGAATGAGAAACTGATTTTCAAGATCTTAAAAAGAGGAGAGAAGCTGAAACTCGAGACCGCTGAGAAAGAAAACGATCTCGTAGACAGCGGCCTGCGTTATGACCTGACCGTTCCGCTCTGCCGTTACTATTCCAACAACGCAAACGAGCTTCCGTCCCCGTTCAAAGCACTTCAGATGGGAAATGTATGGCGTGCAGACCGTCCGCAGAGAGGAAGATACCGCCAGTTCATGCAGTGCGATATCGATATCCTCGGCGAGCCGACCAACCTCGCAGAGATTGAGCTGATCCTTGCTACCACCACACTGCTTGGAAAACTGGACTTCAAGAACTTTACGATCCGTATCAATGACCGCCGTATCTTAAAAGCAATGGCAGCCTACAGCGGATTCCCGGAGGAGTCCTATGACACCGTATTTATTATCCTCGATAAGATGGATAAAATCGGTTTTGAGGGCGTTGCCAAAGAGCTCGAGGAAGCCGGCTTTGCAAAAGAGTCCGTAGAGAAATACCTGAAAATGTTCGAGGAGATCACCCCGGATACCGCAGGCGTAGAGTACTGCCGTGAGAAACTCGAGGGATTCCTTGACAAAGAGTACGCAGACGGCCTGAAGACCATCATCGACAGTGTCAATGCCGTGAAGACCGCAGAATTCAAGATCGCTTTCGATCCGACTCTGGTGCGCGGAATGTCCTACTACACCGGACCGATCTTCGAGATCGCTATGGATGAGTACGGCGGATCTGTCGGAGGCGGCGGACGCTACGATGAAATGATCGGAAAATTCACCGGAAACCAGACCTGCGCATGCGGATTCTCCATCGGATTTGAGCGTATCGTTATGCTTCTGCTTGAGAGAGATTACCAGATCCCGGGCGCACAGAAGAAAAAAGCGTACCTGATCGAGAAAAACATGCCGGCAGAGGGAATGCAGAAGATCATTCAGCAGGCGACAAAAGAGAGAAGTGAAGGCACGGCCATCAACATTGCCGTGATGAAGAAGAACAAGAAATTCCAGAAAGAGCAGCTTGCCAGCGAGGGCTACACTGAGATCGAAGAATTTTTTGTTGACAAAATGTAAGGAATATCCAATAATAGTAATCGCATGAAAAAACGATGTGCTGCGGATGCAGATTCTTTGTGTCCGCAGTTCCAAATAGGAGGAACAAGAAAATGGCTGAATCCATGAAAGGCCTGAAGAGAACCTGCCGCTGTGCGGAAGTCACAAAAGCAGATATCGGAAAAAAAGTAACCCTGATGGGCTGGGTACAGAAGAGCCGTAATAAAGGCGGAATTATTTTCGTCGATCTGCGTGACAGAAGCGGTATTATGCAGATTATCTTTGAGAACGGCCCGATCAGTGAGGAAGGTTTTGAGAAAGCAGCAAAACTGCGCAGCGAGTTCGTCATCGCCGTAGAAGGTGAAGTTATGGCCCGCTCCGGTGCTGTCAATGAAAATCTGGCAACAGGAGAGCTCGAAGTAAAGGCTGAGTCCTTACGCATTCTTTCCGAGGCAGAAACCCCGCCGTTCCCGATCGAGGAGGATTCCAAGACGAGAGAAGAGCTCCGTCTGAAATACCGTTACCTGGATCTGCGCCGCCCGGACATCCAGAGAAACCTGATCATGAGAAGCAAAGTGGCAATGCTCACCCGTGAGTTCATGTCCAAAGAAGGCTTCCTTGAGATCGAAACCCCGATGCTGACGAAATCCACACCGGAAGGCGCCAGAGATTACCTGGTACCGAGCCGTGTTCATCCAGGCAGCTTCTACGCACTGCCGCAGTCTCCGCAGCTGTTCAAACAGCTTCTGATGTGCTCCGGCTATGACCGTTATATCCAGATCGTAAAATGTTTCCGTGACGAGGACCTGCGTGCCGACCGTCAGCCGGAGTTCACCCAGATCGATATGGAGCTTGCTTTCGTTGATGTAGATGATGTTATCGATGTCAATGAGAGACTGCTGGCACACCTGTTTAAAGAGGTGCTCGGCGTTGAGGTACAGCTCCCGATCCAGAGAATGACCTGGAAAGAGGCTATGAACCGTTTCGGTTCCGACAAACCGGACCTGCGTTTCGGTATGGAGCTGGTTGATGTTTCCGAGACCGTAAAAGATACCGAGTTCGTTGTATTTAAGGGCGCACTTGAAAACGGCGGTTCTGTCCGCGGTATTAACGCAAAGGGACAGGGCGCAATGCCGAGAAAGAAAATCGACAAGCTCGTTGAGTTTGCGAAAGGTTACGGTGCAAAAGGTCTTGCATACATTGCAATCCATGAGGATGGAAGCTGGAAATCTTCCTTCTCCAAATTTATGACAGAGGAGCAGATGGAAGCCCTCATCAAAGCCATGGACGGACAGGCTGGAGACCTTCTTCTCTTCGCAGCAGACCGCAACAAGATTGTTTGGAACGTTCTTGGCGCACTTCGTCTGGAACTGGCAGAGCAGATGGGACTGCTCGACAAGAACGAGTACCGTTTCGTATGGATTACCGAGTTCCCGCTTCTGGAGTGGTCCGATGAGGAGAACCGTTTCACCGCAATGCATCACCCGTTCACCATGCCGATGGACGAGGATCTGCCGCTTCTGGACACCGATCCGGGCGCAGTTCGTGCGAAAGCTTACGATATCGTCCTGAACGGTACCGAGATCGGCGGAGGAAGTGTTCGTATCCACCAGAACGATGTGCAGGAGAAGATGTTTGAGATGCTTGGCTTCACAAAAGCACAGGCACATGAGCGTTTCGGATTCCTTCTGGATGCATTCAAATACGGAGTTCCGCCTCACGCCGGACTGGCTTACGGACTGGACCGTCTCGTTATGCTGATGGCAAAAGAGGACAGCATCCGCGACGTCATCGCATTCCCGAAAGTAAAAGATGCTTCCTGTCTGATGACCGAGGCTCCGTCACCGGTTGACGCAGCACAGCTGGAAGAGCTTGGTCTTGAGGTTGAGCCGCAGGCTGAGGAAGAGACAACAGAAGAGTAAAGAAAATTTTGTAATTTACAGGACAGACAATTTTGCAGAAGTGCAGCGTTGTCTGTCCTTTTTTAGGTTTCACTCGATCAGTGTAAAGAAAAACTTAAGAAATTCTTCCACGTCTTCCCCGTTGTTTTGCTGGAAAAAAGTGCTACAATATGGTTTGTAAGAAAGATACGGAAACATCCATAGCAAGTGGAACACATAGAGAAAAAGACAAGGAGGAATCACGATGTTAGTTACATTAGTCATGCTGGCAACCTGTTTTGGTCTGCTCTGCGGAATTGGAATTTTATTTGGGATCGTCGGACTGCTGCTGAAATTTGGAGGAAAAGTCCTCGGCGCATGCGCCACTATTCTTCTCCCGATCGGCGTGATCTGGCTTGGATTTAAAATCGTGTTCGCCGTCGTTCCGCTTCTGTTCAAACTGGTCTGTGCAGCGCTGATCTGTTATCTCGTATACCGCATTCTGCGGGAGATGAAACTTGTAGCATAAAAAATAAAATCTAACAGATTCGAAAGAAAACCTGCTTTCCGTCATAAACACGGAGGCAGGTTTTTAATGACAAAAACAAAAATCTATTTTCAGAAAAAAGCCAGTATTTGCTTAAAAAAGAGTAAGGAAAAAGTAAGAAAACAAAAAACAAAATGTGATACGATAGAGCTAACTTGGAAAAACTGAAAAATTCTTTGCAAAAATAGAAAAGTGGGAGGAAGCGTATGAAGAAAAAAGTAATCGCGATTGTGTGTGCAGTCGCAGTGCTGGCGGCAGCCGGAGGGGGAGTGACATGGCATTTCCTTGGAAACAGTACAAAAGAGGACGATAACGTCGTCTATGTCAATACTGTAAAAGCCCTGACCAATCTGGGAACTGGAAATGGAATGGAAAACCGCTATGCCGGTGTTGTGGAGTCGGAAAATACCTGGAAGGTAGAGAAAAACAGCGAGAAAAAGGTAAAGGAAGTTTATGTGGAAGTCGGTCAGGAGGTTCAGGTCGGAACACCGCTGTTCTCCTACGATACCGAGAAATTCCAGAGTGACCTCGAGCAGGCGCAGCTGGATCTGGAACGCATAAACAATGAACTTTCAAGTATGAATACCAATATCGACCAGCTTTACAAAGATAAAAAGCAGGCATCAAAAGACCAGCAGGCAAGCATCACACTGGAAATTCAGGAAGCGGAGCTGGATTTAAAGAAAAAAGAATATGAAGGAAAATCAAAACAGGCGGAGATTGATAAATTAAACGATAACATCACCAATGCGACCGTGATCAGCGAAATCGCCGGTGTTGTAAAATCAATCAACAACGATGACAGCAGCGCCGGCGCTTACTCCGGTGACAACTCCGACAATTCCTTCCTGACCGTTCTTGCAACGGGAGATTTCCGTGTAAAAGGCCAGATCAATGAACAGAATATGAGCGACGGTTCGATTACCGAAGGAAGCCAGGTGATCGTGCATTCTCGTGTAGATGAGAATCAGACCTGGACTGGAACTGTGACAAAGATTGATCGGGAAAATGCACGGACAGGAAGCAATAACGTTTACAGCAGTTCGGGAGACGGTATGACGCAGTCAAGCAACTATCCGTTTTATGTACAGCTCAATGGAACAAATGGCCTGATGCTCGGCCAGCACGTTTACGTAGAGCCGGATGTCGGCCAGCAGGAAGTCAAAACAGGAATCTGGCTGTCTGACTCCTTTATCAACGATGTCGACAGCAATCCTTACGTCTGGGCCGATAATGGAAAAGGCAAACTGGAAAAACGAAGCGTAACCCTTGGAACACACGATGAAAATATGATGGAATATCAGATCACCGACGGCCTTGCAGAAGATGATGCAATCACCTTCCCGGAGGACGGTCTGGAAGAAGGGATGAAGACCGTAGTCAGCACCGACGGATCACTGGGACAGAGCAATCCGGCCGGCGGCGAGGATGACGGAATGGTGGATGACGGTATGCTTGACAACGACGATGGAATGGTCGACGACGGTATGACGCAGGATGAAAACGGCATGGTTGACAATACCATGGACGGCGCAGAGTACAGCGGTGAGGAAGATACAACGAACGTGATCGGCGGCGCCGACAATGGTAAGGCAGAACCGGCAGACACACAGGAAGCCGGATCAGCAGATGACGGGGAGGTGCAGCCGTGATTCTGGAATTAGAGAATATCTGTAAAGAATATATGCAGGGCAAAATCCCGGTTCCGGTTCTGAAAAACATCAACTTCTCCATGGAAGAAGGCGAGTACGTTGCGATCATGGGTCCTTCCGGTTCCGGAAAAACAACACTGATGAATATTGTCGGCTGTCTCGACCAGGCGACGAGCGGACGGCTGATCCTCGACGGACAGGACATCAGCAAATGCAGTGACAATCAGATGTCGGACATCCGCCTGCAGAAAATCGGCTTTGTCTTCCAGAACTTCCAACTCCTTGCAAGACAGAGCGCAATGGAAAATGTATGCCTCCCGTTGACGTACGCGGGCGTGCCGAAAAAAGAGAGAAGAGAGCGGGCAGCGATTGCCCTCGAGCGGGTGGGGCTCGGCGACCGTATGAGTTTCAAACCGACCCAGCTCTCCGGCGGACAGAAACAGCGTGTGGCGATTGCAAGAGCGATTGTCAACCATCCGAAAATTCTGCTGGCTGATGAGCCGACCGGAGCACTCGACTCCCATTCCGGCGAGCAGGTCATGGAGCTGTTCCAGAGCCTGAACGACGAGGGCGTCAGCATCTTGATGATTACACATGACGCGGAGATCGCATCGATGGCACAGCGCACCGTGGAGATCCGCGACGGAATGATGAAATCGAAGGAGGTGGCTGAAACATGAAAAAAGGAAAAGCAGCAAAGAAAGCCGCGATTGCAGTTGTGACCGCAGTTGCCGTGGGCGGTGTCAGTGTCGGCGGTTATTACGGCATCCGCCAGGCGCAGAAGACGACCGTAAAAGTGTATCCGGTCAGTGACTTTACGAGTGGTTACTGGGGAGACAGCATGAACATGGAAGGCCAGATCACCTCGACGGCTTCCCAGAACATCTATCTTTCCGACAGCCAGACCATTTCCCAGGTTCTCGTCAAAGAGGGCGATGTGGTAAATGCCGGAGACACGCTGATGACATACGATACCAGCATGATCAAGCTGGATCTGGAAACGCAGCAGTTACAGCTTGCACAGACAAAGCTGAAAATCCAGCAGAGTGAAAAAGAACTGGAAAAGCTGAAAAAGACAAAACCGGTATCGGATACGCCGCTGAATCCGGTGGAGCCGGATTTCCCGGATTTCCCGGATTTTCCAGATGAACCCATCGATCCGGATTTCCCGGACGAACCGATTCCGACCCCAGAACCGGAGCCGACGTACGAGGATGCTGTTCTGTACAGCAGTACGAATAAGCTTGTATTTGGTTCCAAACCATACAAAGGAGAAGGAACGCAGGAAGACCCATACACCTATCTCTGCGCACCGGGAACAGTCCTAACAGGCGGATTCCTGAATCAGATGGCAGGATACGCGGATGAAAAGGGAACGAAAAAAGAAGAGGACAGCGAAGGATACTGGTTTCGCCTGGAGATTCATGAGGAAAACAAAGCCGCAGAGGCGCTGGAAACCGTGTGGGAGCAGGATGGAACGAAGATTGCGAAAGCATACGAGACTTCGTATGAAGCAGTCCTGAGTCTGAAAGAATCCGAATCGGCGGATGCACCGGAAATAAAAATCACCACGCCGCTTGCCAACACAGAGGTGGCAGAGGGCGGCGAGCTGAAGCTGAAAATCGGAATCAATGAGAAGAAAGATACCGAAGAGAAGCCGGATGAGAAAGCCGACGATAAAACGGATGATAGAACCGAGAGTCCGTCCGAGGACGATGTGACACAGCCGGGTGAAGCCGGAAATGGAAGCGGTGAGGCAGACGATTCCACGGAAAACACCGAAACGGATGTCACTTACACATACGTCTGGAAACACAACGGAAAGACAATCGACGGAGATTTTAAGGATACTTACACAAAAGAAAACATCACAAAAGAGGATGCCGGAATCTATACAGTAGAAGTGACAGCGAAAAATGACAAGGGTACTTCCATGGCAGTCAGCACTGCAAATGTGGCGGTAAAAGAAGGAACGATTACCCCGACACCAAGTGTAACTCCGACCCCGAGCGTTACGCCGGGACCGAGTGTAACTCCAGAGCCGACCGTCAGCCCGGAACCAAGTACAACACCGATTCCGACCACAGAGCCGGTTCCAACAGAAACTCCGGTGCCGAGCGAGACCCCAGTTCCGACGGAAACGCCGACGCCGACCGAAGCCCCGGCAGAACCGGAAGCGGAACCGCAGAGCGAAGATGCGCCGGAAGCAGTGCAGACGACAGCAAAAACCGTATTCTACGGTGAAAAAGCATCGGTACAGTCCCTCTTTACATCATCCACAGGAAGCAGCGCAAATAACAATACTTCTTCCGGTGATGATACCCAGATGACCTACACAAAAGATGAATTGAAAAAAGCCATCAGCGAAAAAGAAAGCCAGATCCGTAATCTGAAGCTGGATCAGAAGGAAGAGGAACTCAAAGTCAAAAATACGCAGAAATCCCTGGATTCCCAGACCGTAAAAGCGACGATCAGTGGTGTGGTAAAGAAGGTTGGAAATGCAGAAAACCCGTCCAACGACGGAAGCGCCTTTATCCAGGTCAGTGGAAACGAAGGTCTGTACGTGCGCGGCTACTTAAGCGAGACGTATCTCGATCAGGTAAAAGTCGGCGATGAACTCAACGTGACTTCTTGGTCTTCGGGTGCTTTTGCAGCGGCAACCGTAACCGAGATTTCTCCGTACCCGACAACAAGCTACATGTCGTACAGCGAGACACCAGCCTCCTTCTATCCGTTCACAGCCGTTATCCCGGAAGGCGGAGAAGGTTTTGAAAACGGTGACTGGATCGAGATTGCAATCACTGTCGGAAACGATGTAGAAAACGGCAACGGCCTGTACGTCAGCAAAGAATTCATCCGCGAGGAAAACGGACAGAAATTCGTTTATATCCGGGATGAAAATGATAAATTAAAGAAACAGAATGTGGTAACCGGAAAACTTCTGTGGGGCAGTTATTACGAAGTGAAGAGCGGTCTTTCCGAAGAGGATTACATTGCATTTCCGTACGGCAAAACCGTGGTGGAAGGCGCAGACACGAAGGAATCCAGTTCATCGGATTATTACAACAGTTAAGGAGGCGCATTATGTTAGAAAATGTAAGACTTTCCTTTCAGGGAATCTGGTCACACAAAATGCGTTCCTTCCTGACGATGCTGGGTATTATCATCGGAATTGCGTCGATCATCTCAATTGTCTCCACGATCAAGGGAACGAATGAGCAGATCAAACAGAACCTGATCGGAGCTGGAAACAACAACGTGACCGTCAGCTTAAAGCAGGGCGACGGTGATTACTGGATGGACAACGGACTGCCAAGCGGCGTGTCGAAACTGTCCGGTGATCAGAAAAAGCGGATCCGCGAGCAGGATCAGGTGGAAAATGCATCGTTTTACACCGAAAGAACGTATGTGAGCGGCATCGCAAAAGGAAACACAACACTGGACAGTGCGAAGGCGCTTGGAGTGGATGAAAATTATCTGTCGACGTGCGGATATCAGATTTATCAGGGACGCGGCTTTGTGGAGAGCGATTTCTCGAAGACCCACAAAGTTGTCCTCCTCGACGATACCGCAGTGCTGACACTCTTCCCGGATGAGTCGCCGGTCGGCAAAACGATCGAGATCATGGGAGAGCCGTTCACGGTGATCGGCGTGATCAAAAAAGCCGATTCGTTCCAGCCGGTCATCAATTCCAGAGATGACTACTATACGTACAATCAGGAATCCTATCCGCTGGTGCTGATGCCGGATGTCTGCTGGCCGATCGTATTCCAGTATGATGAACCGGAAAATGCCGTTGTGATGGCAAAAACGACCGAGGATATGAGCACGGTGGGAAAGACAACAGCGGATATCATGAACGAATCCGTGACCAATACAACTGATTCTCTTTCCTATCAGGCAGAGGATCTGCTGGAGAAAGCAAAGAGTCTGCAGGAGTTAGGCCAGAGCACGAACCAGCAGCTGATCTGGATCGCGAGCATTTCGCTTCTGGTCGGCGGTATCGGTGTTATGAATATTATGCTGGTATCTGTAACGGAACGTACAAGCGAGATCGGCCTGAAAAAGGCGATCGGAGCAAGAAAACGCAGAATTCTGTTCCAGTTCCTGACCGAGGCGGCGGTGCTCACCAGCATCGGCGGACTGCTCGGCGTGCTGGGCGGCATTATCATGGCACAGGTGATTTCGAGGGTATCGCAGACGCCTGTGGCGATCAGTATTCCGGCGATCATTTTCTCCGTGGTCTTCTCCATGGTGATCGGTATCGTATTCGGACTGCTGCCGTCGGTAAAAGCAGCGAACCTGAATCCGATCGATGCGCTGCGAAGAGAATAGAACAAAAAAGAGTTGAAAAATCCGTGCGGGTACAGCGTAGGTGCTGGATCCGTGCGGATTTTTTGTGCGGCGTGTGCGGATGAAACTTAAGATCTTTACTTTTTGCGGAAAGTCGGTTATACTGGAAAATAAGCGCAATTTGCGGCGCAGCAAAGAGGCATTCGAGTTTCGGATTCGGTATGTTTATGAAAATATAAGAAAGATTCAAAGACATTTCACATTCGTTTATGGTATAATCAAACAAGAGTATGACCAACGAAAAGGAGTATACGCGAATGAATATTTTGTTTTTTATCACACCGAAAAGTGAAACGGCTTATCTGTATGACGACTGCTCACTTCGGCAGGCCATCGAGAAGATCGAATATCATAAATACACGGCGGTTCCGGTACTGAACAAAAAGGGCTGCTACGTGGGAACACTGACGGAAGGAGATCTGCTCCGCATCATAAAAGAACGGTATCTGCTGAATTACCATGAAGCAGAGGATATCCCGCTCTGGCAGGTTCCAAAACGGTGGAATTATGAGTCCGTCAACATCAACAGCAACATCGAGGACCTGATCGAGATGTCCATGCGGCAGAATTTCGTTCCAGTTGTGGATGACGAGGGAATCTTCATCGGCATCATCCGAAGAAGAGATATCATCCAGTACTGTTATCAGAAAAGCGGCATCAAAGAAGAGGAAGAAGCCCGGCGCAGCGCGCGGAAACAAAACGCAGAACAGATGATTCTGCAGTAAAGAAGAAAATGAGGGAAACATTATGAAAAAACTGATCGATCTTATCCAGGAAGAGCTGGTAAAAGCCTTTACCGCTGCGGAGATGGACCCGTCCTATGCAAGGGTTTCCGTTTCCAACCGCCCGGATCTGTGCGAATACCAGTGCAACGGCGCAATGGCAGCTGCAAAAGCATACCACAAAGCACCGATCCAGCTGGCTGAAGCAGTTGTAGAAAAAGTGACCGATCACAGCGTGATCGGTGAAATTGAAGCCGTAAAACCGGGATTCATCAACCTGAAAATCAACCCGGAATTTCTGGCAGATTATCTTTCCAAAATGCAGAACGACGAAGATCTTTCTGTAGAGAAAGCAAAAAATCCGAAAACCATCATCGTAGATTACGGCGGAGCAAACGTGGCAAAACCGCTTCACGTCGGCCATCTCCGTTCCGCGATCATCGGGGAAAGCATTAAGCGTATGGGACGCTTCATGGGCCACAACATGATCGGTGACGTTCATCTTGGAGACTGGGGTCTGCAGATGGGACTGATCATCACCGAGCTGCAGGAGCGCCATCCGGAGCTTGTTTATTTTGATGAGTCCTTTACGGGAGAGTACCCGGAGGAAGCACCGTTTACGATCAGCGAGCTCGAGGAGATTTATCCTTGCGCAAGCGGCAAATCGAAAGAGGACGAGGACTATAAGAAACGTGCACTCGAGGCAACGAGAGAGCTGCAGCAGGGCAGAAGAGGATATCGTGCGATCTGGAAACACATTATGAACGTTTCTGTTGCCGATCTGAAAAAGAACTATGGAAACCTCGACGTTCATTTCGATCTGTGGATGGGTGAGTCCGATGCACAGGAGTACATTCCAGACATGGTAGATTACCTGAAAGACAATGGTTATGCACATTATGACCAGGGCGCACTCGTTGTTGATGTCAAAGAAGAGACAGACACAAAAGAGATCCCGCCGTGCATGATCTTAAAATCCGATGGGGCAGCTCTGTATGATACGACAGACCTGGCAACCATCATCCAGCGTATGAAACTGTACAAGCCGGACGAGATCTGCTATCTGGCAGACAAACGTCAGGAGCTTCACTTCGTACAGTGTTTCCGCTGTGCAAGAAAAGCAAAACTGGTGAATGATGATACCGTTCTTTCCTTTATCGGCTTTGGTACCATGAACGGAAAAGACGGAAAACCGTTCAAGACCCGTGAGGGCGGCGTTATGCGTCTGGAGCGTCTGATCGGCGAGATCAACGATGAGATGTATCAGAAGATCGTGGAGAACCGCAGCGTAAAAGATACGGATGCAAGAGGAACGGCACAGATTGTCGGACTGTCTGCTATTAAATACGGTGACCTGTCCAACCAGGCATCGAAAGATTATGTATTCGATGTTGAGAGATTTACTTCCTTCGAGGGAAACACCGGTCCGTACATCCTGTACACGATCGTTCGTACAAAATCCATCCTCGGAAAATATAAAGAAGAGGGAAATGAACTGAAGAAAGGCGCACTTCTGGCACCGAAGAGCGACAGCGAGAAAGCTCTGATGCTTTCCGTATCCCGTTTCAACGGCGTTGTGGAGAACGCATTCGAGGAGAAAGCACCGCATAAGATCTGTGCTTATATCTACGAGCTTGCAAACGAGTTCAACCATTTCTACCACGAGACCAAGATCTTAAGTGAGCAGGATGAGGCAAGAAAAGCATCTTACCTGGCACTGCTGGATCTTGTCCGCGAGGTACTTGAGACCTGCATCGACCTGCTGGGATTCTCGGCACCGGAACGGATGTAAGATTCGTCAAGAGGGAAAAAATAGATAAAAAACAGGCGATTTTTTTGGCAGCCGTCGGCTTCTGTAGTTCTTGCGGAAACGGCGGCTGTTGTGTTATACTTACATCACGATTTTTCATCCGCTTGGACATTCGTCCTGAAAAATCGATTCTATATTACTCTATCGAAGAGCCATTCGGCTCAATTTATATCCATGTACAAAAACAGAATATCGGACTGACAAACACTTTGACGTAAAAAGAGGAGGCGGGATCATTGGAAAAGTAGAACTTCCGGGAGGGAAGTATCGCCTGCTGTCAGTGCTCGGAAGAGGGGCAACGTCTGTCGTTTATCTTGCAGAGAAAACTGGATCCGGAAAGCGGTATGCAGTCAAGGTAAGTATATGTGACAGGGAAAAACTGCGCCGGGAAGCGTTTCTTTTACAGAAGTTTTCATATCCCGGGATTCCCTGTGCGGTGGAACTTCTGGAAAGTGGGACAAAAAGCTTTCTGGTGATGGAAGCTGTAAACGGAAAATCTATCGGACAGCGTATGCGTAAGGGAGAACGGTTTTCCAGCCGGGAAATTCTGAAAACGGGAATTGCCCTGAGCGGGATTCTCTGTTATCTCCATGCACAGAACCCGCCGGTTTTCTACCGGGATCTGAAGCCGGACAACGTGATGATAACAGAGCGTGGTGAAATATACCTTGTGGATTTCGGTGCAGCCGGAACAGAAGAAACGGGTGTGGAAGTCCGTTATGGAACCCGCGGTTATGCAGCGCCGGAGCAGTATGACGGGAAGTGTGACGCCCGTTCCGATCTTTATGCACTCGGCGCACTGCTTGCGGCAATGGCGAAGCATGCGAAAAAGCGGCAGAAAAGAGGACTCTGGCGGGTGATGGAAAAGTGTATGCAGAAAAAGCCGGAGGAGCGGTATGCGTCTGCCGGAGAAGTCAAAAAGGCACTGCGGCGGCTGGAAAGAAAGCAAAAAGGCAGGAAGACTCTGCGGATCTTTGCAGTTTTTGCTTTTCTGACAGGAGGAGCGGCTGCGGTTGCCAGCAGGATGCCATGGGGGCAGTTTCCGGCGGCAGACGAATGGGAGGAGCAGGGAGATCTCTGGTTCTGCGGAAATCCGGTGGAAGAAGGCAGTCTGCCGAACTACCAGAAAGCGCGGGAAGCGTTCTTAAAGGCAGACCATCTCAGTCAGGCGGGGCGTGTGGAGCAGGAACTTGTGGAATACTGTCTGGCGGATGATGCGGCAAGGGAAAAAATGCAGATGGAGCCATTGCTGGCTGAATTTTATGATGACACGCAGCAGGAGCCGGAAAAGGAAAAACGCTGCCGCAGATATCTTGCTGTTGCAGGAATGTATTTCAGTTTTTCCGAAGAACTGGCGCGTGAAAATGACACAGACGCCATGCGGAAAGGAATCGAAGTGCTGGAAAAGGCCGCAGGCGAGAATATGGAGGGGCAGTGGGAGGCGGTTATCTGGCAGAGACTGGCGGATGCGTGCTATCTTGGCGGAAAATCCGGGGATGGGGAAAGAGAACAGGACTGGTGCCAGGAGAGTTTTCTCTATTACGAACGGCTTCTGTGCAGCAGACAGGATGGAAACCGGCGGAAAAATCTGCTCAGGGCCGCAGAGCTGGCACTTCAGTTCGACATGCAGGAAAAAGCAGAACAGTACCTCAACGAGGCCGCAGAAATTCCGGGAATGGAGGAGGATATTTTTTATCAGCAGATCAGAAAAAGATGGGAGGAAGCAGGATGAGAAAAAAGACCATATGCGCAATGATGACAGGATTCCTGGCAGTCCAGGGAATCGAAGTCCACGCGGAGACACAGCAGACGACAGGCGAGGCCGCAAGTGCGGTGGAAAGCGTGGAATTAGAAGCTGAAATCATCGAGAACAGTGATGTGACAGATGCAGACGGGAAAGCCGGACCGGAGGAACTGCTGCCGGACGAAAAGTCAGAAGAAGAACCGCCTATAGAAGAGAAACCAGAGCAGGAACCAGAGCCGCCGGAAGAGAAAACAGATCCGGCAGAGACCGGAAAGAAAGAGAAAGAAGGAGAAGAAAAAATGCTTCCCCCGACGGTAATTCCGGATCCGGAGAAAGAACCAGCGGAAAGGTGGGAAGAAGAGGAGAAAGAAATTTCGGAAGATTCAGAATCGGGGAAGCCAGGAGAATTGCCGGAGGCAGGAGATATGGGTTCCGGGGAATCGGAATCAGAGGAAGGATGTGAAGAAACAGATACAAAAGAATCAGAGACAGAAGAGTCAGATTCGGAGAGAACGGATTTTGGAGAAATGGACACAGAAAAACCAGATTATGAAGATACAGGTTCAGAAAAATCCGGAACGGAAAATTTGATGCCAGAAGATCCGGAACCGGAAAAGCCTGATATGGAAGAAACGAAGCAGGAATCTCCGTCAACCGAAAAAGAGTCAGAAAATCAAACCTCGGAAACAAAAGCACCAGAAAAAGAGGAGCCTACCGTAATGCCAGATGCCGGAAAGTCAAACACAGAAAAGCAGGAACAAACGGGGCCCGGGCAATCGTCTCCGGAGAAAGAAGAACTCAAAACAGACGAACAGCTGCCCGTTGCTGCAGCCACGCCCGAGGAGGTGACCCAAGATCCAGATGATATTCCGCTACAAACAGAAGAAAGCAGTCCTCCGCCTGCCGAAACTCCATCTAAGAGTGCCGGGGAGGAGCCATCTCAAATACGGCCGCAGATCATCGCCGATTTCGTATTATCACAGATAGCAGACGAAGATTTCGAAGCGCCGAACCCCCTGATTATCCGCCCGGCCGACACCAGCGTCGAAATAGATCCCGGTTATACCCCGGAAATTCTGCTCGAGGGAGCCGCCGACACGGCTGAAATTCTTTCCTGCATGGTAAATGGCTCCGAAGCCGAATATGAATGGAAAGAAAACAAAATCTGTCTGAAAGCCGAGAGCCTTTCCGAAGGCTACAACCGCATCACTGTAAAAGTGCGTGGCGCAGACGGCATTGTACGAACCATGAAACCGTGGGAAGTCAACGTGAAACCAAAAACTTCCACACTTGTCAGCCAAAGAACCAGCCAGAAACCAAAAGGAACCCGCCTCTTGCAGTCCTTAAGGCGCCTCTGGAACCTGATTCGTGCCATTGCCGAAATTCAGAATCAGACCACCCGCTATCTGCGTGCACTCTGCAGAAAATAGCCTGATCCGGTTTTGTTTGTATTTCTAATTTCGATATGCTAGAATAAAAGACATGTCATACGATAAAAAAGTAAAAGAGGAAATAAGAGTATGTCAGATATGATATTATTTGATCTGGACGGAACCCTGACCGATTCCGGTCCTGGAATTACAAGATGCGTACAGTATGCGCTGGCATCCTTTGGCATCGAAGAGCCGGATCTGGAAAAACTGAACTGTTACGTGGGACCGCCGCTTCTGGAATCTTTCATGAATTTTGCAGGCCTTGGCTGCGAAGAAGCACAGCAGGCCATCACAAAATACCGGGAGCGGTACGAGGCAGAGGGCATTTTTGAAAATGAAGTATACGAGGGAATCCCGGAGGTTCTGGCGTATCTGAAAGAGAAGGGAAAAATTCTGGCGGTAGCATCGTCCAAACCGGAAAAATACGTGGAGCAGATCCTGGAGCATTTCGAAATCAGAAAGTATTTTACCGTAGTAACCGGTTCAGAAATGAACGAAACCAGAACCGACAAAGGAGAAGTCATCGCAGAGACGCTGCGCCGACTCGGAGCAGAAGACAGCCGTTCCGACGTGGTGATGGTTGGTGACAGAAGCTATGACGTAATCGGGGCAAGAGAAAACGGACTGCTCTGTGTCGGCGTATCGTATGGGTACGGCGGAAGAGAAGAACTCGAGGCAGCAGGTGCCGCAAAGGTATGTGATACACCGGAAGAACTGAAACTGCTGGCGGAGGATCCGAAAGAAGAGAAGAAAAGACGCGACCGCATCAAAAAAATGAAGCCGGAGCGTATCCCGTGGCTGACAAGAGGAGAAAGTGGAACAGGAATCTTTGCGCAGAAAGAGAAAAAAGCAGAGAATATAAAAGAAAAAAGGACAGCGAAAACAGAGCCAAAAACGGAGGAAATCGTAATTCCTATCCAGCGGAAGCTATGGCGTCTTTTAAAACCGCTTCTGACGTACGAACTGTTTCTGATCGGAGCAACCGTACTTCTGGCGCTGATCCTGATGACGTTTACGACCGGCGGTTATCTGGAAGAGCGTATGCACGCGACATCCGTTCTTGCATCAGCAATCGGCAGTCTGGCGGCGATCCCGGTTCTCTGGAAACAGTACAAAAAAGATGAAGGCATGTTCCCGAAACCGGAAAAACGGTGGAGTGCGGCAGAGGCAGCCGCCTGTATTCTGCTGGTTATGACCTTCGGCCATCTCCTGAATACTGTAATGAACGTGACCGGCTTTACCAGAATCTTTTCCGGCTATCAGGACATGGCATCAAAGATTTATGAAGGACAGAACCCGCTGCTTCTGATCCTGTCCGTCGGTGTGCTGAGCGCGGCCGCAGAGGAAATTGTTTTCCGCGGCATGATTTACCGCAGGGCAAAAGATTTCTGGGGAACCGGCTGGGGCATCGCAGCATCATGTCTGCTGTTCGGTGCATATCACGGCAATGTGACGCAGTTTGTCTATGCAGCCGTGGTAAGTGTGCTTCTGATCCTTATTTATGAGCGGTGCGGAACACTCCTTGCCCCGGTTCTTGCGCACATGGCAGAAAATATCTGGGGACTTTACCGGAGCCAGTTCGTATCCTGGATGACCCAAAAAGCACCGGCAGGTGCATGGATGTTCATCTTTTTGGAAGCGGTAATCTGCGCCGGAACATTCTGGTATCTGTTTTTAAAGGATAAACAGGGAAAAACACAAAAATAACAGAAAAAAACCGCAGAATCCGCGAAAAAAATGCTTGTCATGAAAAAAACTCTGTGATACAATCTTACTGTTGCACAATAAGCACCCATGCGGTACCAAGGATGGTGCCTGTTTTTTGAAAAACAGGTTCCAAGGTGAAAAAACATGGGGAAGAATAAAACCATAAGGAGATAAAACAATGAGCGTAATTTCAATGAAACAGTTACTGGAAGCCGGTGTTCATTTCGGACATCAGACAAGAAGATGGAATCCTAAAATGGCTCCGTACATCTACACAGAGCGTAATGGTATCTACATCATCGACCTGCAGAAATCTGTAGGAATGGTAGATGACGCATACAAAGCTGTTGCAGACATCGCAGCAGACGGCGGCACAATCCTTTTCGTAGGAACCAAAAAACAGGCTCAGGACGCTATCGCTGTTGAGGCAGAGCGCTGCGGAATGTACTATGTAAACGAGAGATGGCTCGGCGGTATGCTGACCAACTTCAAAACCATCCAGAGCCGTATTGCAAGACTGAAAGCAATCGAGACCATGGAGCAGGATGGCACCTTCGAAGTTCTTCCGAAAAAAGAAGTCATTGAGTTAAAGAAAGAGCTTGCAAAACTGCAGAAAAACCTTGGCGGTATCAAAGAAATGAAGAGACTGCCGGACGCTATCTTCGTAGTAGATCCGAAAAAAGAGAGAATCTGCGTACAGGAAGCTCATACACTGGGAATTCCGCTGATCGGTATCTGCGATACCAACTGCGATCCGGAAGAGCTTGACTATGTAATTCCGGGTAATGACGACGCTATCCGTGCCGTAAAACTGATCGTTTCCAAAATGGCAGACGCAGTTATCGAGGCAAAACAGGGCGAGGCTGAGGAAGCTGCATACGAAGAAGCAGCAGAGACAGACGCTGAATAATTTACGCGAAGTAATGAACTGGGGGGAACTTGAAATTCAGGTTCCCTTCGGCGAATCTCACAATAGCAGACCGGCATGAAGATGCAGTCTGCTGAATCACGTATACGGAGGAATAAAACAATGGCTATTACAGCAGCAATGGTAAAAGAGTTAAGAGAAGTAAGCGGTGCTGGTATGATGGACTGCAAGAAAGCTCTTACAGCTACCGAAGGTGATATGGACAAAGCAATGGAGTTCCTGAGAGAAAAAGGACTTGCTACTGCTCAGAAAAAAGCTGGCAGAATCGCAGCTGAGGGTATCGTTATGCTGAACGTATCCGAGGATGGAAAGAAAGCTGTCGCTGTAGAAGTAAACGCTGAGACAGACTTCGTTGCAAAGAACGAGAAATTCCGTGGCTATGTAGCACAGGTTGCAGAGCAGGCTATGGATACAACTGCAGCAGACGTAGAAGGATTCCTGGCAGAGCCTTGGAAATTCGATACCAACGAGACCGTTGGCGAAGAGCTGGCTCATCAGATCGCTACCATCGGCGAGAACATGAACATCCGTCGTTTCCAGCAGGTAAAAGAGGAGAACGGTTTCGTTGCTTCTTATACTCATATGGGCGGTAAAATCGGTGTTCTGGTTGACGTTGAGACAGATGTTGTAAACGATGACCTCAAAGAGATGGCTAAAAACGTTGCAATGCAGATTGCAGCTCTTCGTCCGCAGTACACAAACCGCGACGAAGTAAGCGCTGATTACATCGCACATGAGAAAGAAATCCTCATGGCTCAGATTCAGAACGACCCGAAAGAGTCCCAGAAACCGGAAAAAGTTATCCAGGGAATGATCCAGGGCCGTATCAACAAAGAGCTCAAAGAGATCTGCCTGCTTGATCAGGTATACGTAAAAGCAGAAGACGGAAAACAGTCCGTAGCTCAGTATGTAGCACAGGTTGCAAAAGCAAACAACGCAACCGTAGCAGTAAAAGGCTTCGTTCGTTTTGAGACCGGTGAAGGAATCGAGAAGAAAGAAGAGAACTTTGCTGAGGAAGTTGCTAAACAGATGAACGCATAATTCAACTGTGAATTTGTAAAAATAACGCAAAAATATAAAACCCTCATAAATGTGCAGAAAATACACGATTTATGAGGGTTTTTTACTGTCACAGGCAGTATCCATCGGAAATGCAGTAAGTGCCCTGAAGGATACCGTCCCCGGAGATTTCTCGGCAATGAATCTTTCGGAGATTTGTGAATTAATCCAGGAACATAAATCGAATGGTCCGGTAATGGAGATGAAACGTTAAACATAAGAAAAGAGGAACAAATTTGAAAAAACAAGACAAAAGAAACTGGCCGAAAGCAGTGATTCAGATCCTTTCTTTCCTGCTGATCCCGGGCTTGTTTGAGGCGCAGTTTTCTGCGGTTGGGACGATTATTTCCGCAGTTTATCAGGGGACGGTTTCGTGGGAACGGATCAGGTATTCGGTATGGATGGTGCTGGCGACGGTTCCGGCGGTGATTATTGTGGGACGGTTTTTCTGCGGATATTTCTGCAGCTTCGGGGCTGTGCAGGATTTTCTGTGGTTTGCAGGAAATAAGCTGAAAAAGCGGTTTCGAAAAGCAGGTGCGAAAAACCTGCATTCAAATTCAAAGAAGAGTGGAAGAAATGTTCCAACAGGCTGGATCAAATATGGTGTGCTCCTGTTCTGGGCAGTCTTCGTATGGAGCGGTATGATAAAATGGAACATCGCAGGGCCGTGGCAGGTGTTTGGACAGTACAGTTCCATCGGACACTGGCCGGGTGTGAAGCCGATGTTTTCGATTGGCGGTGCGCTGATTCTGGTGATTTTCGTCGGATCCGTCTTAATCCAGCGCTTTTTCTGCCGGTATCTCTGTCCCATGGGAGCCATCTACAGCCTGATTTCCAGATGTACGCTGTTAAAAATTGTAAAACCGCGGAGCAAATGCGGAAGCTGCCGTCTCTGTACTGCAAAATGTACCATGGGAATTGATCTGACAGAAAAAGAGCAGACGGCAGGCGGCGAGTGTATTGGATGCGGGGTATGTATAAACGGATGTCTGAAGAACAATGCACACTGGAAGTACCGATACAGCGTGTGGATCGGTGTCGGGGTGACCTGCCTTACGATTGCAGCGTCACAGTTCCTGATCCGGAGCGAGAGCGGTTCCGTTGGTAAGACAGCAGGTGATGCGGCCATTGATACGGCAGAACAGAATCTGGACAGCAGATTCCAGGACGGCACTTATTCCGGAAGTGGAGAAGGCTACCGCGGAACCGTGACCGTTTCCGTAAAAGTGGAACAGGGAACGATAACCGGACTGACGATAGAGAACGCCGAGGATGATCAGACATATCTGGACAGAGCAAAGTCAGGAATCTTTTCGGAAATCATGAAAAAACAGAGTGCCGAGGAGATAGATACCGTTTCCGGCGCCACCTACAGCAGTAAAGGGTTGATTGAGGCCACTCAAAATGCGTTAAAAGAAGCCGCCGGAGATGAGAATACTGTACAGGAAAATACAGCATCTGAATCGACGGATACAACGGAAGAAAAACAGGCATTCCTGGACGCCGGCCGTTTCCACGACCTGAAAGACGGCATCTGCACGGGTACCGCCGATGCCTTCCGCGGGGATGTCGAAGTGCAGGTAACGGTAGAAAACCAGAAAGTGACCGACATCTCCATCCTTTCCTACTGCGACACCGAGGAATACTTTTTCCGTGCAGCGCCTTACGTGATAGGGCAGATGAAAGAAGAACAGAGCCTTAACATCGACGCCTTGAGCGGTGCCACCTACAGCAGCAACGGTATCATTCACGCCACCGCCAATGCACTCGAAATCCCGGAAGACGAATATGCACCGCGTCCTGGCCGGGATCTGGCACATAAGCAGAAAGAGCACGGTCATATTGTAAAACATACGATCGAGAGCCAGGAGCAGTATGAAGAAAAAGTAAAAGAATACGAAGACGCACAGAATTAAAAAACAAAAATAATCTCAAAATAAGCACTGTAAATACATTCATCTGTATTTGCAGTGCTTTTCTGCTGTAACAGAACCCCGCCCGACTGCATCAAAAATATAAAAAATTTAACAATCATTTGATATAGACCTTATAGGAACAGGATAGCAGTTAAAATACAAATGTGCTACGATCGTGATTGTAGTAAAAAATATTCTGAAAGAAATGGCAGGAACAGTAAAAATACAGCGGTTAGGCTGGAGTCTGGAATGGATGCAGCGCATATCTGAAAAAGGAAACGAAAACCTGGGACAGCTGGGATATACGGATCATTCGCAGAAACACTGTATGCAGGTTGCCCATCATGCAGAGTACGGTACACTTCTTGCAAATGAACTTTTAAAAGAAACGGATATGACGTTGGAAGACAGAGTAACCATCGTTCCTCGGTTCTGCAGTTATTGCAGCTGTAAAACTGGCAGGCGGAACGATCAACGTGGCGGTTGCATGCCTGGCGATTTTATTTGCACTGGGATTTGTTTTCCTGAAAATTGCAGATCGGCAGCCGATGGCGGGGGAGAGATAAAACAGAACATAGCATAAAAAATCTCAAAGCAGGAGAGAAATCCGCTTTGAGATTTTTTGCGTTTCACTCCGGGGTTCCGCAATGAGAGGTTTTGTGGTACAATAAGCAGTGAGTCGGGCCGCAGGGGATGAGGGGGCCTGAAAAATATGAATCATACAGACAGGATGAAACAAAATGGAAAAAACCAAAAAACTGGCGGTAGGCATTTTAGCGCATGTCGATGCGGGAAAGACGACGCTGGCAGAGGGAATTTTATATAAAACAGGCCAGATCCGGAAAGCCGGAAGAGTGGATCACAAGGACGCCTTTCTGGACACGGAGGAACTGGAAAAAGCAAGGGGTATCACGATCTTTTCCAAACAGGCCGTGCTGAAGCTGAACGAGACGGAGGTCACACTCCTTGACACGCCGGGCCATGTGGATTTCTCGGCGGAGATGGAGCGCACTTTACAGGTCATGGACTATGCGGTTCTTCTGATCAGCGGTGCGAACGGCGTGCAGGGTCATGTGGAAACCCTGTGGCGGCTGCTCGCGCGGTATGAGATCCCGGTCTTTCTCTTTATCAACAAGATGGATCAGCCGGGCACGGATGCGGAAAAACTGCTGGAAGAACTGCAGAGCCGTCTCTCAGAGCACTGCCTGAATTTCTCGCAGGATCTCCAGAACGCAGAATTGCTGGAAGAACTCGCCATGTGTGAT
This sequence comes from Blautia sp. AF14-40, assembly GCF_003479665.1. Taxonomy (NCBI): domain Bacteria; kingdom Bacillati; phylum Bacillota; class Clostridia; order Lachnospirales; family Lachnospiraceae; genus Blautia; species Blautia sp. AF14-40. The sequence goes on from NZ_QUHK01000002.1 coordinate 91,343, forward strand.
GAGGACGTGCTGGAGCAGTATCTGGAAACGGGAAGCGTGGAAGAAGACCAGATCCGCACGATGATCGCAGAGCGGAAGGTTTTTCCGTGCTGCTTTGGCTCTGCACTCAAGATGGAGGGCGTGACGGAATTTCTGAAAATTCTGGACCGGTTTACAAAAACGCCGGAGTACGGCGGGGATTTTGGCGCGCGCGTTTTTAAGATTTCAAGGGACACGGCAGGAAACCGTCTGACGCATCTGAAAATCACGGGCGGCGTGCTGAAGGTGAAGCAGATGCTCGGCGAAGAAAAGGCAGACCAGATCCGTATTTATTCCGGTGCGGGCTATACGATGGTACAGGAAGCACCGGCGGGGACGATCTGTGCCGTAACGGGACTGAACAGCACTTTCTCCGGTCAGGGCATCGGCAACGAAACCGAGGCGGAAAAACCGGTGCTGGAGCCGGTGCTGACGTACCGCATCGAGCTTCCGCCGGACTGCGATGTCCATCAGATGCTTGGAAAACTGCGCCAGTTAGAAGAAGAAATCCCGGAGCTCCACATTGTCTGGAATGAGCGCCTCGCGGAAATCCATGCGCAGGTCATGGGTGAGGTGCAGATCGAGATCTTAAAGAGTCTGATCCACGAGCGTTTCGGCGAATGGGTGGAATTCGGAGCCGGAAATATTGTATACAAAGAGACGATCCGCAGTACCGTGGAGGGTGTCGGCCATTTCGAGCCGCTGCGCCATTATGCGGAAGTTCATTTGCTGCTGGAGCCGGCAGAACCGGGCAGCGGACTGCAGATTGGAACCGTCTGCAGCGAGGACACCCTGGACCGCAACTGGCAGCGTCTGATCCTCACACATCTGCTGGAGCGGAAGCATCCCGGCGTGCTGACCGGGTCGGAGATTACCGATATGAAAATCACGCTGGTCAAGGGCCGTGCGCACATTAAGCACACCGAGGGCGGCGACTTCCGCCAGGCGACGTATCGTGCGGTGCGGCAGGGGCTGAAAAAAGCAGAATCCGTTCTGCTGGAGCCGGTCTATGCGTTCCGTCTGGAAATTCCGTCGGAATCGACGGGACGGGCGCTGAACGATATCCAGCGGATGTACGGCAGCTTTGAACCGCCGGAAATGGAAGGCGATATGACAGTGATCACCGGAACCGCACCGGTTGTGACGATGCAGGATTATCAGAAAGAAGTGACTGCTTACAGCCGGGGACGCGGAAGAGTGTTCTGTACCTTAAAAGGATATGAGCCATGTCACAACGCGGAGGAAGTGATTGCCTCCATCGGTTACGATTCCGAGGCGGATGTGGAAAATCCGACGGGTTCTGTGTTCTGTGCCCACGGGGCAGGCTTTGTCGTTCCATGGAATGAAGTGGAAGACCATATGCATCTGGAATACACGCTGGAAAATCCGGAAGAAGAAAGCGATTCAGCCGAATCTGCGGCAGACCGGATCGGCGGAGCATCCTCTGTGCAGAAAGCAAAAAAAGCATCCGACCGCGTGCCGATGGCAGCTTCCCTGCAGGAGGCAAAGGAGCTGGAAGAAATCTTTACGAGGACATACGGCAAAGTGGAGCGGAAGCGCGCCGGTTTCGAGCGGCGGACACGTCCGGCCACCTCGTCATCCGGCATCGGGGATCCCAAATATGCAAAATCAAACCGCCCGAAGGAGCCGCAGGAGGAATATCTGCTGGTGGACGGCTATAACATTATTTTTGCATGGGATGATTTAAATGAGCTGGCGAAGTATAATATTGAGAGCGCCAGAGGAAAACTGATGGACATCCTGTCAAATTATCAGGGATATAAAAAAATGACGCTGATTCTTGTCTTTGATGCCTACAAAGTAAAAGGCAACCAGGGTGAGGTCGGCATGTACCATAATATTCATGTCGTTTATACGAAAGAGGCGGAGACGGCTGACCAGTACATCGAGAAAACGGTTCACAGGATCGGCCACAACGGCAACGTAACGGTGGCTTCCTCGGACGGTCTCGAGCAGATCATCATTATGGGAGCGGGCGCGCATCGTCTCTCCGCACGGGATCTGCGCACCGAGATTGAACATACAAACGGCCAGATCCGGGAAAACTATCTGGAGAAAGAACAGAAAACGAAGTCGTACCTGCTGGAGAACGCCTCCGGAGAACTGGGAGACTTTTTAAAAGAGCTGGAAGAAGAGCGAAAAAAAGAGAGTAAAAAGAGCAAAGGAAAGGCTTAAGATGAATTACGCAATCATACTATCGGGGGGAATCGGAACGAGAATGCAGATGGGGGATTTTCCGAAGCAGTATCTGGAAGTGGAAAAGAAACCGATTCTGCTGTATACGCTGGAGCAGTTTCAGAAAAGCAGTGCCGTTGAGAAAATCGTCATCGTGGCGGCAGATGCCTGGAGAGAGAAGATCCGCGGATGGATGGAAGAAGACGGGATTACGAAATTTCTCGCCTTTGCGGATGCCGGGGATACGCGGCAGGAATCCATTCATAATGGCCTTACCGTCTGCATGGAGGATTCCGTATCGGAGAACGACGGTGTGATCATCCACGACGGCGTGCGGCCTCTGGTGAGCGAACAGCTGATTGGCGACTGCCTTGCGGCGCTTGCCGATCATGAGGGCTGTATGCCGGTGCTGCCGATGAAGGACACGATCTATCAGAGCAGCGACGGAACGAAAATTGACCATCTGCTGGAGCGCAGCACGCTGTTTGCCGGTCAGGCGCCGGAAGCTTTCCGGCTGCATCCGTACGCGAAGATCAACCGGGAAGCATCGGAAGAGGAGCTGTCCCTCACAAGGGGAACAAGTGAAATTGCCTACCGCCATGGAATGGATGTGGCGATGATCCCAGGGGATGAGCGGAACTTTAAGATTACAACAAGGAGCGACCTGGAGCGTTTCTGTACGATTGTGGAAGGAGAAACGAAATGAGAGCATACGAGCTGCATGGAGTCAATGATTTAAGAAGGGAAGACATCGAAAAACCGGAAATCCCATCCGGCTGGGTTCTGGTGCAGGTAAAGGCATCAGGAATCTGCAGCTCCGATATTCCGCGGATTTTCACAAACGGAACATACCATTTTCCAACGATTCCGGGTCACGAGTTTTCAGGCGTGGTTGCCGCATACGGCGAGGGTGTGCCGGAAGAGCGAGTTGGAAAACGGGTCGGCATTTTCCCGCTGATCCCATGCCGCACCTGCCCGCAGTGCCGGCAGAAAAAATATGAGATGTGCGAACACTACGATTACCTCGGCTCGCGCCGGGACGGCGGCTTTGCGGAATACGTAGCCGTGCCGGACTGGAACCTGATGGAGCTGCCGGAAAACGTCAGCTTCCGCGAGGCAGCAATGCTGGAGCCGCTCTCTGTGGCGCTTCATGCGGTGAAACGAAGCGGTGTGAAGCCGGGCGATACCGCAGCAGTGATCGGAACGGGCATGATCGGTTTTGCAGCGGCAGCGTGGGCGAAAGCGCTCGGCGCCGAAACCGTTTTTGTGATTGGACGGGGCGAAGCAAAACGTGCGATCGCAGAACAGATCCCGGGCATCTCATATGTGATGGAAGAGGAGAGTAAAGCGATTCAGGCGGATGTTGTAGTAGAAGCGGTCGGAACGCCGCAGGCCGTTTCCAGTGCAGTTCTTCTTGCGAGACCAGGCGGAAGCATCGTGCTGATGGGAAATCCATCGGGCGATCTTGCGATGGAAAAGAACGTGTACTGGCGCATACTGCGCAAACAGCTGAACCTGATGGGAACGTGGAATTCTTCTTATGAAAAAGATGAAGCCTGCGACTGGACGGAGGTACTCGATGCGCTTTCGAAGAAGAAAATCCCGGCACAGGCGCTGATCACGCACTGTTTCCCGTCCGAAAAGCTGATGGACGGACTGGAACTGATGAAAAATCATAAAGAGCCATACTGCAAAGTAATGGTTTCATGGGAGTAGAAAAATATGAGAAAAAGTCAGATATCGGCATCCATGATGTGCTCAAACCTTGTGGATCTGCAGGCGACGATCGATGTATTTGAAAAAGAAAAAGTCGAATATCTCCATATCGATGTGATGGACGGCGAGTTCGTTCCGAACTTCGGCCTTGGCGTCGACTACATCCGCGGACTGCGGGAACTGACGAGTATTCCGCTTGATCTTCATCTGATGATTAAAGACCCGGAGTACAAGCTGCCGTGGATCGGCATTCACAAAGAGGACATCGTGACGATTCATTATGAGAGCACTTTCCAGGTGCAGCGCGCGCTCGATTACCTCGTGCCGTACGGCTGCAAGCGGTTCCTCGCGATCAACCCGGCGACACCGATCGGGCAGATCGAGGAAGTGCTTGATTATATCGACGGCGTCAATCTTCTGATGGTGAATCCGGGCTTTGCCGGGCAGAAAATTGTGCCGAGTACGCTGCGCAAGGCGGAAAAGCTGCAGAAATTTCTGCAGGAGATGCACCGGGAGGACATCATTTTAGAAGTGGACGGAAACATTACGAAGGAGCACGGCGCGACGCTGCGTTCCTGTGGAGCCAGCATTTTTGTGGCGGGAACTTCGAGCATTTTCTGCACCGATGTATCGCACTTCGGAGAAAAAATCCGGGAATTCCGGAAAGCAGTGGAATAAGAAAAAGAACTGCCTTCCCGGGATGCACGGTTTGAAAAACAGACGAATACTGTAAAGTGAGAAATGACGGAGCGTGTCATATGGTAGAATTGCTTCTGCTTGCTGCGGCGCTCTCAGCCGATAACTTTGCAGTAAGCATCGGATATGGAAGCAGCAATACGAGAATTTCACCAGGCATGACGGCGCTGCTGAATCTGTTTTGCAGTGCTGCCCTGGTTGCTTCCGCGCAGTTTGGAAAAAGATTTCTGCAGTCCGCAGGACCGGAATGGGGAACCAGAGTGGGTGCGGGCTGCTTTTTTCTTATGGGAACGCTGAAAATTTTTGAGGAACTGAGAAAACGCAGAAGAAAAAAGCAGGGAAAACCAGAAGCAAGACTGGAACATCTGGAAAAACAGCTCCACCCACTGGAATTTGGCCTGCTGGCGGTTTCGATGTCGGTGGATGGAATTGTCTCCGGCGTCTTTGCCGCGGATCTTCCGGTGACAGGAGGACAGATCTTTTTTGCCTCCTTCGCGGTCGGAATGGCGGCGATGTATGCCGGAACTGCCATCGGAAAAAAGACGGGGCAGAAAAACGGCGGAAACGGAGCACTGTTCGGAGGAATTCTGTTCTATTTACTGGCGTTTTTAAAGCTCACATAGAATTACATGTAAGAAAGAAAAACCAGCAGATCCCGGCGTAAAATTGACAAGCCCGTGCAGATATGCTATAAAAGTAGGAGGTTTGCTGCTGGAAAATTAAAAAAACAGATGCAGCAGACAAAGTAAGAGAGGAAAATACATGATTTCAGTAGTAATCCCTTCGTACAACGGTGCAGAAACACTGTTTCAGGCAATCGACTCAGTCCTTTGCCAGACAACAAAAACCCCGCTGGAAATCCTGGTGATCGACGACAATTCCACGGACGATACGCTGGAAAAAATGGGGCGTTACGGAGAAAATGACCGGGTACGGTATATCCGGAATGAGACAAACAAAGGAGCGTCCGCATCCAGAAACCGCGGTGTACAGCTCGCAAAGGGCGATTACATTGCCTTTCTGGACGCGGATGATTACTGGGATCCCGAAAAACTGGAAAAGCAGGAAAAAGCCCTTGCAAAGACCGGTGATGTGCTCTGCTGTACGGGTCGGGAGCTGATTTACGATCAGGAACCGGAAAAGCAGAAGATCTTTTCTGTCCCGGAGCGGATCACCTACAAAATGCTGCTGCGCGGCAACGTGATCGGCTGCTCGTCGGTACTGGCCAAAAGAAGCGTTCTGCTGGAATTCCCGATGGAAAAGGACGAGTGCCACGAGGATTATCTGGACTGGCTGCGGATCCTGAAAAAATACGGGACAGCCTGCGGTGTGGATGAGCCTTTGCTGAAATACCGGCTGTCCAGCACAGGAAAATCGGGGAATAAACTGCATTCTGCAGGAATGACTTACCGTGTTTACCGCGAGCTGGGAATGGGAACGTTCCGCTCCCTGTACTGTTTTGCGTGCTATGCCGTAAACGGTGTGCGGAAGTATTACGGTAAGGGCAAAAAGAGAGGAAGAGATTGATGAACTATAAAAACAGGGAACAGTACAAACATCTGATGCGTGTCCTGGCGGTCGCGGCGATTGTGCTTCTGGAATGCGCTGTTTTTTCTGTGTTCTGGGACAGATACTATGCGAGCCACCTGTGGCTGGAGCCGTTCTGGGATAAGGGAAATCAGATTATCGTCGTGATCTACGGCATTTTTCTTCTGGTTTTCATGTACATTTACGGCGGCATGAAGATCGGCTACATGAAGGGAAGCAGCATCATCTATTCCCAGATGATGACGGCATTCTGTGCCAATGCGCTGATGTATCTGCAGATTATCCTGCTGTGGCGTCACCTGCCGTACATTCTGCCGATGGTCGGCATGACACTCGTGGACTTTGCGCTGGCAGGCATTGTATCCTGGCTTTTTGAGAAGACGTTTGCGCGTCTCTTTCCGCCAAGAGAGGTGCTTCTGATTTACGGTGAATACCCGATGGAAAGCCTGGAGCTGAAGATGAACCAGCGGCCGGACAAGTATATTGTAGCACATAAGGTGAGCGTGGAAGTGGGAGAGAAAGAGCTCTGCCGCCAGATTGACGCATACGGTCAGGAGGGCGTGATCCTGGGCGATCTTCATTCGGAGCTGCGCAACCGTCTGCTGAAATATTGCTATGCGAAAGAAATCCGTGTCTATCTGACGCCGAAGCTGTCGGATATTATGGTACGGAAAGCGGAAGCGCTCCATATTTTCGATACACCGCTTCTGCTCGCGCGAAACAGTGGTCTTTCGTTTGATCAGAGATTCTGCAAGCGCCTGCTGGATCTGCTCGTATCGACGATTCTTCTTGTGATCACGTCGCCGATTATGCTGATCGCAGCGCTCTGCATCAAGTTGTATGACCATGGCCCGGTGTTCTTTAAACAGAAACGTCTCACGATCGGCGGAAAAGAATTCTATGTCTACAAATTCCGAAGCATGATCGTGGATGCCGAAAAAGACGGCGTAGCCCGCCTGGCAACGAAGAACGACAGCCGCATTACGCCGGTCGGGAAGGTGATCCGCGCGACGAGAATTGATGAGCTGCCGCAGCTTCTGAACATTTTCAAGGGCGATATGAGCGTCGTCGGACCGCGCCCGGAGCGGCCGGAGATTGCAAAGGAATATGAGGAATCGATTCCGGAGTTTGCTTACCGTCTGAAAGTAAAGGCAGGCCTTACCGGCTACGCCCAGATTTACGGAAAGTACAACACGACCGCATACGATAAGTTGAAGCTGGATCTGATGTACATAGAGAGCTATTCGATTTTAGAGGATCTGAAGCTGATTCTTGCAACCTTTAAGATTGTCTTCACAAAGGAGAGCACAGAAGGGCTCGAGGAAGGACAGACGATCAGCCTGAACGCAAAGGAAGAGGAGAAAAAAGATGTTTAATACCGAGGACGAAATTCTGCGCCGGCTGCAGGAAAAAAATCTGGAAATGGCCGTCATGTTTTACCACTGGTGCCAGAGAAACCATCTGACCTGTTATCTCTGCGGCGGCGGCTGTATCGGTGCAATCCGCCACGGCGGCTTTATTCCGTGGGACGATGATCTCGACTTTTTCATGCCGCGGAAAGATTACGAGAAGTTCCTGAAAATCTGGGATACGCAGGAGGAGAGTAAAATCTACAAGCTCGAGTACCCGAAAGAGGGCTTCTGCAATGCGCACACGTTTGCGAACATCCGCGACAGCCGCACCACGCAGGTGAAAAAGGAGCAGGTCGATATGGATCTCTGCCACGGCGTTGCGCTTGATATTCTCCCGATCGAGGGCTATGCACCGGGAAACCTTGCGCGGAAATGGCAGGTGATCGAGGGAAAGATTTTCCAGCTCTTCTGCACGCAGGTTATTCCGACCAAAGAACGCCACGGCGCGTTTATGCATTACCTGGGAACGATTCTGCTGGCGCTGGCTCCGACGCAGAAGATGCGGTACCGGATCTGGAAGCAGGCAGAAAACTATATTACAAAATTTGATATCGACAGCCCACGGGTGGACGGCATCACCGAGATGTGCGCACCGCAGGCGATTCTCCGGAAATATCCGAAAAAGATTTTTGCATCGGCGATTGAGGTTCCGTTCGAGAACGAGCGCCTGCCGATTCCGGTCGGATATGACACATATCTGCGCATGGCGTTCGGCGATTATATGAAACTGCCGCCGAAAGAACAGCAGAAAGGCCACCACGATGCGGCGTTTCTGGATCTCGATCATCCGTATGAGCAGTATAAGGGGATACACTACTGCTGTAAGAAATAAAGAAAGAGGATAAAACAATGCCGGAAATTTCAATCATTACCCCGGTGTATCAGGCAGAAAAATTTTTAAAAAAATGTGTGGATTCCATTCTCTCCCAGTCTTTTACGGACTGGGAGCTGCTTCTTGTAGATGATGGAAGCACCGACAAAAGCAGTGAAATCTGCCGGACATACGCAGAACAGGATGCGCGGATCCGTTATCACCAAAAAGAGAACGGCGGCGTCAGTTCGGCGCGGAATGCGGGCGTTGCGCTTGCAGAGGGGCGTTATATCACGTTTGTGGACAGCGACGATTTCGCAGCGGAGGATCTTCTGGAAACACTGTATCGTCTGGCGGAAAAATATGATGCCGAAATGAGTATCTGCCGCGGATACGATCTCTATGAAGGAAGGCCGGTGCCGGATCTGAAACAGGAGGGAATCGAATCTGTGACCGACAGCGAGGAGGGACTGCGCCAGGTGATGAAGGCGCGCGTGTTCGGCGTGATGCCGTGGGGCAAGCTGTATCGGAGAGAGATTTTCGAGGGCGTTGTCTATCCGGAGAAAACAATCGCCGAGGATGCATACGTCATCGTTCCGTTAATGGAGCACTGCCGGAAGGTGGCCTTTTCCACAGCACAGAAATACTATTATGTGCACCGGCGCGAAAGCCTCACGACAAGCGGTTTTCGCTGGTCAGATCTGGGTTCGGTGGAAGTATGGGATCATAATCAGAATGTCGTGGAAGAACGCCACCCGGCGCTGAAAAAAGAAGCAGGTGTGCGCTGCTGCTGGGCGCGGTTTTTCGTGCTGGACAAGCTGATGCTGTTGGAAACCATGGACGCGGAGAAAAAGGCGCTTGCGAAGAGGCTGGCAAAAGAGCTTAAAAAGCATCCGCTTCTGGTACTGGAAGGCGATCACTTCACGAACGGGCGGAAAATCGCCTATCTGACCCTGTTTCTGGGAACCGGAATTTACCGGCAGTGCGTTCGTGCACTGTTCCGGAAAAGAAATTTATAAAAAATGCGGCAGAAACGAATGAGATTTTCGTTTCTGCCGCATTTTTATATGGATTTTTCTAGCTTTCTTTTTCGGAAAGCAGAACACCGTTTTTATCAAACACATACGTTGTTCCGTCAATTTTTTTCGTCCCGGTGACGCATCCGCCCCAGCTCTGGAAATAATATGTTTTTCCGTCAATTTCTGCCCAGCCGGTCTGCATGGAAGCATCATCGTTGAAGTAATACCAGTTGTTTTTATAATAGAACCACTGCGATTTTCTCGCACCGCCCCAGCTGTAGGTAAAGTACCAGACACCTTCCCGGATCACCCATTGGTTTGCCGGCATGACGCCGTTTTCATCAACAAAATAAAGATTGTTGTCATACGTAAAGGCTTCATCCGTTTTCCGTGTACAGTCCTCATTAATATAATAGTATTTATTCTGAAGCAGCAGCCAGCCTTCGTGTGCGGCACCGCCCCAGCTTCTGAGATAATAATAGTTTCCATCCCATTTCAGCCACTGGTTCTGATACATTTTTCCGCTCTTATTTACAAAGTAGAGATTGTTGTCATACAGGAAACTTTCGTTCTGCTTTAGGGAACCGTCCGCATTCATAAAATACCAGGCGCCATCGATCTGATACCAGCCATTGGTTACGCAGGAATATTTCTGTACATAATACCAGGCACCGTCATGGTACAGCCAGGTGCTGCCGGAAATACCGCCCCAGGAAAGAAATTTGACGCGGTAACCGTTTAAGGTAAGTGTCGTATTGCGTGCGGCACCTCCCCATGTGTAAAAATAGTACATCGTTTTGGTCTCCGGATCAGCGTGCCATCCGGACGAATACATAATACCGGTATCCTTGGCGAGATAGTACCAGTTGTTGCTGATAAACTGCCATCCGGTCTGCATCTCACCACTGCCGGAAAAATAATAGTAATCTCCGTCAAGCAGAAGCCAGCCTGTTGCCATAACGCCGTCCGCGCCGAGGTAATACGTTTTGTGGTCGAGGGTGAGCCAGCCGGTATACGGTGTTTCATCATCGTTGTAGTAATACCATTTTCCATCCCGTTTTACCCAGCCGATGACGTGGCGTTCGTTTGTGATCACGCCGTTTTCATCAGCGGTATATTTGATGCCCGTTTCTGTGTCGCGCCAGGAAGTGGAGCACACGAGAAGATGGCTGCTGTCTGCATAATATTTCTGTCCGCCGCGGGTGAAAAATCCGCTGTACGGGATGCCGTCATGATAAGCAACGAGCTTGGAAGAACGGTCGCGGTAAATTTCATAGGTATCATCCACGTTGGAAGTGACCGCGGAACCGGAAAAGTCAGCAATGACTGCCGGAAGATCGCCGGAATATTCTGTCGTGGAAAATACGCGCAGCCCCAGAGAGGTCAGGGTCTCGACGGTATCGTTATCCATAATACGGAAGTCACCGGTCTGGATAAAATATTCCGGGTTGACGGCAGCAAGATAGTCTGCATCGACAGCATTCGGATATCCGTGATGATTGGAAGTCATCAGATCAATGCTGTACAGCCCGTAGTTCGAAACAATCCGGCTGGCATCTCCCTCGACGTCGTCGATATCGCTCGTCAGAAAAGCGCGGTGGTCGTTTGCGGAGGCAATTACACCAAGACAGAACTGGTTGGCGTCCTCTTTTGGACTTGTGAGATAATCTTCCTCGTAGTTGACAATCTGGATCTGGAAATTTCCAAAAGCAAAATCAGGAGATCCTTCTTCTGCGGAGGCGGCACCGGGATTCAGATGCTGGATCAGGGTCACGCCTTCAGTCTCTTCTGCAGCAGTAAGAAGCTGGTCGTAGACATAAAGATTGTCCCAGAGACGCGCAGTATTATAGATATAACTGTCATCATACGGGAGCAGATAAACCCGGTCGGGGGAATACAGCCGCACGATGGTATCGCCGGTTCCAATATGGTCGCTGTGCGGATGTGTTGCAACATAAAACTGCAGATTATCGGAGGTGACACCGAGGGAGTCCAGGTAGGAGAGTACCTCATCGTCGTAGCCGGTCGACGTTGTGATGCCGCTGCGCAGCGGATAACGCGGATCAGATCCGTCAGGGTAATCCCAGTCCTCGCCGGAGTCTACCATGCCGAAAATTTTCTGGCCATTATCGTCTACACTTTCCAGAACGATGGCATTGGAGCCGCTGTCGAGTGTCAGAATGTGAATTTTTGCTGTAGTATCAGCCGCATGTGTGTTTTCCGGGGTGAGAAAAAGAAAAGCAGCGGCAAGGGATGCCGCGCCAATGGAAAACATGGATCTGCGGGTATGCCGGGAAAAAGGCATATCAATGGCTCCTTTCGTAACATATATCATTAAAACAAAAAGTAAAACAGCCGGGTGGAAAATAAGCGCTCAACATCACAATTATACAAAATTTCAGGGAAAAGTCAATGTTTATTAGAATTTCGATTACTTGACGCAGACAGGGCATCATGTTAGAATGAGTGGGATTGGGAATGTAAGGAAAAGAAAGGAACCAAACATGATTACCTTATTAAAAATGCCGGCACTGTTTCTGGGAATGCTCGCAGTGTTCTGCTGCCTGGGTTCTTTTTTTATCAGAGAAAACAGGTATGAGAGCGGACATCTGGGTGAAACTGTGCTGTTTGGCTTTATTGCATATTACTTCTTATTTGAACTGATTTCTGTGCCGATGATGGTGCTCGGTGCAAAGCTGCATCTGCTCGCATGGGTATGGGCTGCTGTTGTGGCTGTCCTTGTAATTGCTTCCATCTGTCTTCATCTGGGAATGTGGAGAGAGTGGGGAAAAAGAAGCGGCGGTTTCTGGAGAGGAAAGACGGCGGCTTTTTATGTGATGCTGGTGCTGATTGGAATCCAGCTGTATTTTGTTGCTGCACTGCAGGAAAACGGCAGTGCGGATGCAGCGTATTATGTGGGAAGTGTGACAACGAACCTTGCGACAGATTCCATCAGTAGCTTTGACCCATATACAGGAAAAGCACTGGATTTTTTTAACATCCGTTATGTGTTCAGCATGTATCCGGCAGCAAATGCAGTACTGTGCCGTTTAACGGGCCTTCATCCGCTCGTAGTGACGAAGGTGATTCTCTGTATGATGACGGTAGTTTTAAGTTATCTCGTCTATGCACAGATCGGAAAGGCGCTGTTAAAAGAAAAACAGATGGTATGGGTGCTCCTGTGCTTTATTAGTGTTGTGAATCTGAATTTTCATACGATCTTTTCAAATGCGTCGTTCCTGCTGACGAGGGGATACGAGGGAAAGGCCGTATTGTGCAATATCATCCTCCCGTTTCTGTTTTATCTTGGTCTGCGCATGTATCAGGAGAAAAACGGAAAGAGAGTCTGGCTGCTGTTTTTCATGACAGGCGTCGCTGCGATTGACCTTACGATGTCATCCATGATGACTGTACCGGTGGCCATGAGTGCTGTGATTCTGCCGAATCTTGTGCGGAAAAAACGCTGGGGACAGAGCAGGCTCTATCTGCTTGCTGTGCTACCGTGTGTGCTGGTGCTTGGGGTCTATCTCCTTGGTGTGCGCGGTATCCTGCAGATTCCGGTTGTGCGGTAGAAAGGAGAAAATGTGGGCGGAATAAATCTGAATGAGAGCGGCCTCGATTTTGTGAGACAGGTCTTTGTGACGTTTGGAGGAAACACAACCGTACTGACGCTGTTTCTGCTGTCGGTGCTGTATCTCGCTTTAAAAGGAAAAAAGGAAGAGCGGTATGTGTTCGTAACAACCGCTGTTTTTCTGGCCTTTACGGTATACAATCCATTTGCGGTGAAATATATCCTGGGAAAACTTGGAATGGTCAATGTCTATTACCGGTTTTTCTGGATTCTGCCGATGGTACTGACCATCGGATATGCCTGCACGAAAGTTGTGGGCGGGCAGAAAAAAGGCTGGAGACGGTATCTGACCGCGGCTGCGCTGGCAGCGGTCATCTGTTTTGGCGGAAATTCCGTACTGGCTGGCGGACTGCCGAAGCTGCCGGATAACCAGTACAAGATGCCAGATGATCTTCTGGCCGTCTGTACGGTGCTGCACGAAGAAGCGGGAGAGGGAACCGTAAGAGTTGTCTTTGAACCGGATTTCAACCTGATCGTGCGGCAGTATGATGCTTCGTTTGAACTGGTTCTGGACCGCGATATGGTTCTGACCTATCAGGGCTCCAATACGGTATCAACCGATGCACTGACCGAGCAGGAAATTGAAGACGAAACAAAGATCCTTCAGATTATCACACAGATGGATCTGTCGCTGGATCAGAAAGAATTTTACAGAAGTCTTAGGGAAATGAATGCAGAGTATATTGTACTTTCGAGCAGTTCAGCGGCAGTATCCTATGTGGAAACAGCGGGGTGCATCCCGGTAAGAGAAGTAGAAGGGCATATCATTTTCCGCGTGGAAGAAAAGTAAGAAGGAGGACTTGTTTTTGAATAAGGCAAAAGATTATATTCAGCTGCACCTGAATATCCTGCTGTTTTCTCTGACGAGTGTGTTCTCAAAAGCAGCATCGGTTCAGCTGAACCGGGGAGGAATCAAAAATCCTCTATTATATGTATTTTTATTTCTGATGGTTGCAAACTGTGGCATTTACGCTATTGCATGGCAGAAGGTAATCAAAAAATTCTCTTTGTCAACCGCATATGCAAACCGCAGCGTCTATCTGATCTGGTCCCAGATCTGGGCCGTGCTCATTTTTCATGAAAATCTGACGGTAAAAAATATCATCGGCCTTCTGATTGTGCTGGTGGGAGTTATGGTGGTGCAGCGATATGAATAAATATATGATTTTAATGCTGATCTGTACAATGTTTTCAGCAGTATCACAGATTCTGCTGAAACAAAGCGCCAACGAGGAGCATGCATCTGCACTTCGCGAGTATCTGAACTGGCGCGTGATTGTGGCGTATCTGATTTTTGGCAGTGTACTTCTTTTAAATACGTATGCCTACACACAGGTAGATTTGAAATACGGTCCGGTGTTGGATACCTTTACGTACGTCTTTGTCCTGCTGCTTTCCTTTGGCGTTTTGAAAGAAAAGGTATCAAAAGGAAAGCTGATTGGGAATCTGATTATTATCCTGGGAGTACTGGTGTATACATTGCCGTAAAACGTTCCGATGATGGAAAGAAAGCGATATCAGCTAAGCAGTCCTTGTCCTTTGAAATAGGGGGTCTGCGTACAATAAACGAACGGCTTTTGATTATGAATAAGAAAAAAATAGATTATCGTTTTAAGATATTATATGCTGTGGCGATTCTGATGGTTGTTGCGGGACATTGTGATGGTGGTGGAATTTCTTTGGACTTTGCGCAATGGTTTCCGTATGAGGGAATCCATCTGGCGCTGTTTACTTTTTGTTCAGGATATTTTTTTAAAGATGCAGCACTGAAACGACCGGGGAGATATGTCTGTAAAAAGCTTCGTACCCTGATACTTCCAATGTATGGGTATACGATTGCGTATGGGCTGCTTGTCAGGTTATTACATCGGTGGGGCTTTCAAATCGGTGGAAAATTTAATTTGCACAATATTCTGATTTCACCTTTAAACGATGGGCATCAGTTTGTCCTTAATATGGCCGGCTGGTATATTGTGCCCTTGTTTATGGTAGAAATATTAAATTGTATGATTCGGGCATTTTTTAAGCGAAAAGGATGGCAGATACCGGAATGGATATTTTTTGCAGGGGCAGTACTTATTGGAATGGGCGGCAATTTTTTGGCGATTATGGAATATCGCACCAGCTGGTGGCTGACAGTGGTCAGAATTCTGTATTTTGCTCCGTTTTATGCAATGGGTATTTTTTATAAAAAGATACTGGAGAAATATGTGGACAGGATTCCATCTGTAGTGTATTTTGCGATTGTGTTTGCTGCAAAACTTATGATTTTTCTTCATTATAAAACTAGGTTGGCTTATACGCCAGCGTGGTGCAATGACTTTAATCAAGGACCGGTCATGCCAATTATTATTGGTTTTTTGGGAATTGCACTTTGGATGCGGATTGCAACGATAATGGAACCAGTATTTGGAAGAAAAAAGTGGATTAATCTTCTTGCAGACAACACATTTTCGATTATGGAAAATCAGTTTTTGGGTTTTTTACTTGTAAAAGTTGCTTTCGGAACAATTGCGAATGGCACAAAGCTGTTTTTGAAGTTTGACTGGTCAAGATGTAAAAGTGATATTTGGTGGTATTATATGCCGAAGGACGTAGAACAGACAAAAATTCTGTATTTATTAGCAGCGATTTTTGTTGCCTTACTGATCCAGTGGATCCTTACACAGGTGAAAAAAATGGGAAAAAACATATTTTTGTACGTAAGACAATAGTTAAGCGTATACTGCTTTAAATATTTTGCAAAATAAAAATCCCGCAGAAAAAGAAATGAAAACTTTTTCTGCGGGATTTTATTTTATATTGCATAGATCTGAATCGTTATCAAATTTTTATTGATAATCGATAGGAGACAGGTCGTGAGGATCATCTTCCGCAGAAGAGCCTAGATGTCTGATGGTTTTGGAATTATCCTCATTTTCAGAGAAATCGTCCTCATCTATTCCAGAAGAAGAACTTTCGACTGTGGAATCCAAATCGTTTTCTGTAAAAGAAGAAGCGGAGGAAATGTCACTTACCGAAGTGGAGTCGGGTGTTTCCTCTTCCAATTCAGGATTTGTATCGCAAGGACCCTCGATGAGATGGTAATCCGACTCGGAAAAATGATACCATTTCCCATCCTCAAGCTTTTGCCAGCCGGAAACCGCGTGGCCGTCCTTATCAATAAAATAAGACTGCTTACCGTCAGCCCAGAGCTGATGTGGATTGTAAGTTACCCATTCGTTATTGGCAAATCGATCTTCTTCCTTAATATAAAATTTCTGATATTCGCCATCGCCGACCCAGACGGGGGTAAGATCAGCATCAAGTTCATCGAAGAATCGGGAGCCCATAGAGAGCTGGCGATTCAGTTCATCGAAGCCAAGTTCTTCGGCAAGTGTAGGCTTGTCTGAAAAAAGATTCGTACCAAGTCCAAGACGGTCACCGTCAATGACAGCTCCAAGGCTTGCGAGAGTAGTTGGGAACATATCCATCGTGGTGAAAATCCGATTTTTTTCATGAACCGGAAGAATGGGTGAATTTAAAATAGCGTTATAAGTAGAACGTTGATAATCTTCATCGATGTTTTCACAAAAATCAGAGTCCATGGTCAGATGATCACCGGAAAGAATTATAGTCGTGTTTTCATAAAAAGGCTGTTCCTTGATCCAGTCTATAAACTCACTGACACGGGAACTGGAGCAGTCAATCACCATACCGTAGTGGTCATCTCCGTACTGCTTT
This sequence comes from Blautia sp. AF14-40, assembly GCF_003479665.1. Lineage (NCBI taxonomy): Bacteria > Bacillati > Bacillota > Clostridia > Lachnospirales > Lachnospiraceae > Blautia > Blautia sp. AF14-40. The sequence continues at coordinate 108,113 of NZ_QUHK01000002.1, forward strand.
TCATCACACTCGTCACATTTGTAGCCGTCCTCGAAGTGGGTGGCAACAGTCAGCATACTGAAGTTGAACGGTTCGTCATTCTTGGAAATCTCCGTCAGTTTATCTTTTGCATACTCAAACAGTTTGGCATCTTCATAGCCCCACCACTGGTAGTAGCCTTCCGGGATCAGTCCCTCGCTGATCGCCCAGTAGTAATCGTCAATTTCATAATCACCGTGCGAAGTGAAGTAATTCTTCCGTCCGCCGAATGCGGCATCGGAACCCATCATAAAGTACTGTTTGTAGCCGGCTTCATTGAGAACGTCGCCAAGTGTTGAAAGCTGCGGAAAAAAGCTGTCCTGATAAGCCATCTCATTGCCTTGAATCGAAAGCTTCAGCGGAAGACCGGAAGTCTGTGCAAAGAGACCGCCCATGGTCCAGGTGGTTCCGGTTGTCGGATAAGCGCCGCCCAGCTTGTCGGAGTTGGAAAAATTGATATTGTCCAGGGCAAGATTAGTCAGGGCGGGAATAAAATTGTGGTCGTAAGCACCGCCGTCTTTTTTATCAGAATAGGTGCTTTCCATTGATTCCAGATAAATATAGATCAGATTCCGTTTCTTTTCCGGGAATGTAATCGTTGTCTGGGACGGATTGACGTAATTATCTTCGATCAAAGTGCTGTAGCTGTTCTGAATGTGCAGGTAAGTATCGATATCCAGCGTCGTCCAGACATTATAAAGAGAATAGGAAGAAAGAGCGATTCCCAGGGCAATGCAGATGCAACCGAGAATGATTTCCACTTTCTTCCGATGGCGCAGGATAATAAAAAGCGCGATCAGAATAGCAAGAACGGCAAAAGAGATCATGCCGCAGGACCAGACGTAACTCCAGAGCACATCCTTGCTGGTACCCTCAAGGGGTGCCTTTAAGTGATAAACAAGTTCTTCCATATCAAGATGCGCCCAGGTCGCGAGCATCCAGCGGGAAGACGTAAAAAGAAGGATCCCAAGGAATCCTAACAGAACGGAAAGAATGGAAAAAAGTATCTTTCCAACATGCTGTACTTTTTTGCGAGACACAGTAAATAACCTCCAGTTTTCTTTAGTGTTTTATAATAGGTAACAAACAGGTAGCGTTAGGTATAAAATATAACTGGGAACTTACGATATTATAACAGAAACTTTACGAAAAAAATAGTATTTTCTTAAAAAATACGAGTGGAAAATGAAAATCCGGGAATTTACATAAAAAGCGGCGGGGCGGGCGTGAAAATGGGTTCTTGAGTTTCTCAGAAAAGAATGGTATAATAGCAAAGATTGTAGACACAAAAGAGGTCAAAAAAAGATCTGTTCACATTTTTGTGGAGAAGAGAAAGGAAAGAAAAATGGGAAAAATTAAAGTAGAATCTTGTGAAATTGAAGGATTAAAAGTAATTACCCCAACCGTATTCGGCGATGAGCGCGGATATTTTATGGAGACATACAATTACAATGATTTTAAAGAAGCCGGCATTGATGTCCAGTTCGTACAGGATAACCAGTCTGCATCCAAAAAAGGTGTCCTGCGCGGACTTCACTTCCAGATCAATTACCCGCAGGACAAACTGGTACGCGTGGTAAACGGTGAAGTATTCGATGTTGCAGTTGACCTTCGCGAGGGATCCAAAACCTACGGAAAATGGTTCGGCGTGCTGCTTTCAGCAGAAAACAAGAAACAGTTCTTTATTCCGAAGAATTTTGCACACGGATTTATCGTACTCTCTGACTACGCAGAATTTGCTTATAAATGTACGGATTTCTATCATCCAAACGATGAAGGCGGTCTGTATTTTGACGATCCGGAGATCGGCGTGGAGTGGCCGATGCCGGAAGGAATGACAAAAGAAGATCTGATTATTTCGGAAAAAGATCATAAATGGGGCGGAATTAAGGATTTAAAGAAATAAGGAGTAAAAAACATTTATGAACGTATTCAAAGAACTTTATCAGAACCGGAAACTGATCTGGAAACTGTCGAAAAATGATTTCCGCAACAAATTTGCCGGAGCGTATTTTGGCATCGTATGGGCATTCATTCAGCCGATGGTGACGGTTGCTGTTTATTTTGTCGTGTTTCAGCTCGGACTGCGTGTACAGCCAGCTGCCACTGGATATCCGTATATCTGCTGGCTGGTTTCCGGTATTATTCCGTGGTTCTTCTTTTCTGATGCACTGCCAAGTGCGTCAAATTGTCTGCTGGAATACAGTTACCTGGTAAAGAAGGTTGTATTTAAGATCAGTGTGCTTCCAATTGTGAAGGTGATTTCTTCCCTGTTTGTACATCTGTTCTTTATTGTGTTTGCTATTTTGATTTTTGCACTGATGGGAAAACTTCCGCCGGTTCAGATTATCCAGATCGGGTACTATACCTTTGCGGTGATCTGTCTCGTCGTTGTACTTTCCTATCTGACCTGTTCCATCACACCGTTTTTCCGCGATTTCGGCCAGATTATCAATGTAATTCTGAATGTCGGCATGTGGGCAACCCCGATTCTGTGGGATACCACAACAATTCCGAATATTCCGAACTGGCTGAACAGCCTTCTGAAGCTGAATCCTCTGTACTATATTGTCCAGGGATATCGTGACAGCTTTATGAATGGACTCTGGTTCTTCGAGCATCCATGGCACACCCTTTACTTCTGGGCTTTTGTGCTTATGGCAGGACTAATCAGTTCCAAAGTGTTCAAGCGCCTCCGGGTTCATTTCTCAGATGTATTATAGGAGGATGGAATGAGCACAGAAAATACAGAAACAGTAATTTCAATTAACCATGTCAGCAAGGTCTACAAGCTGTTTGAAAAGCCGATGGACCGTCTGAAAGAATCGCTTTCACTGACACATAAAAACTATCACACCGATCATTTTGCGCTGGAGGATATCTCGCTCGAGGTGCACAAAGGCGAGTGTGTCGGTATCATTGGAACGAACGGTTCCGGAAAATCCACACTGCTGAAAATCGTCACAGGTGTCTTAAACCCGACGAGCGGAAACGTGGAGTTAAAGGGAAGAGTCAGTGCCATTCTGGAACTGGGTGCAGGCTTTAACATGGAGTATACCGGTATTGAGAACATTTTCCTGAACGGAACGATGCTTGGCTATACCGAGGAGGAGATGAAGGCAAAGCTCGACGATATCATTGCGTTTGCAGAGATCGGTGACTTTATCAATCAGCCGGTTAAGACGTATTCCAGCGGTATGTTTGCCCGCCTTGCCTTCGCGGTTGCGATCAATGTGGATCCGGATATTCTGATTGTCGATGAGGCCTTAAGCGTCGGAGACATTTTCTTCCAGTCCAAGTGTTACCGGAAATTTAACGATCTGAAAGAAGCAGGAAAAACGATCCTTTTCGTTTCCCACGATATGGGCAGCGTCATCAAGTACTGTGAGAGATGTCTTCTGATTAACAAAGGAAAACAGGTGATGGTTGGAAAATCGTCGGAGGCAGTCGATGTCTACAAGAAGATTCTTGCCAACCAGTACGATGACGAGACAAAAGAAGAGGAAGAGACCGAAGAGAGTGCAGAACAGACCGAAGAGAGAACCGAAGCAGATGCATCCGGTGCCGTATCGGCAGAAAAGCCGAAAAAAGGCCTCTGGAGAGAACGCCTGATTGCGAATGCGCAGCTGGTAGAGTATGGAGACAAGGCTGCGGAGATCGTGGACTTTGCGATTATTGACCACAAAGGTATGATTACATCTTCTGTGGATAAAAACCAGAGATTCCGCATCAAGATGAAAATCAAGTTCCATGAAACGATGGAGCATCCGATTTTTGCCTTTTCGATCAAAGACCGGAAGGGAACGGAGATTACCGGAACGAATACGGCGCTGGAGGATTACACAAAAGACGTGGTGGAAGCGGGAAAGACCGTCACGGTATGCTTTGACCAGATCATGCCGCTGCAGAGCGGACAGTATCTGATGTCGTTTGGATGTACCAGCTACCATCTGGAAGAGCTGGTGATCCACCACAGACTGTACGATGCTTGCTTCCTGGAAGTCTTCTCCATGAAAGACACCGTAGGATTTTTTGATATGAACTCTACCGTGACCTACGAGTAGGATGCGGAGGATAAACGACGGGGGTTATATGAAAGAAACAATAGGAAATGTTCTTTTGAACCTGGATTATTATGACGGCGAAGATGCTTACAGCGACGGCAGCATTGAGGACCGGCTGCTGGAGATCGTCAAGACGACGCCGAAAGAGGATTACCAGAAGGTAATCCTCACAGAAAAAAGCTGGCCGATTTTTTATCATCTCTCTCCGGAACGGGAAAATATTCTGGACTGGTATGAGTGGAAAGACGATGCTTCCGTATTTGAAGTCGGAGCCGGCTGCGGAGCCATTTCCGGCGTGCTCTGCAGAAATGCAAAGCGGGTAGTGGCAAACGATCTGTCGAAGCGGCGCAGTACGATCAATGCCTACAAAAATCAGGATGCGTCCAACCTGGAGATTATGGTTGGAAACTTTAATGTTGTTGCAGAAAAAATGGAAGAACGCTTCGATTACGTGACACTGATCGGTGTTCTGGAGTATGCAAAAAGCTATATTGGAAAGGATAATCCGTATCCGGAATATCTGGAAAAGATCAATCGTCTCTTAAAACCGGGCGGAAAAATCCTGATTGCGATTGAGAACCGTCTGGGACTGAAGTATTTTGCCGGCTGCAGGGAAGACCATGTGGGCCGGGAATTTGTCGGAATTGAAGGATATCCGGGGATCGATTTTGTCGAGACATTCAGCAAACCGGAGCTGGAGCAGATGCTGCAGGAAAACGGTTTTTCGAAGTTCAAGTTTTATTATCCCTATCCGGATTACAAATTTCCGGCGGTCATTTATTCGGATGAATATCTGCCGAAGCCGGGTGAATTGAGAAAAAATCAGCGGAATTTTGATGCTGACAGGATCACACTTTTTGACGAAGGCAAAGCATTTGACGGAATCCTGAAGTCCGGTCTGTTTCCGGTTTTTTCCAATTCCTTTCTGATTGAAGTGGAGAAAAAGGAGTAAACGTATGAGGAAAGTTCTGTATACGAAATTTTCGAGAGAACGTCGGAACGAATTTCAGATTATGACCCGGATTACAGAAGAGGATGGGATCCGGCGTGTGTGGAAGCTTCCGCTGCAGAAAGAGGGAGAACTCCACATCCGGCATATGTATGAAAACTATAGAAAGCTGGAGCATCTGTACGCCTATGCGGGCGTACAGATCTGCCCATGCGAACTGGATGAAGAAAAATGCGCGCTTGCATTTCCTTTTGTAGAAGGGGAAAGTCTGGAAACGCGCATTTCCCGTCATGGAAAAGAAAAAGATTTTGCATCGCTGAAAAAGGATTATGAACTGCTGTATCAGATCATTGCATCGGCAAAAGGGAAGAAATCCTTTGTGGAAACCGATGCGTTCTGTGAGGTGTTCGGCCATCCGGCATTGAAAGAAGGACTTGCCGCAGCGGAGATTTCCAATATTGACATGATTCCGGGCAACCTTCTTCTGGATGGAGAAAAGGTCTGGGTGGCAGACTACGAGTGGGTATTCCCGTTTGCCGTACCGATTGCATTTATCTATGCGCGGAGCGTCTTTTTACAGGAGGCGGCGAGTGCACTGACGAAGGAAGAGCAGGAAGAACTGTACGCCATTGGCGGTATTTCCATGGAAGAGATTCCGGTATACTACCATATGGAAGAGTGCTTCCAGGAATTCGCGGCCGGAAAGGGTGAGCCAAATGCGCTCGCCACGTTCTATGGAAAACTGCACCGGCACAATTATCCGCTTTCTATCTGGGAAAAAGAAAAAATGATGTACCCGGTTGTGCTCACCGAAACAGCACCGGAGGAGAGAGAACTCTATTATGAGGACTGCTTCGGCTTGGATGAGCAGAAGGTGATGATGCTTGAAAAGGCAGACGCGGACGGAGAGCTTTCCCTTCAGCTGATGCAGGAGGGGGCTGTCATTAAAATCCGTTCTCTCGCGGGCGTATGCAGCGATGGAAAGACGGAACGTATCGCTTTTTCGCACAACGCCGAGCTTGAGATTATCGACGACTATTATTTCCTTGGAACGCCGGTTCTGAAATTCCGGAATGCCGGTTATGAACAGATCCGGATTGATTACCGGATTTACTACAAAGGCGATGGCGTTACGTCCCAGTTTATTCAATATATCCGTCAGAATAAAGATCTGAGGGATGAACTGAACGGGGAGATTTATCGGAAAGGCCAGCTGCAGGCAGAAATCGAAGCAGAAAAAGCGGCACTTGCACACAGGGAAGAAGAACTCCAGGAAACGAGAAAACAGAAGCAGTTTCTGGAGGAAGAGCTGGAGCGGATGCGCCAGCGTAAGGTTGTGCGTATGGCAGATAAAGTGCAGCATGTGATAAAAAGGAGTAAATAACTATGGATGTATCCATTGTCATTCCTACCAAAAATGGTGGGCATCTGTTTGAAAAAGTGCTGGATGCCGTTTTCAAACAGAAGACAGAGTATGAATATGAAGTAATTTGCGTGGATTCCGGGTCAAAGGACGGAACTCTCGATGTGATCCGCAAATATCCATGCCGTTTGTTTCAGATTGAGCCGTCCGAATTTGGACATGGAAAAACGAGAAACTATGGTGCTTCCAAAGGAAACGGAACGTATATCATCTTTATTACGCAGGATGCGCTTCCAGCGACCGATACCTGGCTGCAGAATTTCATTGATGCCATGAAGATGGACCCGGAAATCGTGGGAGGATTCGGGATTCATTATCCGTATCCGGACTGCAATCTGCTTGACAAGCGTGATCTGGACGGCCATTTTAAAGGATTTGGAGAAACTAATACGATTTTCCACCTTGATGATCCGGAACGCTACGAAAGAGAAGAAGGATATCGTCATTATCTGGCGTTTTTCTCCGACAATAACTCCTGTATCCGAAGAGATATTTTTGAAAAATATCCGTATGAGGATGTCAACTTTGCCGAGGATCAGATCTGGGCGAGAAAGATGATTGAACTCGGATTCAAAAAAGTATACTGCCCGTATGCACCGGTATATCATTCCCACAATTTCAAACTCAGAACGTATTTCAAACGGTATTATGATGAGCAGAAGGGATTATATGAAGTTCATCAGTATATGATTGCACAGAAATGGACGCAGCTTCCGGGCATGCTGTACCGGCAGGTGAGAGGGGACTGCGTGTATATCCGTCAGCAGCCGCTCAGTAAAAAAGAGAAAATCCACTGGGCATTTTATTCCCTGTTTCGCAATTTTGACCGCTTTGTGGGCGGCTATCTCGGCGGAAAATACCATCTGTATTCCAAACGGAAACAACAGTTCCTGGATCGTCACATTTCGCAGCAGTACGATCAGAGACATGCATAGAAGAAAGGAAAAAGAAACGTGAAAAAACCAAATGTAGCATACCGTGCGTTACGGTATCTGAAGAATCATGGATTAAAAGAAACGATTGAGCGCGCAAAACAGGGCAATGAGCCGGCTGTACCGCCGAAGAACAACGTCATCGGATTTTACAGATTTGTCGTAGACAACGATCCGATCCCGTTCAATCAAAAAGAGTATGAGAAACATAAAAACGACAAGAAAAAGATCCTGAATTGGGTTGTACCGGAAATGGGACCTGGTTCCGGCGGTCATACCACCATTTTCCGTTTTATTTCCAACCTGGAGCGCCTCGGTTTCCACAGTAGAGTTTATCTCTACATGTCCCCGAATTTTCAGGATAATGCGTCCATCCGCAAATTCCTAAAAGAGTACTTCCCGCTTCTTGTGCCGGAAGTAGAAGTTTACTGCGATGTATCCCAGATGAAATTTGCACATGCAACCGTAGCAACCTCCTGGACCACCGCTTACTACGTAAGAAAATTCCAGAATACGATTTCGAAGTTTTACTTCGTACAGGATTTCGAGCCGCATTTCTATGCACACGGTTCCGAGTATGAATTTGCTGAGAACACCTATAAGATGGGATTCCGCGGAATCACTGCAGGTGATTGGTTAAGAGACATCATGAGAAATGAGTACGGCATGCAGGCAGACAGCTTCCATTTCTCCTACGATGACAAAGTATATCAGCCGAAAGAAAAACCGGACAACGAAAAGAGAGTCTTTTTCTATGCGCGCCCGGTTACCCCGAGACGTGATTTCGAGCTCGGTATGCTGGCACTCAATGAGCTGTGCCGCAGAATGCCAGAGATCGAGGTTGTTTTCGCGGGATGGGATGTCAGCGGCTATGAGATTCCGTTCAAACACAGAAATTTAGGTATCGTAACACCGCAGGTGCTGGCAGATTCCTATGCGATCTGTGATATGTGCCTTGTTATTTCGAATACCAACCTTTCCCTCGTACCGTTCGAGGTTATGGCCTGCAACTCGGTCGCTGTCTGCTCCAAGGGTGCAAACAGCAGCTGGATGGTAAATGAGGAAAACTCCATTCTGGTTGACTATGATCCGATCCAGATCGCAGACAGAATGGAATATTACTTCAACCACCCGGATGAGCTGGCTACAATCCGCAAAAAGGGAATGGATTTCGTAAAGGGAACCTCCTGGTACAAAGAAGCAGAAAAAGTTTATGCAAGCATGTTAAAGGGAATTGAGGAAGATGAGAAAAAACTGCAGTAAGGATGTGAGCAGAGAACACAGAATAGAAATTCTGTTTGTGTTCGGTGTATTCCTGTTTTACTTTTTATGGTCCTGTACGCAGCGATACAATTTTTCGGCGGATGAATCAATGCGCTATCAGATTGCACAGTTTATCTATGAACACGGAAGTCTTCCGCGCGGAGATGATCCACTGATCCGGAATGAGGACTGGGGAACCTCCTATGCGTTTAATCCCATCCTTTCTTACATGGCATCAGCCGTTCTGATGAAAGGCATGAGTCTTTTTACAACAAATGAATGGATGCTGCTGCTTTCCGCCCGGTTTGTTAATGTACTGCTTGGAGCGTTGATGGCATGGGTTGTGTTGAAGGCAGCAAAATTGTTGTTTCCGAGGCGGTATGCATGGATGTTTACCGCACTGGTTGTCTTTCTGCCGGGAAATGTGATTCTGTATTCTTACGTCAACTGCGATGCGCTCGCCATGTGTTCAACGGCTATTATTTTTTATTCCTGGGTCAAGGCGTATAAGGAAGGATGGAACTGGACAACTTGTGCAGTGTCTGCCATTGGAATGGGCCTTTGTTTCCTGTCGTATTACAATGCGTATGGATTTATCCTGACGACATTTTTCTTCTTTGTGGGAACGATGCTGACCGATCAGGAAAAGGCACCAAAAGAGCGTTGGAAAGAGATGATCCAGAAAGGTCTTTTTATTCTTGTGATCGTCTGTGTCATTGCTTTGTGGTGGTTTATTCGAAATGCAATTCTCTATCACGGGGATTTTCTGGGAAGAGAGACATCGAGTGCGTGTGCGGAACTGTATGCGAGAGCTAAGTACAAGCCATCGAACAGCAAAACATTCCAGAAAAAAGGCGACTCCATGCTATGTATGATCTTCTACAGACCAGTTTATCTGGAGCATGACTGGCTTGTGACAGTGCTGTACAGCTTTGTCGGTGCTTTTGGCTATAATAGGATTTATCTTTCCAAAATGATTATTGTTCCATACCTCTGCTGTCTTGGCATCGGCCTCATTCTGATGCGGAACTGTTGCCAGAGAGACTTTTTCTTCTGGAATGCCGATGGCACACAGACGGCGATTGCTGGTAAAACAAAGAGAAAATGGAGTAAAACAGGATGGTTTACCTGGGCAAATGTGTTTGCACTGCTGATTCCAAACTATCTGAATGCATATTATTCCTACAGCTCTGATTTTCAGCCGCAGGGACGATACAGCATGCCGATGCTGATTCCGCTGATGTATTTCGTGACGAAGGGTGTGCAGGCGTTCCTGAAACGGGAGAAAAAACTACAGAAGTATGAAAAATTGTTCTGTATTCTGGTCTGTGTGGCGGCAGCGGCATTAGCGGCATTCACTTGGGCGAGAATCATCTATCCGATGTACTTGCAGAACTACTACGGATTGCGGTAAGCGGAACAGAGAAAGAAAGCGGTGAAACGTTTGGAAAAAATTTCAGTGCTGACAGCAAAATTAAAAAAAGCTGTTGCAGAAGAAGGAATCGGCGGTCTGGCTGGGCGTACGAAAGGGTACCTTGCGCGGGCAAAAAAAGAAAAAGAGTTTCAGAGAGAAAAATCCCGGGTCTACCGGGATATTCTCTTTATCAGTGGCTGCAATGAACAGCTGCCGCATCCACACCGGTACCGCGTGGTGCATCAGATGGAGCAGCTGGAGGCAGGCGGATATACGTGTGATACGGTTTATTTTCAGGAGCTGAAGCCCTGGATGGTACGCTGCTACGGCGCGTTCGTGATTTTCCGCTGCCCGATGACGGACACCCTGCGGGAATTTGCCACAATGGCAAAGCAGATGAACAAGCCTCTGTGGTACGATGTGGATGATCTTGTGATCGATACGAAATACACCGATCAGATTCCGTTTCTCGACCGGATGCAGCCGGAAGAACGGCAGGCATACGATCAGAATGTCCGAAACATGGGCGAGCTGCTTTCCCTCTGTGATGCGGCGGTTACGACGACAGCGGCGCTGGCAGAAGAACTGAAGCAGTACGTACCGGAGGTGCTGATCAACCGCAACTGTGCGTCAGATGAGATGCTGCTACTGTCCGAGGCGGTGTTAAAAGAAAAACAGAAAAAGAACGAAGCAGATGGAACGGCGAAAAAAGTACGCCTTGGCTATTTCAGCGGCAGTGCGACGCATCTGGACGACATCGAGATGATCGTTCCGGTGCTGAAACAGCTGCTTGGCAAAAATCCGAACCTGGAACTCCTCATCGTGGGAATTCTGGAACTCCCGGTGGAGCTGAAACTGTTTGCTTCCCAGATCCAGATGGAGGGATTTGTCGATTACCAAAAACTGCCGGAGCGGATTGCGTCGGTGGATATCAACTTGGCTCCGCTTACCGATACGATTTTTAACCGTGCGAAATCGGAAAATAAATGGGTGGAAGCGGCTCTGGTGCAGACCGTGACAGCAGCCAGCAATCTCGGCGCTTTTGCTGAGATGGTACAGGATGGAGAAGACGGCGTACTCTGCCGAGACGAAGCGGAGTGGTTGGAAAAACTGCAGTGGCTGATCGACGACGAACCGGCACGAAAAGCCATTGCCGGACGGGCATATGGCCGGTGCAGCCGCGAGTGTGTCACAATCTTTCATGCCACCGGGATTTGCGAGTGGGTGGAGCGCCACTGGAATCTACGCTGTGCCTTTGTGCTTCCAGCGATGGAGATCAGCGGAGGCATCCGCGTTGCACTTCTTCATGCGGAAATGCTGGTAAAAGCAGGAGCGCAGGTCAGCCTCTTTACTCTGGAAGGGGAGGCGGAGTGGTATCATGAGGGTGATTTCCATTTTCCGGTGCTGTCGGCCGAGCGAGAGAAACTGCAGGGAACGCTGGATCTTGCGGTAGCGACGATGTGGAATACCGCAGAGTTCGTCGAACAGTCCAGTAAGATCCGAAAGAAAAAATATCTGGTGCAGAATTTTGAAGTTGGATTTTATCCGCCGGGAAGCCCGTACCGGATCGCAACTTCGGCGACTTACCGGATGAGGAGCCCGATGGAGTACGTAACCATTTCCAAATGGTGTCAGAACTGGCTGCGGGAGGAATACCATACCGAAGCAGTCTATCTTCCGAACGGCATCGATCCGTCCTTCTATCCGAAACGGGGGCGGGATCTGCAGGGAAAAATTCGGATTCTGATCGAGGGAGACTGCAGCGCGGAGCATAAAAACGTGGACGAGAGCTTCCGTATCGTGGAACAGCTGGATCTGGAAAAATTCGAGATCTGGTACATGTCCTACAATGGAAATCCGAAATCCTGGTACCGTGTGGACCGCTTTTTACACCGGGTTCCGTATGAAAAAACACCGGAAGTCTATGCGGCGTGTGATATCCTGCTGAAAACAAGCCTGCTGGAGAGCTTTTCCTATCCGCCGCTTGAGATGATGGCGTCCGGCGGCTACGTCGTTGCTGTGCCGAACGGTGGCAATCTGGAATACCTGAAAGATGGGGAAAACTGTATTCTCTATCCGCAGGGAAATCTCGCGGAGGCAAAAGCGGCGATTGAGCGTATTCTGACAGATGCGGAACTGAGGAAAAAACTGGATACGGGAGCAGAAGAGACGGTAAAGGAAAGAAACTGGAAAAGAATCGAACCACAGATTTTAGAACAGTATCTTGGAAAATAAATAAGCAACAAAAAGGGCTGTCGCACTAGCAAATATTTCTGGCGGTAGCTCTGCTTTATACCCAAATGGCATCGAAATCGGTTGCGTTTTCGATGCCATTCTTTACTTCTTATAGGAAAGTTCGACTTCCGTCGAACTCTTGAATCAGGATCACCCGTTGGACGGGAGGTCCTGATTGCTTATAAATTAGAAGATCAGTGCCGTTTGTTTCGGTTATTGCGGCGTCTGTTTCTGCGTTTCCGTCTCTTTCTCGCGTTGTTGATCACGACAATGATCAGAATCAGAAAAGCGACACCGTTCAGGCCAAGCAGAATATAGAGCAGTGTGGAGAGAAAAGAAATTTTCTTGGTTTCTTCCGGTGTTGGAATATCTGTGCTGTCGGTTTCTTCTGATGAATCGGAGGAAACCGAAGAACTGTCGGAAACAGTACATGGAGCGGAAACCTCGGCTGTTCCGATGAAGTGATCATCGAAAAAATACTGGCGGGTGTACGGTTCCTCAACGGAAGCGCCGTCCGGATCGGTGTAGGTTGCAGTTTCAATTTTCGCATTCTTTGGAAGCGTTACCACACCGGAAAGACTTTCCTTTTTTGCGTTCTTCAGGGTATAATGTGTAAAATTATCATAACCGAAATCAAGTACGGTACGGGTATCGTTGATATAATCGAGGTTATCACAGGTTAAAACAACGCAGACCAGCGTCATATTGCCTCGCTTGGCAGCGGTAACGAGTGTGTTGTGTGCCTCATCGGTATAACCGGTCTTTCCGGCGAAAGCACCCTTGTATCCCCACTGACCGTCCTGGAACAGCAATGCGTGGTGGTTCTGAAGATCACGCGGTGTCGAGGTCATATTGGTCGGCTGAATTGTGTAGGTCAGATCGGACTCGATGCGGCAGAAGGTCTCGTTTTTGATGCACTCCTGCATAATGAGTGCCATATCGTGTGCACTGGTGTAGTGGTTCGGATCTGGCAGACCGTTTGCATTGACAAAATGGGTATTCGTGCAACCAAGTGCAGCGGCGCGTTCGTTCATCATGGCGGCGAAACCTTCCTCGCTTCCGGCAATGTCGATGGCAAGCTGTGTGCAGACCTCATTTGCCGAGGCAAGAAGAATCGCGTGAAGAGCATCCTCCACTGTGATCGTTTCGCCAAGCTGAACGTTGATGCGGGCATTTCCCGGAATGGATTCGCTGACAGCATGTTCGCCGAAGGTAACGGTGTCGGTCATCTGCTTGTTTTCAATGATCAGCAGAGCCGTCAGAATCTTGGTGATGCTGGCAGGATAGCGCTGCTCGTCCATGTTTTTATCGTATAAAACAGCACCAGTATCGGCATCGAGTAAACAGACAGCGCCGGAATTGTTTTCCGGTCCTTCGGGCCAGGTGGTGACTGTTTTTTTATCGGTTGTGGCAAAAATCGTCTGCGGGAGGCAGGACGCGGCAAAAACAAAAGCAAGCAACAGGCATAAAAATGTGCGGGCTGCAGAATTCTTTCTAATCATAACTCACTCCTTCTGATCCAGCGGGTACAGCTGCATAAGACTGTCCGGGCAGCGGATCTCTCTAAAATGTATTAGACACACTTTTATTATTATAACATAAAGCGAGCAGGGAAGAAACACATAATTTCTTAATATTTTCAGTCGGGATTTGCAAAATGCAGTAAAATAGAGTATAATGCGAACGAGTTCATACGGAAAAAACAAAAAACCTGAAAAACAAAAACCCCAAGGAGTTAAAAAAAGTGTCAGATATGAAATGGCTCCGTTTTATACGGAAATTGAAACCTTACAACATACAGAAGGGACTGCGTTACCTGAAACATTATGGCCCAAAGGAATTCCTGATCCGTCTTTCGGAGAGGATGGAGCCGGAGGAGGTTCCGTACGGACCGTGGCGGGAGCAGTACTGCGCAAAAGAGGAGGACCTGGCGTGTCAGAAAAATCATAAATTTTCTTATTGTCCGAAGATCAGCGTTGTTGTTCCGGCTTACCGTACGCCGGAAATTTTTCTGCGTCAGATGATCGAATCCCTGGAAAAACAGAGTTATGAAAACTGGGAACTGGTGATCGGAAATGCCAGCCCGGAGGATGAGACTATGGCGCGCATCCTGAAAGAGTATACCGGAAAAGATCCGCGCGTAAAGAACGTTCCGATTCCGGAAAATATCGGCATTGCAGAGAATACAAATGCAGCGCTTGCCGCAGCAGCGGGAAATTTCGTCGGTTTTATGGATCACGACGATCTGCTTGCGCCGGATGCACTCTTTGAAATTGCCATCCGTCTGGAAAAAGATCCGTCCATCGATGCTTTTTATACCGATGAGGACAAGGTACGGACCGATCTGTCCGAGTATTTCCAGCCGCATTTCAAACCGGATTTCAATCTGGATCTGCTGCGGTCAAACAATTATATCTGCCATTTCTTCGTTGTACGGCGGGAGATTGCGGAGAAAACCGGCGGCCTTCGTCCGGAATACAATGGGGCGCAGGATTATGATTATATCTTCCGCTGCACGGAAATGGCGGGAAAAATTGTACACATTCCGAGAGTTTTATATCACTGGAGGGTCCACAGCGCTTCCACCGCAGACAATCCGGCAAGCAAGCTGTACGCGTATGAGGCCGGAAAAAAGGCAATTGAGGGAAACCTTGCGCGCTGCGGCGAAGAGGGAACCGTCACACTGCGTTCGGATTATGGCTTCTACGATGTAGATTATAAACTGCAGGGAACGCCTCTGGTTTCGATTCTGATCCCGAACAAGGATCAGGCCGATACGTTACGCACCTGTCTGGAATCCATTAAGAAGAAGTGCATGTATCCATCCTATGAGATTCTGATTATTGAGAACAACAGCACTGAGGAAGCAACGTTTTCCTATTACAAAGAACTCGAAGCACAGGGCATCCGTGTCCTGAAGTATCCAAAACAGGGCTTTAACTATTCTGCGATCAATAATTTCGGCGTCAAAGAGGCAAAGGGAGAGTATCTCCTGTTTCTCAATAACGATATGGAAATCATCACACCCGATTTTATGGAAAAGATGGTGTCCAATCTGCAGAGACCGCAGATCGGGGCGGTCGGCGCGAAGCTGTATTATCCGGACAACACGGTGCAGCATGCCGGCATTATCATCGGGATAGGCGGCATTGCGGGCCACGCCTTTTTAGGACTGGCGCGCGGAAGAAGCGGCTATCTGCATAAGGCATCGCTCCAGATGAATGTGAGTGCGGTGACAGCAGCGTGCATGATGATGAAAAAAGAGGTCTTTGAGGAGGTCGGCGGCTTTGAAGAAGAACTGTCCGTCGCTTTCAATGATGTTGATCTGTGCCTGCGCATTGGAAAAGCAGGTTATAAAATCGTATACAATCCGCACGTAGAGTTGTACCATTATGAATCGAAATCCAGGGGAGCAGAGGATGACGAGAAGAAGGTGCGCCGCTTCCAGTCGGAAATCGAATTTATGCGCAGCCGCTGGATTGGGCTGTTAAAGGCAGGAGATCCCTGCTACAATCCAAATTTAACGCTGGCATCGTGGAACTATGGACTGCGTGCCGACGGCAGGGGAGTAAAACCATGGATAAAGTAGCAGTTGTAATACCAAATTATAATGGATACCGGTATCTGGAGACGTGCTTTGCAGCGCTTGCAAAGCAGACCTTTACGGAATTTACCACATATTTCGTGGACAATGGTTCACAGGATGAGAGCTGTGCGTTTCTGCGGGAACACTACCCGGAGACGAAAATCATCCAGCTCGATGATAACTATGGCTTCAGCCGTGCGGTCAACGAAGGCATCCGCCGGTCGAAGGAGCCGTATGTGATCCTTTTAAACAACGACACCGAAGTGTTCCCGGACTTTGTCGAGCGCCTTTATGAGGGAATCTGTAAAAGAAAGAATGCGTTTGCATGCAGCGCAAAGCTGATTTCCTATCAGGAGCGTGATAAAATCGACGATGCGGGAAATTACTATAATATGCTGGGATGGGCATTCGCAAGAGGAAAAGGAAAACCGGTCAGTGAATTTGAAACGTCCGACCGGATTTTTGCGGCCTGCGCCGGAGCAGCGATCTACCGCCGGGAATTTCTGGAAAAGACCGGACTTTTTGACGAAGAACATTTCGCTTATCTGGAAGATACCGACATCGGCTATCGTGCGCGGCTTTTGGGCTACGAGAACTGGTATGAGCCGTCCGCGAAGGTTTACCACGTCGGAAGCGGAACGAGCGGCTCCCGGTATAACCTCTTTAAAATCCGTTATTCTTCCAGGAACAATATTTATCTGATCTATAAAAATATGCCGGTTTTACAGATTTTGCTTAACCTGCCGGCCTTTATCCTCGGTTTTTCGGCAAAACTGGTCTTTTTTGCATCGAAGGGATACGGAAAAGAATATCTGGCAGGAATCAAGAATGGTTTTTTCATCTGCCGGAAGCCGGAAAACAGAGCAAAAAAGATCCGTTTCGAGTGGAAGCGCCTCGGCACGTATTTTGTCATCGAATGGGAGCTTTTTATCAATGTGTTCCGGAGATTTCTGGAGAGGGCATAAGGATTCTTTCAAAAGATTACGAAAAAGTTAAAAAGTTTACGGAAATAAGAAGAATGTTAGAAAAATATGATTGCTCTTTTTTGGAACTTATTGTATAGTTAGGGGTAGGGAATTTTTAAATCCCGAAAAAAACAGATAAGGTGAACGAATTTGATCAACGATAATCAGAAATATTTTGACCGGATGCACGTTCTGATCGATGCCCTGGTGCTCGCACTTTCCTATGTACTGTCCTGGTACTGCTATGTGCGGCTGGGCGTTATGAATAATCATCCGGAGAGGGGAATTCTGCCGCCGGCGACGTATATGATGGCACTGCTCTATATCGTGCCCGGCTATCTGCTGCTTTACTATGCATTCAATCTCTATGCATCCAAGCGTTTTCAGGGAAGACGTCTGGAATTTGCCAATATCTTAAAAGCGAATACGGTTGGATTTCTGGTCTGGCTGGCCAGCCTTTACATGGTGCGCCAGGTTCACTTTTCCCGTGGTATGCTCTGCATCTTCTTTGTGCTGAATGTGACACTGGAAACGATCGTAAGAAATCTGATCCACTATATCTTAAGCAATATGTGGAAACACGGCCGCAACCAGAAGCAGATTCTGATGGTCGGCTACAGCCGTGCGACCGAGGAATACATTGACCGGATCATTGCAAACCCGGAGTGGGGCTATCTCGTCCGCGGAATCCTCGATGACCATGTCAAAGCGGGAACGATGTACCGCGGTATCAAGGTTCTTGGAAGAATCAACAATCTTTCAGTCATTCTGCCGGAAAACAAACTGGATGAAATTGCCATTACCCTTGGACTGAACGAATACTTCCGCCTGGAGGAGATCGTTGCCATGTGTGAAAAATCCGGCGTACATACCCAGTTTGTGCCGGATTACCACAACATCATTCCGACAAAGCCGTACACAGAAGACCTGCAGGGACTTCCTGTCGTCAATATCCGCTATGTGCCGCTTTCCAACACGTTCAACGCGATGCTGAAACGGATTGTGGATATTTTCGGCGCGCTCGTGGCGATCATTCTGTTCTCACCGGTGATGCTGTTTTCCTGCATCATGATCAAGCTGACCTCACCGGGTCCGCTGATCTACCGTCAGACACGCGTCGGACTGCACAACAAACCGTTTGAAATGTACAAGTTCCGTTCGATGGAAGTTCAGACGGAGGAGAAAGAAAAGAAGGCATGGACCGTGAAGAATGACCCGCGTGTGACGGGATTTGGAAAATTCATGCGCCATACCAGCATTGATGAGCTTCCACAGCTCTTTAACATCTTAAAAGGAGATATGAGCCTGGTCGGACCGAGGCCGGAGCGACCTTTCTTTGTGGAAAAATTCCGGGAGGAGATCCCGCGTTATATGGTAAAACATCAGGTTCGTCCCGGTCTTACGGGATGGGCGCAGGTGAATGGATACCGGGGGGATACTTCTATCCGCAAGCGTATTGACTGTGATCTGTATTATATTGAAAACTGGACGCTGGGACTTGATTTTAAAATTCTGTTCCTGACCTTTTTCAAAGGATTTGTGAATAAAAACGCTTACTAAAAGATAAGGGGAAAAGAGATGTCGAAGAAGAATTACAAAAAGAGCAGAAAATACAAAAAAATGCGCCGCAGAAAAATAATTTTCGGAATTGAAATCACCGTTCTGCTGATTCTTTCCGGAATTCTGTTCGTCTACGCATGGATCAACCGTTCGATGGATAAGATGAATCAGGATACGCTGGACAGCTCCCAGATTCAGATCAACAGTGAAGTAAAGGCAAATACCGATCTCTCACAGATGTCCGGTACACAGGTCATCGCGCTGGTCGGCGTGGATGCCAGAGGTGTGGAAGGCTCCGAGCTGGCAGAAAGCATGAACAGTGACACGATTATTCTCTGTTGTATTGATCATGACAAGCAGGAAATCCGTATGGTGTCGATTATGCGTGACACCTGGATGAATATGGCGAAATATACCGATGAATATTATGAGTTTGACAAAGCCAATTCCGCATACAACCGCGGCGGCCCGGAGAGTATGCTCTCCATGCTGAATACAAACCTTGACTTTGCACTGACCGATTACGTTACCGTAAACTTCAAGGCACTCGCCGATGCGATTGATGTCCTGGGCGGTCTCGACATCGAGATGACAAATGCAGAGTGTGTTCATGCAAACAACTACAACAGAGAGGTATCGGAAGCACAGGGCGTAGAGTATGAAGCTATTCCGTATGATGAGGACCTTGGGGATGATTACAGCGAAGTACGTCATGTCAGCGGTGCGCTTGCTACCTCCTATGCGCGGATCCGTTATGGCGGCGGTGATGATGCAAAACGTACCAGCCGTCAGCGAATTGTTATCAATCTTATGGTACAGAAGCTGAAACAGAATCCGACCAAGATTCCGGAAATTCTGGACAAGGTGATGGGAAATGTCAGCACCAGTCTTACCAAGAATGAAATCCTGGAACTTGGTATGCATGCGGTAACGTATACGATGGGAACCTCCTATGCCTATCCGTTCCAGCTCTGCTATGGTGAAAATGTAGTGAATGCCATTGGTGAGGATGTTGTAATTCCGGTTACGCTGGAGTTCAATGTAAGAGAGCTGCATGAATATCTGTATCCGGGTCTTTCGTATGAACCGTCTGCGGCTGTTACAGAGTACAGCGACTACATTGCAAGAAAGAGCGGTTACGATGAAGATATGATCGGCTATGTGCTGAACCAGGGGCCTGGTGCAGAGGCAGATTCGGTGATCGCAGGCGACTAAATACGAGGGAGAAAACCAGACATGAAATTCTATACCGTTGATGTTATGATACCAACGTATAAACCAGGGCAGGAGTTCGCAGAGCTTCTGCCCCGCCTTTTGGAACAGACTTACCCGATCCGGTCGATCCGGGTTGTAAACACAGGGAAAAAGTTCTGGAACCCGGCGTGGGAGCAGTTATCGGATAAAATTATGGTAGAGCATATCCGGCCAAGCGAATTTGACCACGGCGGAACGAGAAGGGCGATGGCAGAAAGTTCGGATGCGGATCTTCTGCTTTTTATGACCCAGGATGCCATGCCGTACGACAATGCGTGCGTGGAACATCTGGTGGAAAAATTTTCACTGCCGCATGTGAAGGCGGCCTATGCGCGGCAGCTTCCGCGGGATGACTGCCGTACACTGGAACGGTTTACGAGAGGCTTTAACTATCCGGAGGAGAGTGATATCAAGGATGCCGGTGATCTGCCAAAACTTGGTGTTAAGACTTTTTTCTGCTCCAATGTCTGTGCAATGTATGACCGCAGGACATATGAAGAGCTGGGTGGATTTGTAGAAAGCACCTTGTTTAACGAAGATATGATCTATGCCGGGCATCTTGTGCAGGCGGGCTATGCGATTGCCTATGCGGCAGATGCGAAGGTGGTACATTCCCACAATTACGGTTGTCTGGCACAGCTTCACCGCAATTTCGACCTCGGTGTATCCCAGGCACAGCATCCGGAGATCTTTGATGCGTATCCGTCTGAGGGTGAGGGAATCCGTATGGTGAAAAAATCGGCATCCTACGTCTGCAAAATTCATAAGCCGTGGCTGCTCGTCACGTTATTTTTTCAAAGCGGATTCAAATATGTGGGATACTTCCTCGGAAAACGATACAAAAGCCTTCCGGACGGTGTGATCCGCTGGTGTACCTCAAACAAAACGTGGTGGGAATATCACGGAAAGATAAGAAAAAAACGAAATAGAAGATAAGTGAAAGTAAAAAACAAAAATAAAAAGATTTTGTAAGTAAATACGAAATGCTCCATAAGGTTGACAGAGAACGGAGCAGCGTGGTAAAAAAGTAAAGAACAAGAAATTAGAAGGCGGCATAACCTGAAAACAGAACAAGGGTGCCGCCTTTTGCTGTTAGGAGGAAAAAATCTATGTGTGGAATTGTTGGATATATTGGAACCTGCCAGGCTGCCCCGGTGCTGCTGGACGGATTGTCAAAGCTGGAGTACCGCGGATACGATTCGGCCGGAATTGCTGTATACGATGGAAACAAAATTCAGATGCAGAAAGCAATGGGCCGTCTGAAGGTGCTTGAGGAAATGACACAAAATGGAGCGACACTTCCGGGTACCGTAGGAATCGGACATACGAGATGGGCAACGCATGGGGCACCTTCCGATCTGAATGCACATCCGCATTTCAATAAAGACCACTCGATTGTCGTTGTACACAATGGAATTATTGAGAATTATCTGAAATTAAAGAAAAAACTGATGTCCAAAGGATATGAGTTCCTTTCGGAGACAGATACCGAGGTAATTGCCCATATGCTGGATTACTATTATAACGGCGATCCGCTTGCAACGATCACAAAGGTTATGCACCGCATGGAGGGATCGTATGCACTGGGTATCCTGTTCCGCGACCATCCGGATGAGGTGTATGCGGTCCGTAAAGACAGCCCGCTGATCGTTGGTACAAGTAAGAGCGGAAACCTGATTGCATCCGATGTTCCGGCTGTCCTGAAATATACAAGAGATGTCTATTTTCTGGAAAATGAGGAGATCGTGAAACTGACCCGCGATGGCCTTCACTTCTACAATATTGACGAGGAGGAGCTGGAGAAAGAGGCAACCCACATCGACTGGGATATGAATGCGGCAGAAAAAGGCGGCTATGAGCATTTCATGCTGAAAGAGATGCATGAGCAGCCAAAAGCCGTAAAAGATACCCTGACGCCGCGTATTAAGAACGGTGATGTTGTGATCGAAGAACTCGGCATGACCGATGAGGAGATCCGCGCGATCCGCAAAATCTTTATCGTTGCCTGCGGTTCTGCATACCACACCGGTGTAACCGCAAAATACGTCTTCGAAAAGCTGGCAAGAATCCCGGTTGAGGTAGATCTGGCAAGCGAATTCCGCTACCGTGATCCGATTCTGCAGGAAAATACGCTCGTGGTCATCGTCAGCCAGTCGGGTGAGACGGCCGATACCCTCGCGGCTCTCCGCCTTGCAAAAGAAAAGGGCGTGCGTACCCTTGGCATCGTAAACGTAGTTGGAAGTTCGATTGCAAGAGAGGCAGACAATGTCATGTATACCTGGGCCGGTCCGGAGATCGCTGTTGCGACAACGAAAGCGTACAGCACACAGCTTATCGCGCAGTACCTTCTGGCGATGAAGTTTGCCAAAGTACGCGGAACCGTTTCACAGAATGACTTCGATGCGATGATCCAGAGCCTTGAGCGCCTGCCGGAGCAGATTTCCCTGCTGCTGTCCCACAAGGAGAACGTACAGCGTTTTGCCAACCGTTATCTTGCGGCAGAACACGTCTTTTTCATCGGACGCGGCATCGACTATGCAATCTCGATGGAGGGCTCCCTGAAGCTGAAAGAGATTTCCTACATCCACTCCGAGGCGTATGCAGCCGGTGAGCTGAAACACGGAACCATTTCCCTGATTGAGGACGGACGCCTTGTCGTAGCCGTGCTGACCCAGCCGGAGCTCTACAAGAAAATGATCAGCAATATTCAGGAAGTGAAGACACGAGGCGCGTTTGTCATGGCGGTAACGACCGTTGGCAATACAGAAGTGGAAAAAGTAGCCGACTACGTAGTTTACCTGCCGGAGACAAATCCGATTTTTGCAAACTCCCTGGCGATCATTCCGCTGCAGCTCTTTGGCTACTACGTATCGATCGGCAGAGGCCTCGATGTGGATAAACCGAGAAACTTGGCGAAATCGGTTACGGTAGAATAAAAACCGCAGCATAAAATTCCTCTTTTTTCAAAATTATCACAGTTTCAACACAATTCTAACGTACAATAGGCAGTAGAAAATGAAGAAAGAAATAAGAGCACTGTGTATTGGTGCCTGAGATAGAAAAGAGAAAGAGGGATCAGCCATGAGTGAAGAATTCAAAAAAGAAGAAATAAATGGTGAGGCAGCAGAGAAAACCAAAGCTGCAGAGCATACAGAAGAAGTAAAAGCAGAAACGACAGCAGAGCAGAGTGCAGCAGAGACGGAAAAACCGCAGGAAACCGCAGAAGCGCCGAAGGCGGAAGAAAAGAAAACGACAACCTACAGCTGGGTGAATCCGAAAATCAGCGGAAAGACCGGCGAGGAGAATAACAGCGCTTCCTACACCGGAGAACCGGACCCGTCGGAGGCAAAGGCAGAGCGGACATCTTCTGCAAAGACAGAACATTATCAGTACCAGTCACAGACACAGAGTGCTCCGAAGCAGGAAAAACCACAGTTTTCTGCCGTTCCGCAGCCGCAGGATCACAAAAAGAAAGCGAAAAAACCAATGTCAGCCGCAAAAAAATGGGGCATGACACTTGCCATGGCAGCGTGCTTCGGACTCGTGGCAGGCGGTGTTTTCATTGGGACTGCAGCAGTCGGTACGAAAGTGATCGGTACAGCAACAGAGCAGAAGCAGGAAGTTACAATTCCGACGACCACCACAACAACGGCAGCAGACAGCAGTGATACCTCCGATACCGTAAAAGCAACCGGCGAGATGTCCGTGAAAGATGTTGCATCGAGTGCGATGCCGTCTCTGGTAGCAATTTCTACGACAACGGTGGAAGAAGTTGAGACATTCTTCGGAACCACAAGCCAGGAAGTTCCTGCAAGCGGAACCGGAGTTATTGTCGGACAGAACGACGATGAGCTCCTGATTGCGACAAACAACCACGTTGTCAGCGGTGCGACGTCTCTTTCCGTCAGCTTTATCGACGATGAGACGGTAGAAGGCCAGATCAAAGGTACCGATGCGGACAATGACCTTGCTGTTGTTGCAGTAAAACTTTCCGACATCAAGGACGAGACAAAGAGCCAGATCAAAATTGCCGTGATGGGAAATTCCGATGACCTTGAGGTCGGTGATCAGGTTGTGGCAATCGGAAATGCACTGGGAACCGGCCAGTCCCTGACGAGCGGATATATCAGTGCAAAAGACCGTACGATCTCCAGTCAGGATGAGAGTACCGGCGAGACGATTACTTCTGAGGGACTGATCCAGACCGATGCAGCCATCAACCCTGGAAACAGCGGCGGCGCCCTTCTGAACATGAACGGTGAGCTGATCGGCATTAACGAAGCAAAATACAGCTCCACACAGGTCGAGGGCATGGGCTTTGCGATCCCGATTTCGAAAGCGGAGCCGATTCTGCAGAACCTGATGAACCTGACAACAAGATACAAAGTCAGCGATGATAAGGCCGCTTATATCGGAATCAACATGGCGGATGTCAGCGCAGATGTTTCCCAGAACTACGGTATTCCGACCGGTGTCTGCATCATGAGCGTTGTGGACGGCAGCCCGGCAGCCGATGCGGGCTTCAAGAAAGGCGATGTTATCACCACGTTTGATGGAAGAAGCATCTCGAACGCCAAAGGCTTAAAAGAGACACTGACCTATTATGCGGCAGGCGAGACCGTAGATGTCACCGTACAGCGTGCGGACAACGGTGAGTACAAAGAAGTAACACTGACGCTGACCCTTGGCTCTGCAGCAGATATGCCGCAGACGAGCGGAAGCAGCAACGGAACCACAAACGATGGAACCGGAAGCTCCGATCAGAATGACCAGGGTATTCAGAATCCGTTTGGCAACAGATAAAAACTCGAAATAACTATTTCCTAAGAGAAAAAAGACGGACAGCACAGGAATATGAACGCCTGGCTGTCCGCCTTTTTTTGCATTTTTTGATATAATTTTTTGAATTTGTAAAATTCTTAAAAAAGTTGGTAATTTTTAAGAAAGTTTTTACTTGTGACCCTATGGCTTTTGGGCTATAATCAAGCTAGACCAAGCGATCTATTACAGAAAGGAATTTGAAAAATCATGTCAGAAGAGAAAGACAGAGTGGACGGTACCGCGGACGAAACTAAGGCGGAAACAAAAAGCTCTGACCATCATACAGAAGATACCTATGAAAAAGTCTGCTTCATGTGCCGCAGACCGGAGAGCAAAGCCGGAAAGATGATTACCCTTCCGGGAAACATCAATATCTGCCCGGACTGCATGCAGAAGAGCTTTGATACCATGAACCAGAACCCGGGCCAGATCAATGAGATGATGAATAATATGAACAACATGCCGAATATCGGCATGCTCGATCTCTCCGGGCTTTCCAACCAGATCCCGAACCGGCAGCGGGTAAAGAAAAAAGAAGAAAAGAAGAAAACAAAAGAATTTTCCATCAAGGACATTCCGCCGCCGCACCGGATCAAGGCGATGCTTGACGAATACGTTATCGGCCAGGACCGTGCAAAGAAAGTCATGTCGGTTGCCGTTTACAACCATTACAAACGTGTCTTTGCACCGCAGGACGGAAATATCGAGATCGAAAAATCCAACATGCTGATGATCGGACCGACCGGTTCCGGAAAAACGTATCTGGTGCAGACACTGGCACGCCTCTTAGATGTGCCGCTTGCCATCACGGACGCCACATCCCTTACCGAAGCGGGTTATATCGGTGATGATATTGAAAGCGTGGTATCTAAGCTTTTAGCGGCCGCAGACAACGATGTGGAGCGCGCGGAGCACGGTATCATCTTCATTGACGAGATCGACAAGATTGCGAAAAAGAAAAATACAAACCAGAGAGACGTCAGCGGAGAAGCCGTACAGCAGGGAATGCTGAAGCTCCTCGAGGGCAGCGACATCGAAGTTCCGGTGGGAGCCAACAGCAAAAATGCGATGGTTCCGCTCGAGACCGTCAATACCAGAAACATTCTCTTTATCTGCGGCGGTGCCTTCCCGGATCTGACGGACATCATCAAGGAGCGTCTGAACAAGACAGCTTCCATTGGCTTCCAGGCGGATCTGAAGGACAAGTATGATGGGGATAAGAACCTGCTGTCACAGGTGACCTTAGAAGACCTTCGGACTTTCGGTATGGTGCCGGAGTTCCTTGGCCGTCTGCCGATCGTATTTACGCTGGAGAGTCTCAATGAGGATATGCTGGTCGAGATCTTAAAAGAACCGAAAAATGCGATCCTGAAGCAGTATAAGAGACTGCTCGAACTCGACGAGGTGAAACTGGAATTTGATGATGATGCACTTCGCTCTATTGCAAGAAAAGCGCTGGAAAAAGATACCGGTGCGAGAGCACTCCGTTCGATCATCGAGGATTTCATGCTGGATATCATGTATGAGATTCCAAAGGACAGCAGCATCGGAGAGGTTATCATCACAAAAGACTATATTGAAAAGACCGGCGGGCCGACGATTCTCCTGCGCGGTCAGGAAGTTCCAAAGTTAGAGCAGAAATAAGGTAACTGGAAAACACAGCGGAGCAGACGTGAAACTGGCGTTTTCTTGAAATAAGAGATAAGAAAGAGAGGGTTTTAACTATGGCAGAGGATTTTTTTGGAAATTTAAGTAAAACACTGAAAAAAACAGTGGATACTGTGGGAAAGAAAACAGATGAATTCGTAGAAATTCAGAAGATCCGCACCCGTCAGCATGCGCTTGAGGATCAGATTGAGAAGAATTACCAGGATATCGGACAGATCATCTACAACCGCTATCTGAACGGCGAAGCATTCGACGAGAATCTTGCCGGCATCTGCAAAGATATCACCGATCTGGAAAAAGAGATTGCAGACTGCAGGGAAGACGTGGCAAACAAGAGAGGCCGCATCGTATGCCCGGCCTGCGGCGCAAGTGTTCCGAAAGATGCAGCTTTCTGCATGCGCTGCGGTGCTGCTATGCCGGAGAAGGAAGAAGAGCCGGAGGATGCCGAGTTTGTACACGTAGAACCGGAAGAAAAAGCAGAAGAAACCGAAGCAGCAGCGCCGGAAGAAGAGCCTGAAAAAGAAGCAGAGGTACCGGAAGAGGAATGATCTGGACCCTGCTGCCGGGAGCGGTTTTCCTTGCAGACGGATGCCTGAAAAAGAAGGCAGAAGAGGAGTTAAAGGAAAATGAGCAGATCCCGGTCTGCAAAGGACATATTGTCCTGCGGAAATGTCATAACCGCGGCGTAGCGGGCGGCGGCTTCGCGGACAGCACGAAGAAGGTGGAAATTCTCACCTTCTTTTTGCTGTCCGGACTGTGGGCGCGTCTCGGAGCGCTGGCGGGCAGACGTAAGTGTAAGGCGAAGAAGCTTGGGCTTGCGCTTACGATTGGCGGCGGCATGTCGAACTGGTATGACCGGCATAAGAGAGGTTACGTGACCGACTATGTCAGCTTCCGGTTTGGACCGGAGAAGTTCCGCAGACTTGTGTTCAATGTTTCTGATTTCTGTATTTTCTTCGGACTTGCGCTGCTGACGGCAATTTCCTGCCGGGAGTCCAGGTGATGCAGGATCTCCCGAAAAGCCCTGCGGATGGCGGGCTTTTCGGGGCAAAAAAGAAAATTTGAAATTTTTTGAAAAAATTTGAAAAAAGCTGTTGACAGATTCGGAATCATCTGGTAATATATGTTTTGTTGAACGGCACATGAGAGCCGCAAGACAAGAAATGCAGGAGTGGCGGAATTGGCAGACGCGCAGGCTTCAGGTGCCTGTGGTCGCAAGATCGTGTGGGTTCAAGTCCCATCTCCTGCATTATTTTTCGCTTTGCGTATCAAGAATTGGTCCGGTGGACCAATTCGGATTACCCTGCCTGGAATGATGCAGAAACTTCCCGGCAGGGTCTTTTTATTTCTGTGCGGAGAAGATGTGCAGACGGGGAAAGAAAAACAGACGAATCTCAGACAGTGTAAAATTGTTTAAAATTATCACTATTATCCATATTTTTCATAAAATCAAAAAAATTAAAATTTTTTCAAAAAAAGTGTTGACTTTTCTTTAGAAAGCTGTTATTATCTATCTTGTCAAGCGGACAACCGCTAAGACAACTAAGAAATGCAGGAGTGGCGGAATTGGCAGACGCGCAGGCTTCAGGTGCCTGTGGTCGCAAGATCGTGTGGGTTCAAGTCCCATCTCCTGCATTATTTTTCGCTTTGCGTATCAAGAATTGGTCCGGTGGACCAATTCGGATTACCCTGCCTGGAATGATGCAGAAACTTCCCGGCAGGGTCTTTTTATTTCTGTGCGGAGAAGATGTGCAGACGGGGAAAGAAAAACAGACGAATCTCAGACAGTGTAAAATTGTTTAAAATTATCACTATTATCCATATTTTTCATAAAATCAAAAAAATTAAAATTTTTTCAAAAAAAGTGTTGACTTTTCTTTAGAAAGCTGTTATTATCTATCTTGTCAAGCGGACAACCGCTAAGACAACTAAGAAATGCAGGAGTGGCGGAATTGGCAGACGCGCAGGCTTCAGGTGCCTGTGGTCGCAAGATCGTGTGGGTTCAAGTCCCATCTCCTGCATTATTTTTTCGCTTTGCGTATCAAGAATTGGTCCGGTGGACCAATTCGGATTGCCCTGATGGGAAGTGTGAAAACTTTCCGTCAGGGTATTTTTATTTTTCCAGAAAAGAAAATAATTCCGACAGGACATTTTATGCCCAATACACACTTCAAAAGTATTCCAGAAAAGAAATTTCCGTAATTCGACAAAAATAGTTGAAATGTTTCCCTGGTTGTGATAGAATCTGAAAGATTAAAGTATGAGATGCATATTTCATACAAACTCAAAACCGAACGAAAAAGAAAGGAAAACGGTGGAATGATGAAAGCTTTTCTAATCTTAGAAGACGGGCATGTCTTTACCGGAACCAGCATTGGTTCACAAAAAGAAGTGATCAGTGAAATCGTATTTAATACATCCATGACTGGATATCTCGAAGTGCTGACTGACCCATCCTATGCGGGACAGGCAGTATGTATGACGTATCCTCTTATTGGAAACTATGGAATTTGTTATGATGATCAGGAGTCCTTAAGACCCTGGCCGGATGGCTATATTGTAAGAGAATTATCCCGTCTCCCCAGCAACTTCCGTTGCCAGGACACCATTCAGAATTTCCTGAAAAAGTTCGATATTCCCGGAATCGCCGGAATCGATACTCGTGCTCTCACCAAAATTCTTCGTGAAAAAGGTACCATGAACGGTATGATCACGACCAACGAAAATTATCACCTCGATGAAATTATTCCAAAATTAAAAGCGTATAATACCGGAAAAGTTGTAGAAAAGGTAACCTGCTCTGAAAAATCAGTTTTAAAAGGAGAAGGCTTTAAAGTTGCACTTCTGGATCTTGGCGCAAAGAACAACATCGCACGTTCCTTAAATGAGCGCGGATGCGAAGTGACCATTTATCCGGCGCTTACTACAGCAGAAGAGATCCTCACCGCAAATCCGGACGGAATCATGCTGTCCAACGGCCCTGGAGATCCGAAAGAGTGCGTATCCATTATCAAAGAGATTAAAAAACTGTACGATTCCAATGTACCGATCTTTGCAATCTGTCTTGGACATCAGCTGATGGCACTGGCTACCGGCGCAGATACCCACAAGATGAAATACGGCCACCGCGGCGGAAACCACCCGGTCAAGGATCTGGCAACCGGAAGAGTTTACATTTCTTCCCAGAACCACGGCTACGTCGTAGATACCGATACCCTGGATCCGAATGTGGCAGTTCCGGCCTTTGTGAACGTCAACGACGGCACCAACGAGGGACTCAAATACGTCGGCAAAAACATCTTTACCGTACAGTTCCATCCGGAGGCATGCCCTGGCCCGCAGGATTCCGGATACCTGTTTGATCGATTCCTTGAGATGATGGGAGGTAACAAATAATGCCAAAGAATCCGAATATTAAAAAAGTTCTGGTTATCGGTTCCGGTCCGATCGTCATCGGACAGGCAGCAGAGTTCGACTACGCAGGAACACAGGCGTGCCGTTCCCTGAAAGAAGAGGGAATGGAAGTTGTTCTTCTGAACTCCAACCCGGCAACCATCATGACCGATAAAGATATCGCAGACCGCGTTTACATCGAGCCGCTGACCGTAGAAGTGGTAGAGCAGCTCATCCAGAAGGAAAAACCGGACAGCGTTCTTCCGACTCTGGGAGGCCAGGCAGGACTGAACCTTGCGATGGAACTCGAAGAAAAAGGCTTCTTAAAAGAAAACAACGTACGCCTGATCGGTACCACAGCACAGACCATCAAAAAAGCAGAGGACCGTCAGGAATTCAAAGATACCATGGAAAAAATCGGCGAGCCGGTAGCGGCATCCCTGGTTGTCCATGATGTACAGGCTGGTATCGATTTCACCAACAAGATCGGTTATCCGGTTGTACTGCGTCCGGCTTACACCCTCGGCGGAAGCGGCGGCGGTATCGCTTACAACGAAGAAGAGCTGATCGAGATCCTCTCGAACGGACTCCGTCTTTCCCGTGTCGGCGAAGTACTCGTTGAAAGATGTATCGCCGGATGGAAAGAGATCGAGTACGAGGTAATGCGGGACAGCGTAGGAAACTGCATCACCGTCTGCAACATGGAGAACATCGACCCGGTCGGCGTTCACACCGGAGACAGTATTGTCGTAGCACCATCCCAGACCCTGGGAGATAAAGAGTATCAGATGCTGCGTACTTCTGCACTCAACATCATCACCGAGCTTGGCATCACCGGCGGATGCAACGTACAGTATGCGTTGAATCCGGACAGCTTCGAGTACTGTGTTATCGAGGTAAATCCGCGTGTCAGCCGTTCTTCCGCACTGGCTTCCAAAGCGACCGGTTATCCGATTGCAAAGGTTGCTGCAAAGATCGCACTTGGCTACACTCTGGATGAGATCCCGAACGCCATTACCGGAAAAACCTACGCAAGCTTCGAGCCGATGCTGGATTACTGTGTTGTAAAAATCCCGCGTCTGCCGTTCGATAAGTTTATCAGTGCAAAACGTACCCTGACCACACAGATGAAGGCAACCGGTGAGGTTATGAGTATCTGCAACAACTTCGAGGGCGCGCTGATGAAAGCCATCCGTTCCCTGGAACAGCACGTAGATTCCCTGATGTCCTATGACTTCAGCCACTTGTCCAAAGACGAGCTGATCGAAGAGCTTCACATCGTAGACGATATGAGAATCTGGAGAATCGCAGAGGCGATCCGTCAGGGCATCTCCTACGACGAGATCCACGAGATCACCAAAATCGATGTATGGTTCATCGATAAGCTGGCTATCCTCGTTGAGATGGAGCAGGCATTACAGGCCAAAGAGCTGGATGAGGATCTGCTGCGCGAAGCAAAACGCCTTGAGTTCCCGGATTACCTGGTGGCAAAACTGGCAGGAAAGACCGAAGAAGAAGTAAAAGCGTTAAGAAAACAGTATGATATCACCGCAGCTTACAAGATGGTAGATACCTGTGCCGCTGAGTTCGCAGCAACCACACCGTATTACTATTCCGTATACGGCGGCGAAAACGAAGCTGTCGAGACAAACGACAGAAAGAAAGTCCTCGTCCTTGGTTCCGGCCCGATCCGTATCGGACAGGGTATCGAGTTTGACTTCTGCTCCGTACATTGTACCTGGGCATTCAAGAAAGAGGGCTATGAGACCATCATCATCAACAACAACCCGGAGACCGTCAGCACCGACTTCGATATCGCAGATAAACTGTATTTCGAGCCGCTGACACCGGAAGATGTAGAAAATATCGTCAACATCGAGCATCCGGACGGAGCCGTTGTACAGTTCGGCGGCCAGACTGCGATTAAGCTGACCGAAGCACTCCTGAAAATGGGTGTGCCGATCCTTGGAACATCTGCAGAGAACGTAGATGCCGCAGAGGACCGTGAGCTGTTCGATGAGATCCTGGAGCAGTGTGAAATCCCGCGTCCGAAGGGACACACCGTATTCACTGCAGAAGAGGCGAAAAAAGCAGCCAACGAGCTCGGCTATCCGGTACTCGTCCGCCCGTCCTACGTCCTTGGAGGACAGGGTATGCAGATCGCCATCAGCGATGAGGACGTCGATGAATTTATCGGCATCATCAACCGGATCGCACAGGAGCATCCGATCCTGGTTGATAAATATCTGCAGGGCAAGGAGATCGAGGTTGATGCAGTCTGCGACGGCACCGATATCCTGATTCCTGGTATCATGGAGCACATCGAGCGCGCCGGCGTTCACTCCGGAGACAGTATCTCCGTTTATCCGGCACAGAGCATCAGCCAGCATGCAAAAGACACCATCGTAGAGTATACGAAACGTCTGGCAAGATCCCTGCATGTCATCGGTATGATCAACATCCAGTTCATCGTATGCGGTGAGGATGTTTACGTCATCGAGGTCAACCCGCGTTCTTCTCGTACCGTGCCGTACATCAGCAAGGTAACCGGAATCCCGATCGTGCCGCTGGCAACGAAAGTCATCCTTGGCCACACGATCCGCGAGCTTGGCTACGAGCCGGGTCTGCAGAGAGAGGCAGATTACATTGCCATCAAGATGCCGGTATTCTCCTTCGAGAAGATCCGCGGCGCAGATATCGCCCTTGGACCGGAGATGAAATCCACCGGTGAGTGCCTTGGTATTGCAAAGACCTTCAATGAGGCTCTTTACAAAGCATTCCTCGGCGCCGGAATCAACCTGCCGAAATACAAAAACATGATCATCACCGTAAAGGATGAGGATAAAGAGGATATCGTTCCGATCGCACAGAGATTCCAGGCTCTCGGCTACAAGATCTATGCGACGAGAAATACCGCGAAAGCCCTGAACGAGAACGGCGTCAATGCGATCCGCACCAACAAGATCGAGCAGCCGTCCCCGAACCTGATGGACCTGATCCTCGGCCACAAGATCGACCTCGTCATCGATACTCCGTCCCAGGGTGTTGAGCACTCCAAAGACGGATTCGTCATCCGCCGGAACGCGATCGAGACAGGTGTCAACGTACTGACCTCTCTGGATACCGCAACCGCACTCGTAACCAGTCTGGAAAATACAGATGTGAAGAAGCTGACCCTGATTGATATCGCAACGATCGACAAGAGATAAGCATGATAGAAGCATAAAGCAAAGAAAAGCTCTCTGCTGCAGAAACAAAGCGGCAGAGAGCTTTTTTGGCCGAATGTGGGTTATGGATTTTACAAAAAAGAAAACGTGACGCGCTTGTGTTTTTGGCATAAGTATGATAGATTTTTAATAGAATGCCAGAAAAGGGCATCCAATTCAAAAAGAGAAAGGTACATATCGTATGAACATCATTGAGTGGTTAAAGGTTATCCTGCTGGGTATCGTAGAGGGCATTACCGAGTGGCTTCCGATCAGCAGCACCGGCCACATGATTCTGGTAGATGAGTTTATTAAGCTGAATGTGACAGCTGATTTCAAGAATGTTTTTGAAGTTGTCATCCAGCTCGGTGCAATCCTTGCGGTTGTCGTCATCTATTTCTGGGATCTCTGGCCGTTTCATGGCAAAAGCAAAGCGAAAAGCAAGAGCTATTTTGCCAATCCAAGCGACAACAAGGTCTTTGCAGGGATTCAGAACTTTGTAGACAATTACTGTTATCTGGACAAAATTATCATGTGGTTCAAGATTGTCGTATCGTGTCTGCCGGCAGCCGTGATCGGACTGGCATTCAACGACTGGATCGAGGCCCATCTGATGAATTACGTGATCGTAGCACTGATGCTGATCATCTATGGTGTCCTCTTCATCATCATTGAGAATTACAACAAGACGAGAACACTGTCTGCAACAAAAATCAAAGAGATTACCTGGAAAAATGCGCTGTATATCGGTGTTTTCCAGCTCCTTTCCATCGTACCGGGAACTTCCCGTTCGGGAGCAACCATCATCGGCGGTATCCTGCTGGGATGCTCGAGAGAGCTGGCATCGGAGTACACGTTTTTCCTTGCCGTTCCGGTTATGTTTGGCGCGAGCCTTTTAAAACTGGTAAAACACGGCTTTGCCTTTACCGGTGTTGAGGTGGCGATCATGATCGTCGGCATGCTGGTGGCATTTGCGGTATCGATTTTTGCCATCAAATTTCTGATGCAGTACATCAAGAAGCACGATTTCAAAGCCTTCGGCTGGTACCGTATCGTACTCGGTGTGATTGTGCTGCTGTATTTCGTAATCAAAACCGTAATTCTGAAAGCATAAAATCGAACAATTCCGAAAATTTACCGGGGAAAATAGAAGAAGAAGTATCGTAAAATGAAAAAAAATTGTGCGATACTTCTTTTTTTACGCGAAAATTACAAAAAACCCTGTAAAAAGTAACCAAAAGCTGATATAATAGGACACAAGAGGGACGCAGAACCAGAAATTAAAAAAAATACCGAAAATTTGCCATATTTTTATTGACTAAAGATATTCTTATGGTAAAATAAATGTGTGCGCCCCGAGGATATCTTTATTTTCGGTGCAATCAGTATAGGGTGAACGTATCATCCAGGGCAATCTGGAAATACTTTACTATAACCTATCAAAATTACAAGTAGGAGGAAAAGTAACAATGGCAAAATGGGTTTACATGTTCACTGAAGGTAATGCAGACATGCGTAACCTTCTCGGTGGAAAAGGCGCAAACCTGGCTGAGATGACAAACCTGGGACTTCCTGTACCACAGGGATTCACGGTAACAACCGAGGCTTGTACACAGTACTATGAGGATGGCAGACAGATCAACGACGAGATCATGGGTCAGATCATGGAAGCAATCGATAAAATGGAAGGAATCACAGGAAAGAAATTCGGAGACGCTAAGAATCCGCTGCTCGTTTCTGTACGTTCCGGAGCAAGAGCTTCCATGCCAGGTATGATGGATACCATCCTGAACCTTGGTCTGAACGAAGAGGTTGTTGAAACTCTGTCACAGGCTTCCGGCAACCCACGTTGGGCTTGGGACTGCTACAGAAGATTCATTCAGATGTTCTCTGACGTAGTTATGGAAGTTGGTAAAAAATACTTCGAAGAGCTGATCGACAAGATGAAAGAGGAGAAAGGCGTAAAACAGGACGTAGATCTTGACGCAGATGACCTCAAAAAACTGGCTGAGCAGTTCAAAGCTGAGTACAAAGCTAAAATCGGTGAGGATTTCCCGACCGATCCTAAGGTACAGCTGATGGAGGCTGTTAAAGCCGTATTCCGTTCCTGGGACAACCCGAGAGCAAACGTTTATCGTCGTGACAACGACATCCCGTATTCCTGGGGTACCGCTGTTAACGTACAGATGATGGCATTCGGAAACATGGGAGATGACTGTGGTACAGGTGTTGCCTTCACCCGTGACCCTGCTACAGGAGAAAACGGACTGTTCGGTGAGTTCCTTACCAACGCACAGGGCGAGGACGTAGTTGCCGGTGTTCGTACACCTATGCACATTTCCGAGATGGAAGAGAAATTCCCGGAAGCTTTCAAACAGTTCAAAGAAGTTTGCAAAACTCTGGAAACACACTACAGAGATATGCAGGACATGGAGTTCACTGTAGAGCACGGTAAACTGTACATGCTGCAGACACGTAACGGTAAGAGAACAGCAAAAGCTGCTCTGAAAATCGCCTGCGACCTTGTAGATGAGGGAATGAGAACAGAGGAAGAGGCAGTTGCAATGATCGATCCTCGTAACCTTGACTCTCTGCTTCATCCGCAGTTCGATGCAAAAGCACTGAAAGAGGCTACTCCAATGGCAAAAGCACTGGGAGCATCTCCGGGAGCTGCTTGCGGTAAAATCGTCTTCACAGCTGATGACGCTGTTGCATGGGCTGAAAGAGGAGAAAAAGTTGTTCTGGTTCGTCTTGAGACATCCCCAGAAGATATCACAGGTATGAAATCTGCACAGGGTATCCTGACTGTTCGTGGTGGTATGACTTCCCACGCAGCCGTAGTTGCCCGTGGTATGGGAACCTGCTGTGTATCCGGTTGCGGTGATATCGTAATGGACGAGGCAAACAAGAAATTCACACTGGCTGGCAAAGAGTTCCACGAGGGAGACTGCATCTCTCTGGATGGTTCTACAGGATGCATCTATGACGGACTGATCCCGACCGTAGACGCTACCATCGCTGGCGAGTTCGGAAGAATCATGGGCTGGGCAGATAAATACAGAACCATGAAAGTTCGTACAAACGCTGATACTCCGGCAGACGCTAAAAAAGCTCGTGAGCTTGGCGCAGAAGGTATTGGTCTTTGCCGTACAGAGCATATGTTCTTCGAAGGCAACAGAATCGATGCATTCCGTGAGATGATCTGCGCTGAAACCGTAGAAGAGAGAGAAGCAGCACTTGCTAAGATCCTTCCGGAGCAGCAGGGAGACTTCGAGAAGCTGTATGAAGCTCTGGAAGGCAACCCGGTTACCATCCGTTTCCTGGATCCGCCGCTTCATGAGTTCGTTCCGACTGAGGAAGAGGACATCAAGAAACTGGCTGACGCACAGGGCAAATCTGTTGAGCAGATCAAAGCAATCATCGCTGGTCTGCATGAGTTCAACCCGATGATGGGTCATCGTGGATGCCGTCTTGCTGTAACTTATCCGGAAATCGCTAAGATGCAGACAAGCGCAGTAATCCGCGCAGCCATCAACGTGAAGAAAGCTCATCCGGATTGGAATGTTAAACCGGAAATCATGATCCCGCTTGTTGGCGATATCAAAGAGCTGAAATACGTTAAGAAATTCGTAGTAGAGACCGCTGACGCTGAAATCGCAGCTGCAGGCAGCGACCTTGAATACGAAGTTGGTACCATGATCGAGATCCCGAGAGCAGCTCTGACTGCAGATGAGATCGCAAAAGAGGCAGACTTCTTCTGCTTTGGAACCAACGACCTTACTCAGATGACTTACGGATTCTCCCGTGACGATGCTGGTAAATTCCTGAACGCTTACTATGACGCTAAGATCTTCGAGAACGATCCATTCGCAAAACTCGATCAGGACGGCGTTGGCAAGCTGATGAAGATGGCTATCGATCTTGGAAGACCGGTTAACTCTTCTCTGCACGTAGGTATCTGCGGTGAGCACGGTGGAGATCCGAGCTCCGTAGAGTTCTGCAACAAACTGGGTCTGGACTATGTTTCCTGCTCACCGTTCCGTGTGCCGATCGCCCGTCTGGCAGCAGCTCAGGCAGCTATCGCTCAGAAGAACGCTTAATTTAAGCAGAATCTGTCCGAATCAGGATTTTCATGCAATAGCATGATTTGTGTTCAAACGTAAGGAGACCCCGGCGGTCTGTAGAAATACAGGCGCCGGGGTCTTTTTTATCAATCGTTTAAAATCAAAGTGGGAGGGAAAACGGATGCAGAATGAAACAGCCAAAGAAAACCTGCTGCGGCAGATCCGGGAATACCGTCCGTACAATGAGCAGGAAGAGCGGGATCGGGCGATTCTGCTGAAATGGATGGAGAGCGGATGCGATATTTTGACGCGGGAAAATGAGACCGCACATCTGACTGCCTCCGCCTGGGTCGTAAGCCCGGATCGGAAGCAGGTGCTGATGGCGTATCACAATATTTACCATTCCTGGGCATGGCTCGGCGGCCACGCGGACGGAGATGCGGATCTTTGCAGCGTGGCGGTAAGAGAAGTGAAGGAGGAATCCGGGATTGAAGAGGTGAAGCTCTTATCGGATCAGCCATTCTCGCTCGAAATCCTGTCGGTGGACGGCCATGTGAAGCGCGGAAAGTACGTGACGACACATCTCCATCTGAATGTGACATATCTCATGGAAGCAGACCCGGTACAGGAAATCCGCTGCAAGCCGGATGAAAACAGCGCAGTCGGCTGGATTCCGGTGGAGCAGATCGCAGAAAAATCGACAGAGCCATGGTTTGTGGAGCGTGTGTATGGCAAGCTGTGTGAGAAAGTGAAAAGAGATTTCTGTGAAGTGTAATATGCAATCCGCGTATGAACTGCCATTTAGAATAAGCATTAGACAAATGAGCTGTTAGATGTCTAAAATAGAGACAGAAAGAAAAATGGCAGGAGGGGTTTTATGTTTACAAATCAGGATTTGAAAAAGCTGATTATTCCGCTTTTCCTAGAGCAGCTTCTGGTGGCTCTGGTCGGAATTGCGGACGTGTTTGTTATCGGAT
This sequence comes from Blautia sp. AF14-40, assembly GCF_003479665.1. NCBI lineage: Bacteria > Bacillati > Bacillota > Clostridia > Lachnospirales > Lachnospiraceae > Blautia > Blautia sp. AF14-40. Next base: position 145,905 of record NZ_QUHK01000002.1, read on the forward strand.
TTGTCGGAGAGGCGGCGGTTTCCGGTGTGTCACTGGTCAATGCGTTTAATATGATCTTTATCAATCTGTTCACAGCGCTGGCATCCGGCGGTGCGGTGGTCATCAGCCAGTATATCGGAAAGAAGGACAAGGAGCAGGCGGGAGCGGCAGCTTCCCAGCTTCTGACGGCATCGGTATTGCTGTCGGTTGTTATTTCTGTAGTGGTACTGGTTGCCAACGAACAGCTGATGCGTTTGATGTTCGGCAAGGTTGAGGATGATGTCATGGCGGCATGCGTGACGTATCTGCGTATCTCGGCATATTCCTATCCGGCAATGGCGATTTACAATGCGGGAGCGGCTTTGTACCGCAGTTTTGGAAAAACCAGCACGACGATGTACCTTTCGATTGCATCGAATGTGATCAACGTAGTCGGAAACTGTATCGGCGTCTTTGCTTTGCATACAGGTGTGCCTGGCGTTGCGGTTCCGTCGCTGATTGCGCGTATCTTTTCCGCAGCTGTTATCACGGTTCTCTGCTTCTCAAAGCGAAATCCGGTGCAGTATCTGAAAGAGTGGATTTTTAAAGTAGACTTGAGCTTCCAGAAAACGATCCTCAGTATCGCAGTTCCGAACGGTATCGAGAGCGGTATTTTCCAGCTCGTCAAAGTAGCACTTTCCAGTGTGGTAGCACTGTTTGGTACCTACCAGATTGCCGCAAACGGCATTGCCCAGAGTATATGGTCCATGGCGGCACTCACAAGCAGTGCACTTTCCCCAGTATTCATCACCGTCATCGGACAGTGCATGGGCGCGGGAGATACTGATCAGGCGGAGTATTATTTCCGCAAGCTGATAAAAATCACACTGATCATTGGAGTGGCATGGAATGCGCTTGTCTTTGCAGTCACACCGTTTGTCCTTTCCTTCTATGCGGTGTCCGAGGAGACGAAGCGGCTGACACTCTGGCTGGTACTGCTGCATAATATTTTCAACGGTATTGCACTCTGCTACGCCGGACCGCTTGGAAGCGGCCTTCGTGCGACAGGAGATGTAAAATTCACAATGGGAATTTCCCTCTTCACGACCATCGGCGTCCGCCTGATTTTCTCTGTGATTTTTGCAATCTGGATGAACATGGGCGTTATGGGAATCGCTCTTGCGATGTGCCTCGACTGGTCCGTGCGCGGCATCATCTTCTGGTGGAGATTCAAACAGGGCAAGTGGAAAACGTTTCAGGTTATCCGTGAGTGAAAAAACGATCCTCTTTTTCTGACGACAGAAAAGTTGTTGGGAAAAGGGGATTTTTGGGGTAAAAGGGATTATTTCGGCGCGTTGAAAATCATGCCGGGGTATGGTAAAATGGACTCCGAAAAACAGCAAAAGGAGGAAAATATAAGTAACTAAATATATTGTCAAATGTGATATAATGTGTTTAAACATACAAAAGGAGAATCATATTATGAACACATCAAATATCACAAACTACAAGCCGAAGGATTTTGCTGAATTGTTAGGGATATCTGTTAAAACGCTACAGCGTTGGGACAGAGAAGGGATTTTAAAAGCAAATCGAACTCCAACTGACAGGCGTTATTATACGTATGACCAATATCTTCAATTCAAAGGCATAAATATCGAAAATGATAAACGTCAGGCAGTTATTTATGCCAGAGTATCTACAAAAAATCAAAAAGACGATTTGCAAAACCAGGTCGCATTTTTACGACAGTTTTGTAATGCCAGGGGAATCATTGTAGACCAATGTATCGAAGAGTATGGAAGTGGTCTTAATTACAACCGCAAAAAGTGGAATAAATTATTAGATGAAGTAATGGAACAGAAAGTAAAAACGATCATCATAACCCACAAAGACAGATTTATCCGATTCGGTTATGATTGGTTTGAAAAATTCTGTATGAAATGCAACACAACGATCGTGGTGGTAAACAACGAAGAATTATCACCACAGGAAGAACTTGTACAGGATATTGTTTCCATACTTCATGTGTTCTCCTGCAGGCTGTATGGACTTCGTAAGTATAAAAAACAAATAGAGAGGGACGAGGAAATTGCTAAAGAGCTTCAGGACGGAAATTCATCCGACAGAAGAGCAGAAAGTCAGGATTCATAAAACAATAGGAACTTGTAGATTTATTTATAATTTCTATCTGGCCCATAACAAAGAACTTTATCAAAATGGCGAAAAATTCATGAGCAGCAGTAAATTCAGAGTCTGGCTGAATCATGAATACCTTCCACAACATCCAGAATATTTATGGATTAAGGAAGCATACTCAAAAGCGGTGACCCAGGCAGTAAATCATGGACAGACTGCATTTAAAAAATTCTTTAATCATGAAAGTGCTTTTCCGAAGTTCAAAAAGAAAGGCAGATCAGATGTGAAGATGTATTTCGTAAAGAATAATCCGAAAGATTGTCGCTGCGAGAGACACCGAGTTAACATTCCATCACTTGGATGGGTTCGTATCAAAGAAAAAGGATACATTCCTACGACGAAAGAAGGATATATCATAAAAAGCGGCCATGTTTCCATGAAAGCGGGCAGATATTATGTTTCGGCTCTTATAGAAATTCCTGATAATAAAACTGCTGATCTTTCTAACGAAGGAATCGGCATCGACCTGGGGTTAAAGGATTTTGCCATTGTTTCAAATGGTAAGACATATAAGAATATCAACAAATCAGCAAGATTAAAGAAATTAGAAAAACGACTCGTTCGGGAACAGAGATGTCTCTCCCGAAAGTATGAAAATCTAAAGAAAGGAGAGTCCACTCAAAGAGCGAATATACAAAAACAAAAACTTAAGGTACAAAAACTTCATCATAAAATAGACAATATCCGTACGGATTACATCAATAAGACAATCGCAGAGATCGTAAAAACCAAACCATCTTATATAACGATTGAAGACTTAAACGTATCGGGAATGATGAAGAACAAACATCTTTCAAGAGCAGTTGCTTCGCAGAAGTTTTACGAATTCAGAATAAAGCTTAAGGCGAAAAGCAGGGAAAATGGTATTGAGCTTCGGGTTGCAGACAGATGGTATCCATCATCAAAAATCTGCCATTGTTGTGGAATGATCAAGAAAGATTTAAAACTTTCAGATAGAATATTTCGATGTCATTGTGGCTATGTCGAAGACAGGGATTTCAATGCGGCACTGAATCTGAGAGGTGTAAAAACTTACAAGATTGCATAAGGACGCAAATGTAAGTATGTACCGAAGGCTATTTCGGGAATTAACGACTGTGGAGTGTACATGGATCTACGAGTAGATATGATTTCGGTCAATCAAAAGTATACACAAGGAAGCAGTAAGTAAGATTCGTGAGAACTTACATTATCTCGATGTGATAAGTATATTTAATCACATTTTGAGTGGCAGGACATGACAGAAGATGAATGATATGAAGCGTCTGCTCTCGTATGCAGGTCCCTACAAGCGGGATATGATTTTCGGAGCAGTGCTGGTATTGGTAGAAACGTGTTTTGAACTTTTTATTCCGATTCTGATTTCCAATCTGATTGACATCGGCGTTGCGAACGGCGATATCCCTTACATTTACCGCAAGGGAATCCAGATGGGAGTCTGCGCGCTCTGTGCGCTTGTGACCGGAATTTTATACGCGCACTTTGCGGCGCGGGCGACGTACGGCTGGGGAGCTGAGATCCGGAAGGCGGAGTATGAGAAAATGCAGCAGTATGCATTTTCCAACCTCGACCACTTTGCGGTATCATCCCTGATCACCCGTATGACGACGGATGTTACCGTCATCCAGAATATGGTAAGCGCCGGCTTCCGCCCGATCACGCGCGGACCGTCGCTTCTGATTATGGGAATCGGCCTTTCATTCTATATGAATCCGCGGCTGGCATTTGTATTCCTTGTATGTACCCCGCTTCTTGGCTTTATTCTCTCCCTGATTGTGCGGAGAGTTGCCCCGATGTACACAAAACTGCAGTCCATGGTGGACCGCCTGAACAACGTTGTCCAGGAGGGGCTGACCGCGATCCGTGCCGTCAAAGCTTTCGTGCGGGATGAGTACGAGGAAGACAAATTCAACGAGGTCAACACCGACCTGACCGCAGCGAGCGAGCAGACGTTCCACTACGCCGTGCTGAATCTGCCGGCATTTCAGGGCGTCATGTATACCGCGATCGTGCTGATTCTGTGGTTCGGCGGAAATATGATTCTGAAAAAACAGCTTGCCGTCGGAAACCTGACCGGATTTCTAAGCTACGTCATGCAGGTCATGAACTCGATGATGATGATTGCAAACGTCTTCCTGCTTCTGACCCGTTCCATGGCGAGCGCACACCGGATTGTCGAGGTGCTCGATGAGAAAATCGTGCTCACCTCGCCGGAAAATGGTGTAACAGAAGTGACAGAGGGCAGCGTGGAGTTTGACAACGTATCGTTTAAATACAAAGAAGAAGCAAAAGAGTACGCACTCTCCGATGTTACGCTGAAGATCAAAGCTGGTCAGACGGTAGGAATCCTCGGAGGAACAGGTTCTTCGAAAACGACGCTGGTGCAGCTCATTCCGCGTCTGTATGATACCAGCCGCGGCACCGTCCGCGTCGGCGGAAAGGATGTGCGCGCGTACGATCTTGCCGCTCTCCGCGATGCAGTCAATATCATTCTGCAGAAAAACGTGCTGTTCTCCGGAACCGTGCGTGAAAACCTGAAATGGGGCAATGTGGATGCATCCGATGAGGAGATCTGGGAAGCATGCCGCGCGGCGTGTGCGGATGAATTTTTGAACCGCATGCCGGACGGCCTCGACACCGTGCTCGAGCAGGGCGCAAGCAACCTCTCCGGAGGCCAGAAGCAGCGTCTCTGCATCGCGCGTGCGCTGATCGGAAAGGCAAAAATCCTGATCTTCGATGATTCGACAAGTGCGGTCGACACGGCAACGGAGAAAAAGATCCGCGAGGCACTGGCGGCGCGGAAGAATGTCACAAAAATTATCATTGCGCAGAGAGTAACATCCGTCATGAATACGGATCAGATCATCATTCTTGATGACGGAAAAGTACACCGGATCGGCACGCACGCTGAACTGCTGGCGGATGACCCGATTTATCAGGAAATTTACGCCTCACAGATGAAAGGAGGAGACGAAAATGGCAGCGAGAGCTTATAGCGGAAAGAAACCAAAGAACCTGAAACACACGCTGCGCGTCTTCCTGTCTTATCTGGGACGGCACAAAAAAATGCTCGCAGTCGTAGCGGTACTGGTAACAATCAGCGCGGGAGCCAACCTCTTTGGAACGTATATGATCCGCCCGGTTGTCAACGGACTGGCGGACGGAGATGTGCACACACTGCTGCGCGGCGTGCTGATTACGGCACTCATTTTCGGGTGCGGCGCACTCGCAGCATACGGCTACACGCAGACCATGGTAAAAGCAGCACAGCAGGTTGTATTTGATATCCGCCGCGATCTGTTCGAACACGTCCAGACACTGCCGCTGCAGTTCTTCGACAGCAGACGCCACGGCGATATCATGAGTCTTTTCACGAACGATATCGACACGATGGCAGATGCCCTGAACAACAGTTTTGCGATGGTTATCCAGAGCTTCATCCAGATTGTGGGAACACTGACCTTGCTGTATATCCTGAACTGGCGGCTCTCGCTGATTGTAACGGTGTGCTACGGTATCATGTTCTGGTATATCAAGTTCAGCGGAAAGCGCAGCAAGGGTTATTATACGAAGCAGCAGAACAGCCTCGGAGAACTGAACGGCTATATTGAGGAGCTGATCACCGGACAGAAAGTCGTCAAGGTGTTCCACCACGAAGAAGAGAGCTTTACGGAATTCTGCAAAAAGAATGAGGAGCTCCGGAAAGCGGGAACCGGCGCGCAGGGGTATGCGGCGACGATGGTTCCTGTCGTTGTCAGCATTTCGTATGTCAATTATGCGATTGTGGCAGTGCTCGGCGGCCTTCTCGCCCTGCACGGAAAAGCCGATATCGGAAGCCTGGCAAGCTACCTTGTCTTTGTCCGCCAGGCGGCGCTTCCGATCAACCAGTTCACCCAGCAGAGCAACTTCCTTCTCTCAGCGCTCGCCGGTGCGGAGCGTGTCTTCGACGTGATGAGCCTGGAGCCGGAAATCGATGAGGGAAAAGTGGAACTGGTCAACGTAAAAGAAGAGAACGGCGCACTTGCCGTCTGCGAAGAGACAACAGGCCGCTGGGCATGGAAGCGCCCGGACGGAACGATGACGGAATTAAAGGGCGATGTGCGTTTTGAAAACGTGGATTTCGGCTACACGGCAGACCGTCTGATCTTAAAGAACATCAGCCTGTATGCCAAACCAGGCCAGAAAATTGCTTTTGTCGGTTCCACAGGAGCCGGAAAAACGACGATCACGAACCTGATCAACCGTTTCTACGACGTCCAGGGCGGCGCGGTTGTCTACGACGGCATTGACGTAAAAGATATCGAAAAAGACGCTCTGCGCCACTCCCTCGGTATCGTTCTGCAGGATACCCATCTGTTCACGGGAACCGTAGCAGAAAACATCCGTTTTGGAAAACTCGATGCCACGCAGGAAGAAATTGAACATGCGGCCAAAATTGCGAATGCGGATTCCTTCATCCGCCGTCTGCCGAACGGCTACGACACGATGCTGACCTCCGACGGAGCCAACCTCTCCCAGGGCCAGCGCCAGCTTCTCGCGATTGCCCGTGCCGCCGTTGCCGATCCGCCGGTGCTGATTCTTGACGAGGCAACATCTTCCGTTGACACCAGAACCGAGGCGCTGATCGAAAAAGGAATGGACCAGCTCATGGAGGGCAGAACCGTATTTGTCATCGCCCACCGCTTAAGCACCGTGCGAAACGCCAATGCGATCATGGTGCTGGAGCAGGGAAATATCGTAGAGCGCGGCGACCACGACGCACTTCTGGCACAGAAAGGAAAATATTATCAGCTCTATCATGGAATGTTTGAGCTGAGTTAAAAAGAAAGGAGTAAAGAGTATGAGAAAATATAACCGTATTTTTCTGATCGTCCTGGATTCTCTCGGAATCGGGGCGATGGCGGATTCGGAGAAGTTTGGGGATGTCGGTGTCAATACCTTCGGCCACATCTGGGAGAGTCAGGGAGGCCTTGAAATCCCGAACCTGCGCCGCCTCGGCATGGGAAATCTCTGCGGTGTGACAGAGGATGAGGCAAAGAGTTACGCCAGAAGACTGAACGAGGCGAGCAACGGAAAAGACACCATGACCGGCCACTGGGAGATGATGGGAATTTACACGACAAAGCCGTTCGTTACGTTCACCGACCACGGATTTCCGAAAGAACTGATCGACGAGCTGGAAAAACGAACCGGCAGAAAGATCATCGGCAATAAGGCGGCGAGCGGAACGGAGATCCTCGATGAGCTGGCAGAGCGCGAGATCGAAAACGGAGAACTGATTGTCTATACCTCGGCGGATTCCGTACTGCAGATCTGCGGCAACGAGGAGACGATGGGACTGGAGACGCTGTATCATTACTGCGAGATTGCCCGTGAGCTGACCATGAAAGACGAGTGGAAAGTCGGCCGTGTCATTGCAAGACCGTACGTCGGAAAGAAAAAAGGAGAGTTCGTCCGCACCGCAAACCGTCACGACTACGCTGTCAAACCGACGGGAAAAACCGTGCTCAACGCGATGCAGGAGGCAGGATATGATGTCATCAGCATCGGAAAAATCAACGATATTTTCTGCGGCGAGGGCATCACGGAGAGTCTGAAATCCAAGAGCAGCGTCCACGGCATGGAGCAGACGATTGAGACGGCAGGAAAAGATTTTACCGGACTGTGCTTTGTCAACCTCGTCGATTTCGATGCACTCTGGGGCCACAGAAGAAACCCGGAAGGCTACGGAAAAGAGATTGAAAAATTCGATGTGAACCTTGGAAAGCTGCTGGAGCAGTTAAAAGACGACGATCTGCTCCTGATCACGGCAGACCACGGCAACGACCCGACTTATACCGGAACGGACCACACCAGAGAACAGGTGCCGCTCCTTGCGTACTCACCGTCTATGAAGGAGAGCGGCCTTCAGGAGACGAAGGACACCTTCGCTGTGATCGGCGCATCCGTTGCAGAGAACTTCGGCGTAAAAATGCCGGAGGGAACGATCGGAACATCGATCCTGGAATCGTGGAAATAAGGAAGCGATGGCGTTTTCAGCTGAGGCGGTAAGAACCTTTCGAAAGTTTCACAAGCTGTCCTTCTTCGAGCAGCTTCTTTAAAAACCGCTGGAGCTGGCGGCGGCTGCAGTGGAGCTGCATGGCCATCTTTTCCACGCCGGAAAACGTCTGATCCGGACAGCGCTCTGAGAGATAAGAGAGGAAGGATTCCTCGAGCGTGGAAAAATTCGACTGGGAGCTGGAATAAAGCATCAGCTTTTCGGTGACAGAGTTTAAAAGATATCGTAAAAAGCGGTTGTCGTTCAGCAGAAGCTCTTTCGTGGAAGCGAGCGGCAGAACAATACAAAGCGCGGTGGTGCGTGCCTCGATCTGGTGCGTATCATCGCGTTTTCCGCAGAATTCCATATCGCCGATGCAGGTAAAGCCGTCGAGATAGCCGATCGGGTAGCTCGTGCCGTCGGCGCGGTTGGCGCTGATCTCGATGGAACCGTCCACGAGGAACGAGAGGTATTCCTCCGGATTCAGCGTGTCGAGCCGTTCGCCTTTTTCAAACTGATACAGAGAAAATGCGAAATCCGGGGTATCGAAAAGAGATGGGATCTCATGTTTCTGAAGATAAAAGTCCAGCAGAGCCGGATCAAAAATTCGTTTCATAGGAAAATCCTTTCACAGAAAAATTTTTTGGAAAACTTTTTCTTTATTGTGACATATGACACAAGAAAAAGCAAGAAAGTCTGCTAAGATAAACCAGAATGAAAAAGGTTACAGTTTGCTGGGTACCAGTGAACTGTAACCGAAAAAGAGGAAAGGGGAGTTTTCAAAATGGAAAACGAATTATTTGAGAAAACAAAAGTGTCCAAAGCATATATGACGCTCGCACTTCCGGTCGTGCTCGGCATGGTCGTGTCGCTGATCTATAATATGGTAGATACTTTTTTCATCGCGCGGACCGGAAACACGGCACTGATTGCCGGCGTATCGCTCGGCACACCGATTTTCACGCTGATGATTGCACTCGGTGACATCTTCGGCGTCGGCGGCAGTTCCGTCATTTCGCGCCTCTTCGGTAAAAAAGAGTACGAGGACGGAAGACGGATCAGCGTATTCTGCTTTTACGCAGCGATTGCTGTCGGCATTGCGGTCAGCATCATCCTGCTTGCCGCCAAACAGCCGATCCTTGGCCTGCTTGGCTGTGATGAGACGACGTGGCAGTATGCGGGGGACTATTACCAGTGGATTGCACTCGGCGCACCGTTTATCATCCTGCAGCTGACGCCGAACAATCTTCTTCGGACCGAGGGCTTCGCAAAAGCCTCGATGATCGGAACAATGCTGGGAGCCGTTGTCAACATCATTCTTGACCCGATCTTTATTTACACGCTCGGCATGGGAGCAGCCGGAGCAGCGATTGCAACGGTGATCGGCAACATCTGCGGTGATATTTTCTATGTTATCTTTATGATAAAGAAATGCCGCTATCTCTCCGTCGATTTCCGAAAACTGAAAATGACCGGAGCAGAGGTGCTCGCCGTTCTTGCCATCGGCATTCCGGCATCCGTCACAAACTTCATGCAGAGCATCGGCGTGACGCTGACGAACCGATTTTTGCAGCCGTATGGAACGGACAAAGTTGCAGCGATGGGAATTGCTTTGAAAATTATTATGATTTCTGTTCTTGTGATGGTCGGTTTCGCTTTTGGCGGACAGCCGCTGGTCGGATACAATTATGGAGCGAAAAATAAAAAACGTCTCAGTGAGACGATCCGCTTTGCCTTCCTCCTGGAAGTGCTGACCGGTGCCGGAATGGCGGTTGTGCTCGGTGCGGCGGCTCCGCTTCTCGTGGGACTGTTCTTAAAAGAGGCGGATGTCATTGCAGTGGCCCAGCAGATCCTTCGCGTCCAGCTCATTGGTATGCCGTTTGTTGGTATCGTACTCGCATCGACCTGTATTTTCCAGGCGATCGGAAACGGGGCAGGAGCAATGATTCTTTCAGCAGGACGTCAGGGCGTGATTTTTGCCATTGTAATTTTCTGCGTTTCAAAACTTGCCGGTTTTTCCGGTGTTATTGCCTCCCAGCCGGTTTCTGATTTTCTGACCGCATCGGTGGCTGTGATGATTCTGCTTCAGTGGAAAAAGAAAGAATTTGCAAAATAAGAAAGAACAGCAAAGCGGCTGCGGCACAGCGTTCCGGAACGGGAACCTGCCGCAGCCGCTTTTGGCGTGCGCAAAAAAACAGAATTCCTGCACAGGCGGCCGCCATGTCAAAAACACGTAAAAGTGATGAAAAAACGTCTCTTAATTCGGCAGTATTACGGGATTGCATTCTGAGAAAACAAGATATAAAATGGCATGAGATTCGACAAAAAGGGGAAGCAAAAACATACGACAATAGGGAGGACATCACATGGCAACAAAGAAAAGTGCAGTAAAAGATCTGACAAACGGCAGCCCGGTAAAACTGATTCTGGGGTTTGCACTGCCGCTGCTGCTCGGCATGCTGTTCCAGCAGTTTTACAGCATGGTCGATACGATTATTGTAGGAAAATTCTTAGGCGCGAAAGCGCTCGCGGCTGTTGGAAGCACAGGTTCGATCAACTTTATGATCGTGGGATTCTGTATGGGAGTCTGCAGCGGATTTGCAATTCCGGTTGCGCAGATGTTCGGGGCAGGAGACCGGAAAGCGCTGTGCCGGTATGTAGGAAATGGAGCCGTCCTGGCCGGTATTCTTTCCGTGGTGATGACCGTTCTTGTCTGCATCTGGTGCCGCGACATTCTGATTCTGATGAAAACCCCGTCCGATATTCTGGACGGTGCATACGCTTACATCTTTGTTATTTTCCTCGGAATTCCGCTTATGGTGCTCTATAACCAGACATCAGCAATCATGCGGAGCCTCGGCGACAGCCGCTCCCCACTGATTTTCCTCGGTATCTCTTCAATACTGAATATCGTGCTAGATCTTGCGCTGGTCCGCCCGATGGGAGTAGCGGGAACCGCGTGGGCGACGATTATCGCGCAGGGAGTCTCTGGATTCCTGTGTCTCTTTTATATGAAGAAAAAATTCACTATCCTTGCTTTTACGAGAGAGGACTGGAAGCTGCACAAGCATTATGTGCTTAATCTGTGCAATATGGGAATCCCGATGGGACTGCAGTATTCAATCACCGCGATCGGAAGTGTTATTTTGCAGACCGCTGTCAACGGCCTTGGTTCCACGGCGGTTGCATCTGTTACGGCTGCCGGTAAAATTTCCATGTTCTGCTGCTGCCCGTTCGACGCGCTCGGCTCCACTATGGCGACGTATGCCGGACAGAACGTCGGTGCGAAGAAGATGGATCGTGTCAACACCGGTATTTTGACAAGTTCCATTATTGGAAGCGTGTATTCCGTGGTCATTTTAGGAGTCATGTTTCTGTGGTCCCGCCAGATTTCGCTTCTCTTTGTAGATGCATCTGAGACGGTCATCCTCGACCAGGCGCGTCAGATGCTGCTGATCAACATGGTATTTTACATTCCGCTGACCCTTGTCAATGTCGTACGCTTTACCGTGCAGGGCATGGGCTTCAGCAAATTTGCAATCCTTGCCGGCGTCTGCGAGATGATCGGCCGTTCGGTGGTAGCCTTTTTCCTGGTTCCGTATTTTGGTTACACCGCAGTCTGCTTCGCAAGCCCGGTGGCATGGATTCTCGCCGATCTGTTTCTCGTTCCGGCGTACCTGTACTGCGCAAAAACGCTTCGTTCTCTTTTTGAGAAAAATGCGCAGATGATGTAAGCCGTGCCGCAAGATGGACAAGCTGTTTCAATTCTGGTATAATGGAGCCTGGATTTTAGGAAAGCTGAAAAAGAATCCCATAGAAGAGAGGAAGATATCCTATGAAACAGTCGGTATTAGAATATAAGAAACTTCTGGAGCAGGAAGGCCTTCTGGTGGAATTTGCAGAGCCGGAAGGAAAAGAAGGAGAGGACAGACCCGTTACCCTCGTAACGTATTTTTCGGGCGGAGCGGATCAGGGAACGCTGTTTCTCTGCAAAGGAGCTGCATTCAAAGAGGCATACTTAAAAGACGCCGTAAACCGCGGTGCTGTTGCCTATGTAAGTGAAAAAAAATACGAAGCGGGAAAAGAAATTCCGGCGCTCATCGTCAACGATGCCAGAAAAGCACAGTTTGTGCTGGGTGAGGCGTTTTACGATTATCCGGCAAAGTCGCTGCATGTCACGGCGCTGACCGGAACAAAAGGAAAGACAACGACAGCCTACTACCTGCAGTCGATGCTCGATGCCTGCCTGAAAAAACAGGGCGGAAACGGATGTGCACTGTTAAGTTCGATTGAATATTACGACGGAAAGACGAGAGAAGCATCAACGCTCACCACGCCGGAATCCCTGGAGCTGTGCCGTCATATGCGCAATGCCGTAGATGCAGGCCTTTCCCATATGGTGATGGAAGTATCCTCCCAGGCGCTCAAATACGAGAGAGTCGGAAACACGCATTTTGATACCGCCATTTTCCTGAACATCTCCAAGGACCACATCAGCCCGACGGAGCACAAGGATTTTGATGATTATTTCCAGTCGAAATTAAAGATCTTCGACCGCTGCACCTGCGCCTGCGTGAACCTGGACAGCGACCATATCGGGGAAATCCTGAAAGCTGCGGCAAAATGTGAGCGCGTCGTTACGTTTGGATCGAAAGAAAATGCTGTAATCCGCGTGAGTGATATCAAGCCGGGCAGAGGAAAATTCTATTTCCATGTGGCAGGACCGGATTTCTCGGAAGATTTTACCCTGCCGGTGCACGGAGCCTTCAATGTGGAGAATGCCGTAGCTGCCATTGCGGCTGCCTGGTCGATGGGAATCCCGGTTTCGCTGATCAAGGAAAGCCTCCTTGGCGTCACCGTTCCGGGAAGGATGGAGACGTATGAGAGCAGCGCGGGCGAGGTCACGGCGATCGTGGATTTCGCGCACAATGGCCTGAGTTTTGAAAAAATGTTTGATACCGTAGCACTCGAATATCCGGGGAGCCGCGTAAGCGTTGTGTTCGGAACCCCGGGCGGAAAAGCATTCAACCGCAGAAAAGATATGGGTGAGATTTCCGGAAAACGGGCGGACCGGATTTTCCTCGTACCGGATGATCCGGGAAACGAAGATCCGCAGGCGATCTGTGAGGAGATCGGCGGGTACATAGCAAAGGAAGGTGCATCCTTCCAGATCCGCATGGACCGCGGAGCAGCAATCCGGGAGGCGATTCTTGGCGCCGTACCGGGAGAGGTTGTTCTGATCCTTGGAAAAGGCGCGGACGTGACGATGCACGTCGGAAACGGAAATGTGCCGTACCGGTCAGATGCCGTCTATGCAAAAGAGGCGCTTGCCGAATATGGAAATGCATTTGCCGAAGCGGCAACGGCTCGTGAAACAGAAGAATAGAAGCAAAAACAGAAAAAACAGAGCAAAAAAGACACGGAACAGAAAAATCCGTGTCTTTTTTGCGTCTGGCGGCAGCAGAAATGAAAATCAGACAGGAAATTTGGCGGATACATCCTACAAAATGTAGAAAAGAAGGACAGAAACTAGCCCGTATGACGAAAAGTTGTTAAAAATATAACGAACGAAAGTTAGACTTGTGAAACTAAACACAGAAAGCAAAAACCCGGGAACCATGCGGAAAAAGACGAATTCTGCGGGATGAAGGACAAAGCTGTAAGTTTTTGGAAAGAATTCTTGTGAAAAAGAACAAAAAATGGTATAATTGTATTGAAATATATCCAGAACACCCCTTCTGGAAGCGTACGGGCTCAGTGAGAAAAAAGATTTCACGAAAATGCTCGAAAAAAACACTTGTTAAATTCTTGTCATAGTGCTATGATAAGGAAAGTGAAAAATTTATCAATCACAAAAACCAACTAGGGGTATTTTAGAAAGGAGTATTTATGAGCAGCAAGATTACCATCATTGGAGCTGGAAGCGTTGGATCTACGATCGCCTATACACTGTCGAACGAAGACATCGCGTCTGAGATTGTTCTCATCGATATTAACAAGAAAAAAGTAGAGGGAGAGGTTATGGATATCGCGCAGGGTACCTGCTTCCGCGATCCGGTCTCCATCATCGCAGGTGAGTATGAGGATGCCAAGGACTCTGATATCGTAATTATTACTTCCGGTATTGCAAGAAAGCCTGGCCAGACCCGTATTGAGCTGACCCAGACCAACGTAAACATCTTAAAATCCATCACACCGGAAATCGTAAAAGCGGCTCCGAATGCCATCTACATCATTGTAAGCAACCCGGTTGATATCATGACCTACGTGTTTACAAAGATCTCCGGACTTCCGGAAAACCAGATCCTTGGTTCTGGTACCATGCTGGATTCCGCGAGACTTCGCTGCGGACTGTCTGAACACCTCAACATTGCCCAGAAAAACATCCACGCTTACGTATTCGGTGAGCACGGCGATACTTCCTTCATTCCGTGGAGCGGCGCTTACGTTTCCGGTGTCAGTCTGGACGAGTACTACGAGACCGTAGAAAAAATGGGCAGGAACGTAACCAAGATCGACAAAGATGCTATGCTGGAGTACGTAAGAACTTCCGGCGGACAGGTTATTGCAAACAAAGGAGCTACTTTCTATGCAGTATCTGTTGCAGTATGCAAACTGGTAGCAACCATTCTTTCTTCTTCCGATTCTGTAGCAACCGTATCTTCCATGATGCACGGTGAGTACGGCATCGAGGATGTATGCTTAAGCACACTGACCCTCGTTGGACCGAAAGGCGTACAGGGCAAGATTCCGATGCGTATGACAAAAGAGGAAGTAGAAAAACTCAAAGCAAGTGCCGACGCATTAAAAGCAGTTATCGCACAGATCGAGCACTAAGAGCGGGCAATAAGCTCAAAACATAAAATTTATGGCAGTGGCAGAAAGTGCGAAAGAGCGGTATCTCCCACTGCCTTAACGTGCGCCTGAAGAAATTTTCCGCCGGGTGTACATAAAAAGAGTACCGGAAACTTTTCCGGTGCCGGACAGAAGATACCGCAGGAAAAATGGAAACCAACAGGAGCAAGTAAGAAAGGAGCAATTCCATGACCTACAGTTATTTTCCGGGCTGTACGCTGAAGAACAAAGCAAAAGATCTGGATCATTATGCCAGAGAGTGCGCAAAAGTTCTGGGATTTGAACTGGAAGAAATTGAAAACTGGCAGTGCTGCGGAGCTGTGTATCCACAGGCATCCGATGAAATCGCCACAAAACTTTCTTCGGTTCGCGCCTTAGCAGACGCCAAAGAAAAAGGACAGGATCTGATCACAGTCTGTTCCGCCTGTCATCACGTGATCAAACGCGTAAACGATGACATGGCGAATGTAGAAGACATTCAGACAAAAGTAAACAACTACATGGCTCTTTCCGAGCCATATCTTGGCGAAACGAAAGTACTTCATTATCTGGAAGTGCTGCGTGACGTCGTTGGATTTGACAAGATCAAAGAGAAAGTGGTAAACCCATTAAAAGGAAGAAAAATCGGCGCATATTACGGCTGTATGCTGCTTCGTCCGAGCACCACAATGCAGTTTGACGATCCGGAAAATCCGACAATCATTGAAGACTTTATCAAGGCCCTTGGCGCGACACCGGTCGTATATCCGATGAGAAATGAGTGCTGCGGCGGCTACATATCCCTCAAAGAAAAGAAAATGGCATCCAACATGGTAGACCAGATCATGGTATCCGCATCCTACAAAGGAGCAGAAGAACTGATCACTGCATGTCCGCTTTGCATGTACAACCTGCGCAATAACGGAACAAAAGAAGGTCTTCCGGTTACCTACTTTACCGAGCTTCTTGCAGAAGCACTCGGCATCAAAGAGGAGGTGCAGGCATGAAAATTGCAACATCCGATGAAATCCGTGCCATCGCCGGTGTGGATACCAGAAAATGTATGAAATGCGGTAAATGTTCCGCATCCTGTCCTGCTTATAACGAAATGGACATCCGTCCGCATCAGTTCGTATCCTATGTACAGAACGGCGATGTGGAAGCACTGATGAACTCCAAGTCCATCTGGAAATGCCTCTCCTGCTTCGCATGCGTAGAGCGCTGTCCAAGAGACGTAAAACCTGCCAAACTGATCGAGGCAGTCCGTCTTTCTGTCATCCGCCAGAAAGGTGAGAATTATCTCTCCCCGGATGAAATTCCGGCACTTCTGGACGATGAGACTCCGCAGCAGCTGCTGATGAGTGCATTCCGTAAATATAGAAAGTAAAAAACAACCCATCCACAGAAAGGTGAGAGAAAAGTGCAAAGAATAGGAGTATTTGTCTGCCACTGCGGTACAAATATTGCGGCTACCGTTGATGTTAAAAAAGTTGTTGATGTCATCAGCAAAGAGCCGGGTGTTGTACATGCAGAGGATTATCAGTATATGTGTTCCGAAACAGGTCAGCAGAAAGTGATCGATGCCATTCAGAACGAGCATCTGACCGGCGTTGTTATCTGTTCCTGCTCTCCTCGTATGCATGAAGGAACGTTCCGCAAAGCAGCAGAAAAAGCGGGTCTGAACCCGTATCAGCTGGAGATTGCAAACATTCGTGAGCAGTGTTCCTGGATTCATAAAGATATGGAAGAGGCTACCGAGAAGGCCGTGATCCTGGCCCGTGCAGCCGTTGCAAAAGTTATGCTGGACACCCCGCTTACCCCGGGCGAGAGCCGCGTTGTAAAACGTGCGCTGGTGATCGGAGGCGGTATCGCAGGTATTCAGACAGCACTGGATATCGCAGATGCAGGCTATGAAGTAGATATCGTAGAGAAGACCCCGAGTATCGGCGGAAGAATGTCCCAGCTCGATAAAACATTCCCAACCCTTGACTGTTCTTCCTGTATCCTGACTCCTCGTATGGGAGAGGTAAACGCCCATGAGAAGATCAATATCTATACCTACAGTGAAGTAGAGAGCGTTGGCGGATTTGTCGGTGATTTCAAAGTAGATATCCGCAAAAAAGCAAGATACGTAGATATGGACAAATGTACCGGATGTGGTCTCTGCCAGGAGAAATGTCCATCTAAGAAAAACTTAAGTGAGTTCAACCGCGGACTGTCCACACGTACTGCAATTTACACACCGTTCGCACAGGCAGTTCCGAATGTACCGGTCATTGATACTGCAAACTGTATCCATTTCAAAACCGGAAAATGCGGTATCTGTTCCAAAGTCTGCGCAGCAGGTGCAGTAAATTACGATCAGAAAGATGAAGTAATTACAAGAGAGTACGGTGCTATCGTTGTTGCAACCGGTTTTGATACCATCAATCTGGATAAGTTTGATGAATATTATTACAACCAGAGCAAAGACGTTATTACCTCTCTTGAAATGGAACGTCTGATGAACGCTGCCGGCCCGACAGGCGGTAAAGTAGTACGTCTTTCCAATGGCGAGCATCCGAAGGATATCGTATTTATCCAGTGCGTTGGCTCCCGTGACGTAACCTGCAGAGGAAAGAGCTATTGCTCCAAGATCTGCTGTATGTACACCGCAAAACAGGCCATGCTGGTGCGTGACCATTATCCGGATGTCAATGTACATGTCTTCTACATTGATGTTCGTACCCCGGGTAAGAACTTCGATGAGTTCTATCGCCGTGCAGTAGAAGAGTTTAGCGTAGATTATATCAAGGGTCAGGTAGGAAAAGTATCTGAGGCTCCGAACGGACGTCTTCTGGTACAGGGATCCGACCTTCTGGACAACCGTCAGATCAAGATGGAAGCAGACCTTGTTGTCCTTGCAACGGCAATCGAGCCGAGTAAAGATGCAAGAAAACTGGCTACCATGCTGACTGCAAGTATGGATACCAACGACTTCTTTACCGAGGCACACGCAAAACTGCGTCCGGTAGAGTCTCCGACCGCAGGAGTTTTCCTCTCCGGTGTATGCCAGGGACCGAAAGATATTCCGGAAACCGTTGCACAGGCCGGAGCAGCTGCTGTCAAAGTAGTCGGACTGCTTGCAAAAGACAAACTGACCACCAACCCGTGTACAGCAGAATCCAATCCGCTGTTCTGTAACGGATGTGCATCCTGTGAAAAAGTCTGCCCATACGGCGCGATTTCTTACGAAGATCGTCAGGTCAACGACCACGGAATCCGCGAAACCAGACATGTGGCAGTCGTTAACGGCGCACTTTGCCATGGATGTGGTGCATGTACCGTTGCATGTCCGTCCGGTGCTATGGACCTGAAAGGATTCTCCAATAGACAAATTCTCGCGGAGGTAGATGCAATATGCCGATAGATAACAACGAAAACAAAGAATTTAAGCCAGTCATCGTGGCATTCTGCTGCAACTGGTGCTCCTACGCAGGAGCAGACCTGGCAGGTTCCAGCCGTCTTTCCTATCCGGCAGACGTAAAGATCATCCGTGTTCCATGTTCCTGCCGTGTTAATCCGCTTTTTATCTTAAGAGCTTTCCAGAAGGGTGCTGACGGAGTCATCCTCTGCGGATGCCATCCGGGAGACTGCCATTACAGCACAGGAAACTATTATGCAAGAAGACGTATGACCCTGCTGTTCTCCATGCTCGACTATCTTGGAGTTGAAAACGGACGTACCCGTGTGGAATGGGTATCCGCCGCAGAAGGTGTGAAATTCTCCCAGACCATGAACGAGTTCATTGAGCAGGTGAGAAGTCTTGGTAAAAATGTCAGATTGGAGGATTTACGATGCAAGAAAAATTAGTATCACGCGCAAAAGAGCTTCTGTCTGACGGTACCGTAGTCCGCGTTCTTGGCTGGAGAAAAGGCGATACAGATTTCAGCGCAGAGCCTGCATTTTTTGAAAGTGCCGAGAGTCTTGACGAATTTACCTATGACGGATTCTGTGGTGCCAACTTAAGCAAATACATGATTAAAGCATCAAAAGAAGAAGGAAAAACACTCGTTTTCTTAAAACCGTGCGATACCTACAGCTTTAATCAGTTAATCAAAGAGCATCGTGTGGACCGCGAGAAAACCTATATCGTTGGTGTAGGATGTGACGGAAAACTCGATATCGAGAAAATCCGTGAAGCAGGCTGCAAGGGTATTACCGCTGTAACAGAGGACGGCGATACCATCAAAGTTGCAACGGTTTATGGTGTCAAAGAGCTGAAAAGAGAGGATGTCATCCTCGAGAGATGTAAGGCCTGCAAGGGTGGAAAACATGTAGCATACGACGAGCTCGCAGAAGGCTGTGACGAGGAAAAACCGGCAAAAGAAGGCCGTTTCGAACTGGTTGAAAAGCTTGAGGCAATGGCTCCGGAAGAACGGTTCGCATTCTGGCAGAATGAGCTTTCCCGCTGTATCCGCTGTAATGCATGCCGCAACGTATGTCCGGCCTGCAGCTGTATCAAATGCGTATTTGACAATGATCGTTACGATACTGCACAGAAAGCAAACACTACGACATTTGAGGAGCAGATGTTCCACATCATCCGTGCATTCCACGTTGCCGGACGCTGCACGGACTGCGGCGAGTGTTCCCGCGTATGTCCGCAGCATATTCCGCTGCACCTTCTGAATCGTAAATTCATCAAAGATATCGATGAGTTCTACGGAGAGTATCAGGCAGGAGAAGACACTGACAGCCGTGCACCGCTCACCAACTTCACACAGGAAGATGTAGAGCCAAGTATCGTCAAGGAAAGGGGTTAAGGGATGTATCAGATTAGCAGAGAAAAAATGCCGGAGCTCCTTGCCGCTGTTGCAAAGGAGATGGATCTTTTCCTTCCGGTACAAAACAATGGAATTACCAATTTCGGTTTCTGGACCGAGGACGCGAAAGTGGATCTCGATACCTTAAAAACCGTAAAATCCCCAAAAGACGCCTTTTTCCCGCAGAGTGAAGTTCTTTACTCCTGCTATCAGAAGGCAAACAAGACCAGCATCGAGCCGGCAGCATTAAAAGATGCGCCGTTCGCTATTTTCGGCGTTCGTCCATGCGATGTCCGCGCTTTCGATGTTCTGGACCGCGTATTCTTAAGCGAGCCGGCTGACGTTTACTATGCAGCAAGAAGAGAGCACGGCATTGTGGTTTCTCTTGCATGTCATGAGCCGGAAGACAGCTGCTTCTGCAAGACCTTCGGTATCGATGCGGCAGAACCGCAGGCTGATGTTGCGATGTGGCAGGTAGCTGACGGTTATGCATGGGAAGCAAAAACCGAAAAGGGTGAGAAGCTGACAGAGCTTGTGAAAGAATACCTTACCGAGCAGGATCTTGCAAAAGAGGTTGAGGCTGAAAAAGAAGCCATCCGTACCCTGATCGACAAGATGCCAAACAGCAATCTCTCCCTCGAGGGATGGGGCGTAGGCAAGACAAAAGAGCGTTTCGATGATCCGAAATGGAAAGAGCTTTCCGATGCCTGCTTAGGCTGCGGAACCTGTACGTTCTCCTGTCCGACCTGCCAGTGCTATGATATCAAGGATTTCAATACAGGAAACGGTGTACAGCGTTACCGTTGCTGGGATTCCTGTATGTACTCTGACTTTACGATGATGGCAGCAGGAAACAACCGTACCACACAGATGCAGCGTTTCCGTCAGCGTTTCATGCACAAGCTGGTTTACTTCCCGGACAACAACGATGGAATGTATTCCTGCGTCGGATGCGGACGCTGCGTAGAGAAATGCCCGCAGTCGCTGAATATCGTAAAAGTCATCAAACGCATGGGAGGTACCAAGTAAATGTGCAATTGTAGTTGTGGAAGCGAAGAAAAGAAAAACGCTTTGCTGCCGCAGGTCGGTATCATCACAGATATCCGCCGCGAAACACCGGACGTAAAGACATTCCGTATCGTTCGTCCGGACGGCACCAAGCTGTTTGAACATATGCCGGGCCAGTGCGCAATGCTCTGCGTGCCGGGCGTTGGAGAGGCGCTGTTTTCCATTACATCCTCCCCGACAAACAAAGAGTACCAGGAGTTCTCCATCAAGGAGTGCGGTACTTTAACAAACTATCTTCATAATATGTCCGTAGGAGATGAAATCCTGGTTCGTGGACCGTACGGAAATCATTTCCCGGTAGAAACTGTATTAAAAGGACAGGACCTGCTGTTCATCGCCGGTGGTATCGGACTTGCTCCGCTGCGTTCCGTGATCAATTACGTACTGGACAATCGTGACAACTACGGTACCGTAGATATCGTTTACGGTTCCCGTTCCAAAGACGATCTGGTACAGTTAAAAGAGATCCAGGAAGTATGGGCGAAAGCAAAAGATGTCAACGTGCATCTGACGATTGACCGTGAGCAGGAAGGCTGGGACGGTCATGTAGGATTCGTTCCGAATTATGTGAAAGAACTGAACATGTCCGTTGACAAAACAGCTCTGATCTGCGGACCGCCGATCATGATCAAATTTGTTCTTCAGGGACTTCAGGAACTGGGCTATGAGAAAACACAGGTTTACACTACTTTGGAGCTTCGTATGAAATGCGGTATCGGAAAATGCGGCCGCTGCAACATCGGAGATAAATACGTCTGCAAGGACGGCCCTGTTTTCCGCTGCGACGAGATTGACGAATTACCGAACGAATATTAAACGGAGGTTGAAGAAAATGCAGGAAATGGTAAATATTTACGTTTACGGCAAAAAGTATTCCGTACCTGGCGATCTGACCATCATGACCGCTATGGAGTACGCCGGATATCAGTTAAAACGCGGATGCGGATGCCGTCACGGATTCTGCGGTGCATGTGCGACCATCTACAGAATCAAAGGAAAAAATGAACTGAAAACCTGTCTGGCATGTCAGACACAGGTAGAAGACGGCATGTATATCGCAAGCCTTCCGTTCTATCCGATCGACAAGAGAACATACGATATCGAAGAGATCAGCGCAGAGCAGAGAGTCATGATGGATCTGTATCCGGAAATCTACAGCTGCGTTGGATGTAATGCATGTACCAAAGGATGTCCGCAGAGCCTGAACGTTATGCAGTATATTGCATACGCACAGAGAGGCGACTTCAAGAAATGTGCAGAAGAGTCCTTCGACTGCATCGGCTGCGGAATCTGTGCATCCCGCTGTCCGGCTGGTATCTCCCATCCGATGGTAGGAGAGCTGGCAAGACGTCTGAACGGAAAATACATTGCTCCGAAGTCTGAACATGTAAAGAACCGTGTAGCAGAGATCAAAGAAGGAAAATTCGATGATCTGATCGAGCAGGTTATGCAGAAACCGATCGAAGAAATGCAGGAACTTTACAACAACCGTGAGATCGAGAAATAAGGAGGGAATTTCTAATGTATACACTGGCCAATATGCAGGACTCTATTAAAAAGGTAGAAGCTACCAGAGCCCAGAGAATGGCAACAGAGCCAAGAAGAATGACAGCGGATGAGAAAGATGCCCTTCTTGCAGCATATCATCCGGACTATAAAGAGGAAGGCTTCATCACCCTGAAAGTCGGCCCGAACAAAGGTGAGAAAGTTCCGACAGAGCTCGGCTATCTGCTGGAGTCCAACAGCCGTATCTTAGGTGTTGACATCGACCTTGACAAAGTAGATTACGACGTAGATGTACTCGTTATCGGTGCCGGCGGAGCAGGTTCTTCTGCAGCGATCGAGGCACATGAGGCAGGCGCTAACGTTATGATCACAACAAAACTCCGTATCGGTGATGCAAACACCATGATGGCTGAGGGTGGTATCCAGGCAGCAGACAAAGAGAATGACTCCCCGGCACAGCATTATCTTGATGCATTCGGCGGCGGACACTTTGCTGCAAGACCGGAACTGCTCCGCAAGCTCGTAATGGAAGCTCCGGATGCAATCTCCTGGCTGGAAAACCTCGGCGTTATGTTCGATAAAGATGAGAACGGCCGTATGGTAACAACACACGGCGGTGGAACATCCAGAAAACGTATGCATGCGTGCCGTGACTACTCCGGAGCAGAGATTATGAGAACTCTGCGTGATGAAGTCATCAACCGTGGTATTCCGGTCGTTGAGTTCTCATCTGCAGTAGAGCTGATCAAAGACGATAAGGGACAGGTTGCCGGTGCTGTTCTCCAGAACATGGAGACCGGAGAGTACCAGGTAGCAAAAGCAAAAACTGTCATCATCGCAACCGGTGGTGCAGGACGCCTTCACTACAACAACTTCCCAACCTCCAATCACTACGGTGCAACCGCTGACGGTCTGATCCTCGGATACCGTGCAGGTGCTCCGCTTCTGTATCAGGATACCATTCAGTACCATCCGACCGGAGCTGCTTACCCGGCTCAGATCTTCGGTGCTCTGGTAACCGAGAAAGTACGTTCTCTTGGTGCAATGCTTGTAAACGTAGACGGCGAAGCTTTCATGCATCCGCTGGAAACCCGTGACGTATCCGCAGCAAGCATTATTCGTGAATGCTCCGACGACCGCAACGAGGGCGTTGAGACTCCGCAGGGCAAGGCTGTATGGCTGGATACCCCGATGATCGATCTGCTTCACGGAGAAGGAACCATCGAGAAGAGAATTCCGGCTATGTTCCGTATGTTCATGCAGTATGGTATCGATATGAGAAAAGAGCCGATTCTGGTTTACCCGACCCTGCATTATCAGAACGGCGGTCTGGAAATCAACGGCGAAGGCTTCACCAATACGGTAAACAACCTGCTTGTAGCAGGCGAGGCTGTCGGAGGAATCCACGGAAGAAACCGTCTGATGGGCAACTCTCTGCTTGACGTTATTGTATTTGGCCGCGATGCAGGAAAAGCTGCTGCAGCAAAAGCAAAAGACGTAACGCTTGGCAAGATGAATCTGGATCACGTTGAGAAATACGCTGAGACCTTAAAAGAGGCAGGTATTGATACCGGTATGGTATCTCCGCAGCTTCTGCCGAATTATGCAGGTAAAAGACACCTGTAAAATGCAGTAACCGCGAAAAAGCGTGTCGGAAGGGGGCGGCGTTTAAAAGCCGCTTCCGGGACACGCTTTCCGTGCTGAAATCCAAAAGGTTTTTCGGTACGATAAATCATAGAAGTAAAGAAAGGTGGAGAACCCCATGCGTGAAATTCAGGCTAGTACCATTACGGATGTGGTAGAGAAACTTTGTATCGAAGCAAACTACCATCTTCCGGAAGACGTAAAATGTGCCATCACAGGCTGCCGTGCCTGCGAGGATGGCGAGATTGCAAAAGGTGTTCTGGACAAAATCGTAGAAAATTATGAGATCGCAGACGCACAGAACGTGCCGATCTGCCAGGATACCGGAATGGCATGTGTTTTCCTGGAAATCGGACAGGATGTGCACATCGCAGGAGGAGATCTTGCAGAGGCAGTCAACGAAGGTGTCAGAAGAGGATATGACAAAGGATACTTAAGAAAATCCGTTGTCAAAGATCCGGTCAGAAGAGGAAACACCGGCGACAATACACCGGCTATGCTCTACACCGAGATCGTTCCTGGCGATCAGATCAAAGTAACCGTAGGCCCGAAAGGCTTCGGAAGCGAAAATATGAGTATGATCCGTATGTTCAAACCGTCCGCAGGTCTTCAGGGAATCAAGGATTTCATCCTGGAAGTTGTTGAGACAGCAGGCCCGAACCCATGCCCGCCTATGGTAGTCGGCGTTGGTATCGGCGGAACCTTCGATAAATGTGCACTGCTTGCGAAAAAAGCACTGATGCGCCCGATCGATTCCGAGAACCCGGATCCGTTCTACGCAGATCTGGAAAAAGAAATGCTGGAGAAAGTCAACAAACTCGGCATCGGACCGCAGGGCTTTGGCGGAAAAACCACAGCCATCGGCCTCAATATCGAGACAATGCCGACTCATATTGCGGGAATGCCGTGTGCAGTCAACATCAACTGCCATGTTACCCGTCATAAAACGGAGGTGATCTGATCATGGAAAAACATATTCAGCTGCCTTTAACAGAAGAACTGGCAAAAACACTGCATGCCGGAGATACCGTATATCTGACCGGAACTATCTATACTTCCCGTGACGCCGGACATAAGAGAATGTGTGAAGCGCTCGCAAGAGGAGAAAAAATCCCGTTTGATCCGACAGACGCTACGATTTACTACGTAGGACCGACCCCTGCAAAACCAGGCCAGGTCATCGGATCTGCAGGTCCTACCACCAGCGGCCGTATGGATGCGTATGCTCCGACCATGATGTCCGTAGGCGCAAGAGGAATGATCGGTAAAGGCGCACGTCTTCCGGAAGTTGTAGAAGCCATGAAGAAATATCATGGCGTATACTTCGGAGCCATCGGCGGAGCCGGCGCACTGCTTGCAAAATGCATCAAAAAAGCAGAGCTGATCGCATACGAAGATCTTGGCGCAGAAGCACTTCGCCGTCTGGAAGTAGAAGACATGCCGCTTTTTGTTATCATCGACTGCGACGGAAATAATCTGTATGAGATGGGAAGAAAAGAATACTTAGAAGCGCATAAAGAAGACTAAAGGTTACATTTGTAACGACGAAATACAAGAGAGACCATAGACCCGTCTGATTATTTCAGACAGGTCTCAAGCTGAAAAGACATCAGGGCATTAACACTTGCAAGCGACTTTCGGCAGAAAAAGAAATGAAAGAGGAAGAAAAACATGACTGTAGAAATGATAAGCCACTTACTGGAAGCACTGATGATCCTGTGCTTTGGCCTGTCCTGGCCGCTGTCCATTTATAAATCCTGGACTTCAAGAACAGCAAAAGGAAAGAGCCTTTACTTTGAGGTGTTCATCTGGATCGGATATATTTTCGGTATTGCTAACAAATTTATCAGCTATATGAACAATCCGGACAAAGACTGGATCTTTTTCCTTGCATGGGCTTTCTATTTCCTGAACATTGCAGAGATCACCGTAGATATGGTGCTGTACTTCCGCAATGTAAAACTGGATAAGAAAAGAGAAGCAGAGAAATAAAGCAGCGGAATACAGTTAAACTTACAGAATCCCCGGCGGTGCGGCATTTGAGGCGGCATCGGCGGGGATTCTTATTTCTATACGATGACTCACACTGCGAAAAGAAAACATTGCGGGAACGCAGAAAGCAGGGTATACTTGTGTATAGAATCTGCTTGACTTAAAGTGCACTTCATAGTTTAAAATAAAGAAAGCTGGAGATTTGCGGTGTCAGAAAAGAGAAGGTTCTGACAAAGCAGAGGTTTCGGCTTTCTTTTTATGTTGTATCGTATTTGGGTGTGAAAAAAAGGAAAAAACGAAAACGAGGTGAATGCTTTGGAGGCAAGAGAGGTATTAGAAAAAGTAAAAAACAACGAAATCTCGATCGAGGAGGCAGAGAAATATTTCAAAAAAGAGCCGTTCGAGGAGATGGGATATGCTAAGCTGGATACGCACCGTGAAATCCGGAGCGGATTTGCGGAGGTCATTTTCTGTGCGCGGAAGGCGGATGAACATCTGCTGAAGATTTTTACGCGTCTGTACGAGCAGGATGGGGAGGTCTTCGGAACGAGAGCCAGTGAGCATCAGTATGAGCTGATCCGCGAAAAGTTTCCGGAAGTGGTGTATGATCCGCTGTCGCATATTTTAAAAATAGAAAAGAAAGACAAGAAGCGGATCGGAAAAATTGCGGTCTGTACGGCTGGAACTGCGGATATTTCCGTTGCCGAGGAGGCGGCGCAGACCGCAGAATACTTCGGTGCAAACGTTGAGCGTATCTACGATGTCGGTGTGAGCGGTATCCACCGCCTGCTGTCGCGTCTCGATACGATTCAGAGCGCCAACTGCGTTGTAGCCGTTGCCGGAATGGAGGGGGCGCTGGCGAGCGTGCTCGGCGGCTTGGTGGACAAGCCGGTGATTGCTGTTCCGACATCCGTTGGCTACGGGGCCAGCATGAACGGTCTTTCGGCGCTGCTTACGATGATCAATTCCTGCGCGAACGGAATTGCCGTCGTGAATATCGACAACGGCTATGGAGCCGGATATATTGCAACACAGATTAACAGAATGGGAGTACATCAAGATGAGTAAAAGTTTATATCTGGAGTGCGGGAGCGGAATCAGCGGAGATATGACCGTTGCAGCGCTGCTCGACCTGGGAGCAGACCGGGAAGTACTGGAGAAATCACTGGAAAGCCTGAAACTGCCGGGATACGAAATTGCGATTACAAGAGTGAAAAAGTCGGGGCTGGATGCCTGCGATTTCAATGTGATTCTGGATGCAGAGCATGAGAACCATGATCACGATATGGCGTATCTGCACGGGGATGGGGCGGAAGTGCATGACCATCCACATGATCACGAGCATCATCATGACCACGAGCATGCGCACAGCCATGACCACGATCACACAGGGGAGCATCATCACCATCATGAGCACCGCGGGCTGCCGGAGATTCTTGCGATTATCCGCAGCGGCGGTCTGACACCGGGAGCAAGAGCGCTGGCGGAGCGGATTTTCCAGATTCTTGCCGAAGCGGAAGCAAAAGCCCATGGCGTGCCGCTTGATCAGGTGCATTTCCATGAGGTGGGAGCTGTCGATTCCATCGTGGATATTGTGTCTGCCGCTGTCTGCCTGGATAACCTGGCGCCGGATGAAGTCATCGTGACGGGTCTCAGCGAGGGAAGCGGCTTTGTCAGATGCCAGCACGGCATGATCCCGGTTCCGGTACCGGCTGTTTTAAATATCGTACAGGCACATGGCCTGACCCTCGTTCCGACCGGAATCCAGGGTGAACTGGTCACACCGACCGGAGCAGCCATTGTTGCGGCAATCCGCACCAAAGAGACACTGCCGGCATCCTTCAAATGTACCAGAACAGGTCTTGGCGCCGGAAAACGGACGTATGAGCGCCCGTCACTGCTGCGTGCGATGATGCTCGAAACAGAAGAAAACGACGAGAAAGATACGATCTGGAAGCTGGAGTGCAACATTGATGACTGCACCGGCGAGGCGCTCGGCTACTGCATGGGAAAACTGCTGCGATCAGGCGCAAGAGATGTCCATTACATCCCGGTCTATATGAAGAAAAACCGCCCGGCTTACCAGCTGGATGTAATCTGTGATGACACAACGCGGGAGACGTTGGAAAATATCATATTCGCCGAGACCACCACAATCGGCATCCGCCGCTGCCGGATGGAGCGCACCGTGATGAAACGCGAGTTTGCGACAATCGCAACCGAGTACGGCCATGCGACAGTCAAGATCTGCCGCCACGGCGAGATCGAAAAAATTTACCCAGAGTACGAGAGTGCCGCAGTAATTGCAGAAAAAAGCGGCATGCCGGTCGGCGAGGCTGGTGCGTGGATCGTACAGAAATATAAAGAAGGAAACAAAAAAGCATGAGATATTTAAAACCACATTTTTACGACCAGTTTGTATGCACCGCCGGAGACTGCCCGGATACGTGCTGTGCCGGCTGGCAGATCGTGATCGACGAGGATTCCCTGGAGCGGTATGGAAATGAGAAGAGTGAGTTTGGAAAGCGCCTGCGCAATTCGATCGACTGGGAGGAAGAGTGTTTTTACCAGAACAACCGCCGCTGTGCCTTTCTGAATGATGAAAATCTCTGCGATCTTTACAAGGAACTGGGGCCGGATTCCTTATGTGACACCTGCCGCCTTTACCCGCGCCATACGGAGGAGTACGAGGGTCTGCGTGAATTATCCCTGTCCCTTTCCTGCCCGGAAGCTGCACGGATTATCCTGTCCTGCAAAGAGCCGGTGCGTTTTCTGGAGGAGGAGACCGACGAGGAGGATGATTTTGAAGAGTTTGACTTCATGATGTTCTCCCAGCTGGAAGACACGAGAGATGTTTTGTTCCGGATTCTGCAGAACCGCGAACTGCCGCTGCAGGAGCGCATGACGGCGGCAGAGCAGCTCGCAGAACAGTATCAGATCTGTATGGAGGAGCAGCGGGAGTATGATATCGATGACCTGCTTCGGAAGTATGAAAAGCATCTGGAAGAGGGAACCTTAAGCGAGTGCGTGGCGGAGAGCCTTGCGGAAAAAGGTGTGGATGCTGCATCCTTTCATGCATATGACCGCCAGGTGAAGGAACTTGCCGTTCTCCGCGGTCTCGAGCGTCTTCGTCCGGAATGGGATACTGTGCTTGACGGCACAGAAAAAGCGCTGTATCAGAACGGAGAAACCGCTTATCAGGCCATCTGTGAAGAATTCCATCGCACCTGGGGCGCTGCAGGTGAACGCCGTGCAGAGTGGGAAAACATCGGTGAGCAGCTTTTGATGTTTTTCGTCTACACCTATTTCTGCGGCGCCGTCTATGACGATATGGTCTGTTCCAAAATGGAACTCGCGCTGTTCTCTGTCCGTTGGATTCAGGAAATCCTGGTTGCACGGTGGCTGGAAAATGGAAAAACGCTTTCCATGCACGACATCGAGGAGCTTTCCTGGCGCTATGCGCGTGAGGTCGAGCATTCCGATGATAATCTGAATGCGCTTGAGGACTGGCTTTTTGAAACTTATGCACCAGAAGGCTGTGTGCTGGAGGAGGAGTAATCCTGCATCCGATAGACTTACTGCACATTTTCCCTGATGTGTGTTAAGATAGAAGCGTTGTTACAGAAAGAAAAGAGGGAAAATTATGCAGGAAAAACAAAAGAAATGGATTCTGCGCATTGCGCTTTATCTGATTGGAATTATGGTGCTGGCACTCGGTATCACACTGAATACGAAGACGAACCTCGGCGTATCGCCCATCATCTCCATGCCGTACGCCGTGGCACAGATCTTCGGCTATGAAACAGGAACCGCCGTCTTCGTGGCGTATTTGATCTTCATCGTATTACAGATCGTACTGCTGAAAGGAAAATTCCCGCCGTTCCAGCTTCTGCAGGTTGCCGCAAGTTACCTGACGAGCGCCTTTATCACCATCTTCGACCGGATTTTCCCGGCACCTGACCAGATGGGAATGCGGCTTCTCGTTCTTGTCCTTGCCATCATTCTTACGGGAATCGGCGCCGCTGTGACCGTAGACGTCAACATCGTCCCAAACCCGGCCGACGGCCTGGCAAGAGTTCTCGGCGAGCGCTGCGGAAAGAACATGGGTTTCGGAAAAAATCTTTTTGATTTCTCCGCCATCGTCATTTCCCTTGCGATCGGCCTCATCGATGCCGGCCGCCCGGTAGGAATCGGAATCGGCACTGTTATAGCCATGGTCTGCACAGGAAGAGTCATCGCGGCATTCAATCATTTCGCAAAAAAGAAAATAGAAGAAATCACCATCGCCTGAGTGATCCATGCCCCTGTCGAAAAACCTTGAGTTTTCGGTGGGGGTTTGTTATAATAAAAGACAGCGAAAGAAAAATTTTTTGATTTGTCATAAGGCGTTTGTTTGCGTTATGAGAAGTGCGAAGGAGGAAGTGGCAAATGAACTTAGTTATTACGATGAGCCGCCGGTTTGGTACTGGGGCGAGTATTATTGCGAAAGAACTTTCCGAGAGACTGCATATCCCGGTATATGATAAGGACGATGTAGAGCACGGCATGCGTGAAAATGCCTTTGAATCTGAGGCGGATGCGATCCGCGAGCTGGCGAAACAGCCGTGTATTATCATTGGACGGTGTGCTTCGGAGTTTCTGAAAGATAAAAGCAACGTCATCAATATTTATGTCTGCGCGGACAAAGAGGACCGGATCAAACGTATCATGAAGCTGTTTTCCCTGACAAGAGAGGCGGCTGAGGTGATGCTGGAAGAGACAGACAAGCAGCGTGCCGAGTATTATTATAAAAATACCGGAAAGACATGGGGCGATGTCAATAACTACCATATGATCCTGAATACCTCGGATCTTGGCATCGAGAACTGTGCCGATATTCTGATGCGGTATTTTGAAATGAAAGATTATATCTAAGAGATATTTAAAAAGAAATACATAAAAAATCAGGTGCTTCCCGAAAAAGAGAAGCACCTGATTTTTTGTGCGGTTTAGTAAGCCTGATACGTATTGCCATAACTCCGGCTGGAGAAGTAATTCTGTTTCAGAACCAGGAACAGTTCGGCATCGGTTGCATATTTGTACGGATACAGATAGAAAATACCGACAAGATTGCAGGTGATTCCGGAAAGAATATACCATCCGATAAAGGAGAGATCAAGAATAAATGTATTCATCTTTT
Organism: Blautia sp. AF14-40; assembly: GCF_003479665.1. Classification (NCBI taxonomy): domain Bacteria; kingdom Bacillati; phylum Bacillota; class Clostridia; order Lachnospirales; family Lachnospiraceae; genus Blautia; species Blautia sp. AF14-40. Next base: position 177,127 of record NZ_QUHK01000002.1, read on the forward strand.
CACCGTTCATCATTTCACGGCTGATGCGGAATGCTTCTTCGGTCGAAAGTTCCGGGTAGTCGGCGAGAAGATAAGGAACCATGCGGTATTCATAAGCTTTCACAATTCCAGGAATCAGAAGAAGCAGCGACCAGAGGAATATATAAAGATTTTTTAAAAACAGAGTCCACACAGTTTTTCCATAGTAGCCGTTCTGGAATCCGAACAGTATGTTGCCAAGTCCCGCTTTTTCCATCGAGTTTTCAATGAAAAACCTCGAGCCTCCTACCTCAAATGGTGCAAGAACAAAAATACGGATCAGAATAAAGGCAAGACCAATGACAAGAAGTACAATGCCGCTGAAGACAGTAAAAACAAATTTAACCGGTCCAAGCGGGGTGAATTTTTCTGCAAAGGATTCCACATTGAAGTTATCGGAAGAAATCGTAAATCCAGATATACCGACCGAGTTAGTCTGATTGCTGTCATTGTTGGAATTTCCAGAATTAGAAGTACCGCTTCCGACCAGCAGAGTCAGAATCAAGGCGGCTACCACACAGATCCAGTAATTGCGTAAAAATGCGGCTTTTCCGCGGGTTTTCAGTTCCTCTCGAGTCCACATAAAAAAGACCTCCCTCTTAATGTAAGTGTAAACAGCAGACAATTCTGCCAAGTCACGATTATCTTACCATGGGGCAGGTGAAACATCAAGACAGCTTAAGGAAAGTTTAAGAAATTGGCAGAAAGATTAAAGTGGAAATGTGCATTCTTAAATAAAGATTTTACTTGTGAAGCGGGGATGAATGTGCTATAATCTCTCCGGTGCGTCAGAACGCAGCGGGGCCGGGTTTCTCCGGGGTGCGTTCTGAAAAAAAGAAACCTGTACGTTGAATTGACAAAGAGAGCGAGGAATCTACGTGTATCTGACAAAGGACGAGTTTTTGCAGAAATTCGGAATTCTGCCGCAGGAATTTGAGGAAGCAGATATTTCCTGGGAAGAACTGCTGGAAATTGCGGATGATTATGAACGGCGCCGTCCGACGCTGGAAAAGATCCGAAAAGAATTTGTGGCAGAGTTTTTGCAGGACAAGGAAAAAGAGATCGGACTGCAGTCGTACCACAGCCGTCTGAAGGACACCGAACATCTGGTGGAAAAGCTGGTGCGCAAGCGCCTAGAAAATTATGCAAAGTACCGGAAAATGGATTCGACAAGCTATATGCGTTACGTGACAGATCTGATCGGAATCCGGGGACTTTTGCTGTATCGGGAGGACTGGGTAAACTTCCATAAATACATTACGCACTGGTTTAAAAATGATCCGGAGAAATACATCCGTGATTACGGCCGTGACTACGACCAGAACGCATCGGGCTATATGGCAGAGCCGCCGAAAGTCCATACAAGACTTGGCGATTACGCCGACATTTATGTGAACTGGATTCCGGAGGAGAACATTCTGGACCGGAAACATTACCGTGCGGTGCATTACATTGTCGTTTACCGCGGCGTCTACATTGAAATTCAGATTAAGACGCTGTTCGAGGAGGGCTGGGGAGAGATTGACCACAGCATTCTTTACCCGCGGCGCAAGGGAAACGCCATGCTGACAGAGTTTTCCGAGCTGCTGAACCGTCTGGCGGGCATGGGAGATGAGATGGGATCGTTCTACCGCCGTCTCCAGGTTGTGCCGGATGAGAAGTTCCAGAGCAAGGAAACGATCGTGCGCAAGCGTGAATTAAAACCGCAGGTCAAGGCAGCGGTGGAAAAACGCGATCTGAATGAAATTCATACGATGGATGATGCCGTCTGGAGCATACTGAAAGAATAAAACTGCTTTTCAGACATGGGAAAGGATAAAAAATGGATGGAAGAAACACGGGCCGCATGGGCTTCTCTCATGCAGCAGAGGACTCTGCGGAGAATATGATGGCGGCAGTCAAAGCCGGAAAAATCCGAAAACATCTGATGGGAAATACCTCGCCGATCCGCTACGGAACAATGGAAAAACGCGAGATGACCGAATATACCGACTTTGTCCGGACGAAACTCTGCTATGAAATCCTGAATCTGCCCGGGGAGGAAAAATGAATACAATAGAAAAAATATACACAAACTACGACGGACTTCTGGAAGAATTTTCCGAGGAAGTAATCCAGAGCCGTTACGCTGTTTTTTACGAAGAAATCGAGGAATTTGCCAAGAGTCTCGGCATCCGCGAGAAAATCCAGATCAGCGAGTCGCTGTTGAGCCATGCAGTGCTGGACTATTTCACGGATATTTCCCGCCTGAAACATTTTCATCAGGCAAAGCATATCAATTCATTGAAAGTGATCTCCTATGAGACCTACTGGCTGCTGCGGAGAAAACCGATCCAGATCCTGGTGGAGGATGAGACATCGGATGCGATGGCATTTCTGAACGAAAAGTTCGTCTTTTCCCGGATTGCCAAATATCTGATGGGCGACGGAAAACGGGTGATTTTAAGTCCGGAGACGAAAAAAGGCTTTCTGAATTATCTCGATTCGCTGTTTTATTACCTGAAATACCGCAATTACGATGCAGAAATGCTCGAGATGATGCTGATGGGCTTCAAAGCGGGTGTTCTCGTGGCGGATGATTTAAAGGAGCAGGAGTCCTGAAAAACGGGCGGAAGCGGAATACAACAAAATAAGATGAAGATCGAAAGAACCGGACGGGCCGTAAGGCTGCTGTCGGGTTCTTTTTTTGTGCGGTGCTGCATAAAGTGCAGAGAAAACATTGCGATGCATGGACAGAAAACCGTTTAACAATGGAGGGACGGGAACTGCTTTCCTTTGGAACTTTGTACAGGGAGGAATGGATATGGCCACGCTTGAAAAAATCAATGCATTTCTAAAAGCGGTGAATGCAGCCGCCTGGGGACCGCCGCTTCTTTTTCTGCTGCTTGGGACAGGCATTTTTCTGACCATCCAGCTTCGCGCGCTACCCATTCGACGGTTGTTCTTTGCGCTTCGTACAGCATTCGGCCGTGAGGCGAGATACAGCGGGGAGAAAACAGAAGCAGGAGTTTCGCCGTTCGCATCGCTGATGACGGAACTTGCGGCGGAAATCGGGACGGGCAATATCGTGGGGGTTGCCTCCGCAATGGCGCTTGGAGGACCAGGAGCACTGGGATGGATGATGCTGGCGGCGGTTGTGGGACTTGCTTTGAAATTTTCTGAGAGTTTTCTCTCGGTGCAGTACCGGATGCAAAGAAAAGACGGAACATACTGCGGCGGTCCGATGGTGACGCTGACCAGAGCATTTCCGGGGGAGCGGCTGGCGAAGATGCTGGCTGTGTTTTTTGCCGGAAGCACCGTGCTGGTATCTCTCGGAATGGGCAATATGACGCAGGCAAACTCGATTGCGCTGGCGATGCAGGATACGTTTGGCGTGGCAAGAGAAAAAAGCGCGTTGGTGCTGACGATTCTTCTTCTGCTCGTGGTGACAGGCGGACTGCGTTCCATTGCAAAAGCGGCGGAGGTGCTGGTACCGGGAATGGCACTCTTTTATCTGGGCGGGGCAGGAATGGTAATCGGTCTGCACGCCGGAGAGCTTCCGCGGACACTGCTTGCGATAGTACGGGACGCGTTTTCTTTCCGGGCGGTATCGGGAGGAGCGGTGGGTGCGGGAATTTCCCTGCTGCCGCCGGCCTTGCGGTATGGAATTTCCCGCGGTGTGTTTTCGAATGAAGCAGGGCTTGGAGCAGGCGGAATCAGTGCTGCGGCGGCACAGACCGACGATCCCGTGCGGCAGGGGTACATCAGCATGACAGGTGTGTTCGTTGATACCATGGTGATCTGTCTTGTGACCGGCCTTGCCGTTGGAGTGACCGGGGCGGCAGAGGGGATACTGGAGGCGGAAAAAGCGGATGGAGCGGCGATGGTAATTCAGGCCTTTGAAAGTGTGTTCGGACCGGCGGGAGGCTATGTTGTCGCGGTCGGGATTCTGCTGTTCGCATTTGCAACGATGGCCGGCTGGGCATACCAGGGGGAGCAGGCGTTTCTCTGGCTGGTGAAAAAGGATAGCTTCGGAATGGTTTACCGTGTTTTCTTCTGTTTTGCAGCGTTTGCCGGGTGCGTCTGCATGGCAGAAACGGTCTGGAATTTTGCGGAGCTTGCCAATGCCTGCATGGCGGTGCCGAACCTGCTCTGTGTGCTGCGGCTCTGGAAGGAAGTAAAAGAGGAGGCATTCCGGTTTGAAAGCAGGATAAAAAAAGCAGAACAAAAGAAAGATAGAAATACATGAGAAACCGTATTTCCGGTCCTCAGGCAGATTTCGATGCGAGCTGATCGAGAGAGCCGAAAGAATATCCCATTTCTTCCCATTTCGTCAGCAGCTCATCGAGAATCTCCGCGTTGGTGGATGAGGTATTATGAAGCAGGACGATGGCACCGGGATGAATGCGTCCGGTCAACTTTTTGAAAGCCTCCTCGTGGGTCGGCTGCTGATCCTGGTACCAGTCTACATAGGCGAGACTCCAGAAAAACGTCTGGTATCCGAGGTCCTTTGCCATCTGCAGGTTCTGTGTGCTGTATTTTCCCTGCGGCGGCCGGTAAAATTTCACCATTTCCTGGCCGGTGGTTTCCTGATAAAGTGTGGAGACTCGGTTCAGTTCTTCTGAGAAGGCTTCCTGCGTGGAGATTTTGGACATATCCGGGTGCGACCAGGTGTGGTTTCCGACGATATGGCCTTCCGCTGCCATACGTTTGACAAGATCCGGCTGGTCGGAGAGAAAATTGCCGACGACAAAGAACGTTGCGGGAGCCTGATGCTTCTGGAGCGCATCAAGAATCGTTGGTGTGTTGCCGTTTTCATAGCCGCAGTCAAACGTCAGATAGATGATGTTTTCTTCCGGTGAAGCGGCAAACCAGGCGTTGTAGGCGGCAAGCTCTTCGGATGTAGCATTGCCGACGGGAGTCTTCCCTTTTTCCGGGAAGGAGAGCCCCCAGTTTTCGGCAGCAGAGGAGAGGACGGGCATCGAAACGGAAGAAACAGGTGTCTCCGGCGCAGCAGAGAGAAAAACTGGGGCTGCCTTTCGGAGCGCACGGCAGGTAAAGTGGGACAGAACAGAGCCAAAAAGAAAAGCGGAGCAGAAAAAAGCGGCGGCGATACCGGCTTTTTTCAGGATCCGGCGGGAAAGGGGTGAAAGAGAACGCATAAAATCCCCCTCCAGGACTTTTTGAGACAATATATGTATGGATGAAAGAAAACATGCGGCACACATCTGTTTGACTTTACCTGCAATCTATGTCACAATGGAGGTAGAGTGGATGGAAAGGGCAGAGAAAAACAAGATGACAAAATATGAGGTTTTAAAAAAGTACTTCGGTTACGATTCCTTCCGGGAGGGGCAGGAGATGCTGGTGGATGCGCTTCTGAACGGACAGGACGTGCTCGGCATCATGCCGACCGGAGCAGGAAAATCGCTGTGTTATCAGATTCCGGCGCTTCTGCTGCCAGGAATTACCCTGGTGGTATCACCGTTGATTTCTCTGATGAAGGATCAGGTATCGACCCTGAACCAGGCGGGGATTCACGCTGCGTTTCTGAACAGCTCCTTAAGTGCGGCGCAGTACCGGAAGGCACTCGGCTTTGCCATGGAGGGCCGGTACAAGATTATTTATGTCGCCCCGGAACGCCTTCTGACACCGGAATTTTTGTGCGCGGTGCAGTCGATGGAAATTTCGATGATTAGTGTTGATGAGGCACACTGTATTTCCCAGTGGGGTCAGGATTTCCGCCCAAGCTACCTGAAAATCACAGAGTTTGTCGAGCAGCTTCCCGCACGGCCGGTGATCGGTGCCTTTACGGCAACGGCAACAAAAGAGGTACGGGATGATATCGAAGCACTACTGTCTTTGCGTGATCCGGTACGTCTGGTCACAGGCTTTGACCGGAAAAATCTGAAATTTACGGTACAGCAGCCGAAAGATAAATTCGCAGCCGTGGAATCATTCCTTGCAGAGCACGAGGCGGACTGCGGAATTATTTACTGTCTGACCAGAAAAAATGTGGAGGAGGTCTGTGAGAAACTCGAGCAGAAAGGATATTCTGTCACAAGATACCATGCGGGTCTCTCTGACCTGGAACGGAAGGAAAACCAGGAAGATTTTATTTATGACCGGAAGCAGATCATGGTAGCGACAAACGCTTTTGGTATGGGAATCGATAAATCGAATGTGCGGTACGTCATCCATTATAATATGCCGAAAAACATGGAAAGCTATTATCAGGAGGCCGGACGAGCAGGCAGGGACGGCCTTCCGGCGGAATGTATTCTGCTGTACGCGGGACAGGACGTCATCACAAACCAGTTTTTTATCGAAAACATGGCGCAGGAGAGTGAGGATCCCGAGACGACAGCGCTGATCCGTCAGCGGGAGGAGGAACGGCTGAAGAAAATGACGTTTTACTGTTTCACCCATGAGTGCCTCAGAGATTATATCCTGAGGTATTTCGGGGAATACGGTTCCAATTACTGTGGAAACTGTTCCAACTGCCTCTCGGAATTTGAAACGGTGGATGTGACAGCGGCGGCAAAGGCAATCCTTGGCTGTGTGCGGGAATGCCGTCAGCGCTACGGCACGACGGTGATTCTCGATACCCTGCACGGTGCGAATACCGCGAAAATCCGCCAGTACCGCATGGATGAAAACTCCCATTACGGGGAACTGGCAAAAGAGCCGGTCTACCGGCTGCGGCAGATCTTAAATGAACTGCAGGTCCGGGAATATCTCTATGTAACGGCCGACACATACAGCATTGTGCGCCTGTTGCCAAAAGCGGCGGAGCTGCTGGATGAGGACGGCACGATGCTGATGAAGATGGCAAAAGAAGAAAAACGGATTCCGAAAGCCGCAAAAGAGAAGACAAAGACAAAAACCTCGGCAGCGGCAAAGGATCTTTCCAACGAGGAGGCCGCGGTATTCGAAAAACTGCGGGCACTCCGGATGGAGCTTGCAAAGGAGCATAAAGTGCCTCCGTATATTATCTTCTCGGATAAAACACTGATCCAGATGGCGATGGAGAAACCGTCCAACAAAGAGGAAATGCTGGCGGTCTCTGGTGTCGGCGAGAGCAAATTTGAAAAGTACGGGGAACCGTTTCTTGCATGTCTTGCAGAAAGATAAAACAAGTCGTGTAAAAAAAACGGGAAAACAACAGGAAAGGAAGAATACGCTTATGAAAAAAGAAAACGCAGTTATTTTTGGAGTGACCGGTGTTGTAGTTGCCGCCGTGCTGATTGGAGGCGGAATCTATATGAAAACGGAACGGGACCGAAATCTGAATGCAGATACAGCAAGTACTGCAGCGGACAGCAATAGGGCAGAAGAAGTACAGAAAGCCGTATTTCTTGCAGAAGATTCCGGGTTATGGTACCTGGGAGATCTGGAACACGGAAACATCTATGTGACACATACACCGTCCGACACACTTTACGATGAAAATGGAAATGCTATTGATCCGTCCGAGATCAAAAAAGGAGATTTTCTTCAAGTGGAGGGCGACGGTATTATGCTGAACTCCTATCCGGGACAATATCCGGGTATCAGCCGTATTATGAGAATCAGCGGCGGTACGGAGGCGGATGCAGAAAAATTCGATGAGGAACTTTCCCAGATTCTGCCGGAAAAGGATCCATCGGAAATTCCGTTTCTGAATCTGTGCTACACACAGCCAAATGCCCAGGTGACAGCTATGGCAACACAGGGAGGTTATACCTGGTCTTATGTTGATGAGGACGGCAATGGTCAGAACGTCGTTGCGGACAGTGCGTTCATTCTGGAATGGACGGAACTGAGTGATCTGCATACAGCAAATGACGAAGGAAAAACCGATCTGGAGCTTGTCTTCTCGGAGGAGCCGGATTCTGTCACAGCAGAAAGATGGCCGGCCGAAGACCGGGGGCAGAACTTTGGCAATGGTTACCCGGAGGGAGAAAGCGTTTCTGTGGAGCATGCGGAGAGCTGGAGCATTCCGGGAGCCGAGGCCGGCTACATCTACGAAGTGGACGCGGTATTCGAAAATGGAACCGTGTCATACGGATTTGAAGTGAAAAAGTAAAAAAAGACTTTCTTTTTCCGTGACATTATGCTATTTTTACTGTGAAAACAGAAAAATGCAATGTGCCATACGGCATAAGCAGCTGACTTTTCAAAAATCAGAATCCGTTTGACCGGAGGATGCGAGGAGGAATTTGTATGAAGTTAATTGTTGCTGTATTACGGAAAGAGGACGAGGCAGACACCATTGCCGAGTTGAACAAAAAAGGCTTTTTTGTGACGGAGCTTGCCACGACCGGCGGTTTCCTGAAGGAGAAGAACACAACACTGCTGATCGGAACCGATGATCATAAGCTCGACGCTGTGCTTGCGATCTTAAAACAGGAAGCAGGGCTTCGGAAAACAGTTACCTATGCGGCCACCCCGATGGAAAGCGGAAACTTCTGCCCGGGCGGAAATTACTCTGTTCCGATTGATACCCAGACAGGAGGCTGTACTGTGTTTGTGCTGAACATGGAACAGCTGGAAAAATTCTAAGACTCTAAAAATTTTTAAATTCCGGCATATGATCCCGGTAGTGGAGCGGCAGATGCGTACGCTGACAGTCGGGATTGGAACGCTCTTTGATGGCAATTGCGGTGAAAAATCCTTTCCAGAGTTCTTCGTAAGGGTCCGAAGTGGATTCCGTGAGGGAAAGGCGTTCTATTTCATCCGGAGAAAGACGGGTCAGATAAAAGGGCCGGTCAGCGGGATGCACGACGGCAAGCTGCCGGTTATCATCGAGAATCATCCAGTTTTCTGAGGGGAGCCGGTCAGAAAAATGGGGAGCGACCAGGGTCAGCACATTGGCTTTCGGGGAAATATGCGAGACCAGGATCGGAAAACCGGAGGAAATATTTGCAAAACGGATAAATTCCCGGAACGAATGCGCTTCATTTGTGACCTGACGGGAAACTTCAAAAGCGTGGAATACCGCCGGTTCCTGCAGCATATGCAGGGTATCCTTTCCATAGGAAAAGCCGTAGAGCAGAAAACGATAAATGATGTCGGGAGCGTCGCTTCTCTCGGACATTGCACAGAGATAGACGAGCCGCCAGGCTGCTGCGCCGATCTTCTTTTGAATGGATCGCGTGACGCTGGCGGCTTTTTCTGTGTCCGGCTCAACATGGCAGTAATCGCAGAACAGCTCCAGATTGCCGACTGGTTCCGTCATCAGCCGTACATTGCGGTAGCCGAGACGGGAATTCCAGGCTTCATAGATGCAGGTCAGGATCGACGCAAGATCCGGGCTGCAGGTGTAAACAGTCATAATAAAATCCTTTCTGAAATCAATTGATACAGACAACAGCCTTCTGCAAAAAGCGCAGATACAGCAAAAAGGCTTTTCCGTGAGAAGAACGCCCGGGATTATATATGCCCAGGTACGGCAGCATCAAACAGAGAAAGCTGCTGATACTGTTCCGGATGGGAAACCTCCCAGTTGGAGGCGGCTTCCTCTCCCGTGAGCTGCCGGGTCAGAAACTGCTGTTCCAGCCGCATGTGATACATCATTTTTCCCTCGCAGGTGATAAAATATTTGGCGCGTTTCAGCACCACACCGATCTTTTTCAGATGATCAAATGAAAGATGGGAGCTTCTGCGGCTCTTTACAATCCGCATGGCCGATTTCGGCCCGATGCCGGGAACGCGCAGAAGGTCGGCATACTCAGCCGTGTTGATCTCCACCGGAAACAGCTCCATATGGCGCAGCGCCCAGTCGCATTTCGGGTCGAGCTGTGCATGAAAGTTCGGGTGGGCTTCATCGAGCAGTTCATCCGCCTGAAAACCGTAGAAGCGGAGCAGCCAGTCTGCCTGATAAAGGCGGTGTTCCCGAAGAAGCGGCGGCTTGGTTTCACGTGAGGGCAGGGCGGAATCCTCGTTGACCGGAATGTAGGCGGAGTAAAAGACGCGCTTCAGGTCATACTGCTGGTAGAGAAGCTGTGAGGTGGAGAGAAGCTGGTAATCGTTTTCCTTTGTCGCACCGATGATCATCTGCGTGCTCTGGCCGGCAGGAACGAAGGGAGCAGAGCGTTCCTTTTCCGGCAGTGACCGCGCGGAGGAGGAAGAGATCCAGCCCAGATCGGCAGCGGAGGCGGAAATCTGCTTTCGTGTATCGAAAATGGAGTGGGAGAGATAGCGGTTTCCCGAGGAACGCTCTAAAAAAGCGCTTTTCCCTGCGGTCAGCCGGTAATCTACAATACCGGACTGGATCTGGCGCATGGGTTTTAAAATCGCTTTCTGTGTCTTCTGCGGGGCCAGTTTCTGCAGCCCTTCTCCGGTCGGGAGTTCCAGATTGACGCTCATGCGGTCGGCGAGATAGCCGGTCTTTTCGATCAGCTCGGCGGGTGCGCCCGGGATAGCTTTGACGTGGATGTAGCCGTTAAAGCGGTAACGATTACGTAAAAGATGCAGAGTGCGGTACATGAGCTCCATCGTATGGGCAGGATTTTTGCAGACGGCGGAACTTAAAAAGAGTCCCTCAATATAGTTTCGGCGATAAAATTCCGTGACGAGTGTACAGACCTCCTCCGGTGTAAACGTGGCGCGCTGCCGGTCATTCCCGGCGCGGTTGACGCAGTATTTACAGTCGTAGATACAGTCGTTGCTCTGCAGAATTTTCAACAGAGAGATACAGCGTCCGTCGGAAGAAAAGCTGTGGCAGATACCGCAGGAGACCGAATTGCCGAGATGTCCCTGTTTTCCGGCACGGTTCACACCGCTGGAAGTGCACGCAACGTCGTATTTGGCCGCGTCAGCGAGAAGATTCAGCTTCTCGGAGAGAGAAAGTGTTTGTGATGATAACTGCATGGCAGAAAAATTCCTTTCTATGTCCAAATGAATACGAATAAAAGTAAAACAATAAGATAACAGGTATTTTATAAAAAGAACAACTGTTCGATAAAAGAAGTGTAACACAAATCGAACGAATGTTCAAGAGGAAAAATGAAAATAGTACAAGAAAATACTGGAAGAAAAGAAACAGAATTCGATCCGGAAAAACGTGAACAGGAAACAGCAGGGAAAATTTCTGTTAGAAAAAAGTTATACAAAAACAGCCGCACAGATCGGAAAAACAAATCTGTGCGGCTGTAAGCCAAATTTTATGGAATTGAAACGGAAGCAGAGCCGTTTACGCCAAAAGCGCCCCAATTGCCCCGAATACGCCGGAACTTGCAAGCAGCATGATGACGCTTGCAAGGAGAACACCGCCCATGATGGCGAGAACGCTGGTCTTAAAGTCCATATCGAGGATACTTGCGGCCAGTGTGCCGGTCCATGCGCCGGTTCCCGGGAGCGGAATGCCGACGAAGAGCAGCAGGGCGAGCGGAAGTCCGCGGCCGGCTTTTGCTTTCAGTTTTTCCCCGCCTTTTTCGCCTTTTTCCAGACACCAGGTGAAGAATTTTCCGATATACTTTTTATCACATCCCCAGACAAGAACCTTTCGAGCGAACAGGAAAATAACCGGAACCGGAAGCATATTTCCGATGACGGCGATCAGATAGGCCGGAAGCGTCGGAATATGGAAAGCTACCGCGTACGGAATCGCACCACGCAGCTCGATGAGCGGAACCATGGAAATCAAAAATACAATCAGATATTTGGTAATCATATACACCTCTCGTTTTTCACAAAATGTTATCGTTTCTTAGTGCAACGCTCTTATTGTAGCGTGATGCCCGCCATTTGTCCAGTATAAAAAGAAAGAAAGGAGCGGGAGTAAAAGAAATCTTAAGAATTTCTGCATTTTTGTATAATTTTATAACCTTCAAAATTTGAATTTTAGAAAACGGTATGTTAGAATGAAGTGTACTGTTTGCAAAAGAACAGCAGAGATGCCCCCAATGACAGGGGGCGTGGACTGAAATAACAAACGAGGAGGACCCACCTATGATTGCACTGATCGACTATGATGCCGGAAATATAAAAAGCGTGGAAAAAGTCTTTCAAAGCCTTGGAAAAGAGGTTGTACTGACCAGGGATCCAGACGTGTTAAAACGCGCAGATCACGTCGTTCTGCCGGGTGTCGGCAGCTTTGGAGATGCGATGGAAAATCTGAACCGCTATCATCTGGTACCGGTTATTCATGAAATCGTAGAAAAAGGGACTCCGTTTCTTGGAATCTGCCTCGGACTTCAGATCCTGTTTGAACGCAGCGAAGAGAGCCCGGGCGTTGCAGGCCTTGGCCTGTTAAAAGGAGAAATTCTCCGGATTCCGGACAAAGAGGGCTTAAAGATTCCGCACATGGGCTGGAATTCCATCCATCTGCAGAACGGTGGACGCTTATTCAAAGGCATCCCGCAGAAATCGTATGTTTACTTTGTCCACTCCTACTATCTGAAAGCAGAAGAGGAGGAAATTGTAAAAGCAACGACAGAGTACAGTACACACATCCATGCATCTGTGGAAAAAGGAAATCTGTTCGCCTGCCAGTTCCACCCGGAAAAGAGCTCAGATCTTGGGCTTGCCATTCTGAAAAACTTTGCGGAAATTGGAGAGGAGGACTGACGGATGTTTACAAAACGAATTATCCCATGCCTGGATGTAAAAAACGGAAGAGTCGTAAAAGGTGTTAATTTCGTCGATTTAAAAGATGCCGGCGACCCGGTGGAGATCGCAAAAGCGTACGACAAGGCAGGAGCCGATGAGGTTGTTTTTCTTGATATCACGGCCTCCTCCGATCAGAGAGGAACTGTTGTTGATATGGTGCGCAAAGTAGCAGCAAACGTTTTTATCCCGTTCACCGTCGGCGGCGGAATCCGTACCGTGGATGATTTCAAGATGCTGCTCCGCGAAGGAGCCGATAAAATCTCGATCAACTCCTCTGCCATCAACAATCCGCAGCTCATCCACGACGCGGCACAGAAATTCGGCAGCCAGTGCGTGGTCGTTGCGATCGACGCCAAGAAAAGAGCGGACGGAAGCGGCTGGAATATCTATAAAAACGGCGGCCGCATCGATGTCGGCATCGATGCCGTTGCGTGGGCAAAAAAAGCAGAAAGCCTTGGCGCCGGAGAAATCCTGCTCACCAGCATGGACTGCGACGGAACAAAGGCGGGATACGATATCGAGCTGACAAGAACGATCGCAGAGAGCGTCGGCATCCCGGTCATCGCATCCGGCGGCGCAGGAACGCTGGAGCATTTTTATGATGCCTTAACCGAAGGAAAAGCCGATGCTGCACTTGCCGCATCTCTGTTCCACTACAAAGAACTGGAAATTCGTGAAGTCAAAGAATATCTGGCAGGCCGCAATGTGCCGGTCCGCCTGTAAAAGGAAGGGAGAAAACGATATGCCGCCTCTTAGCGGAAGCTGGGCCAATGCCCTGAAAGGAGAATTCTCCAAAGATTATTATAAAAAACTGTTTCAGACGGTGGGAGCGGAGTACAAAACCCACACGATTTACCCGCCGGCTGATGATATTTTCAATGCGTTCCACTTTACCCCACTTGAGCAGGTAAAAGTAGTCATCTTAGGCCAGGACCCGTACCACGAGCCGGGACAGGCACACGGACTCTGCTTTTCTGTAAAACCGGAAGTAGACATTCCGCCGTCCCTGGTCAACATTTATAAGGAACTCGAAGACGATCTGGGATGCTACATCCCGAACAACGGCTATCTCGAAAAATGGGCACGGCAGGGTGTTCTGATGCTGAACACGGTGCTGACTGTGCGTGCGCATCAGGCAAATTCCCACAAGGAAATCGGCTGGGAGCAGTTCACGGACGCGGCAATCAAAGTGCTCGCCGGGCAGGACCGCCCGATGGTCTTCATCCTCTGGGGACGTCCCGCACAGCGCAAAAAAGAGATGATCCACAATCCAAAACATCTGGTGCTGATGTCCGCTCATCCGAGCCCGCTCTCTGCATACCGCGGATTTTTCGGCAGCCATCCGTTTTCCAGAACGAACGAATATCTGGAAGAAAACGGTCTTGCGCCGATTGACTGGCAGATCGAAAATGTAATCCGGGGAGCGAAAGAATGAGTAAAAAGAAAAATACGTTACTGAGAAATACTTCTATCTTGATGGCTGCAACGATTATCTCGCGTGTGATCGGTCTTTTATACCGGTCGCCGCTCGGCGAAACCATTGGAAATGAGGGACTTGGTTATTACAGTACAGCGAGCAATCTGTATACGATCCTGCTGCTGATCTCGTCCTACAGTATTCCGATGGCAGTATCGAAAATCGTATCCGAACGCCTGGCATTAAAAGAGTACCGGAACGCACACCGCGTTTTCCGCGGAGCCCTCCTTTATGCCGTAATCGTGGGAGGAATCGCTGCACTGGTGGCGTTTTTCGGCGGAAAATTCCTTCTGCCATATAACCAGCAGAATGCCATCCTGGCCCTGCGCGTACTGGCACCGACCATCTTCTTCTCGGCGATTCTCGGCGTCCTGCGCGGCTATTTCCAGGCCCACAGCACGATGATGCCGACTTCGATTTCACAGATCATCGAGCAGATATTCAACGCTGCTTTCAGTATCGGTGCAGCCTGGTTCTTTATCCAGCAGTTTGCGACAAATGACACCGAGCGTGCGAAATTCGGTGCTGCCGGCGGAACCCTCGGAACGGGAGCCGGTGTGCTGGCAGGCCTTTGCTTTATGCTGCTCGTTTACGGGGTAAACCGGAAAAGCATTCTGCGAAAAGCAGCCAAAGACACACGCCACCGCGAAGAATCCTACCGCGAAATCTTTCAGGTACTCTTTCTGATGGTAACACCGGTCATCTTCACGACCTTTATTTATAACTGTAACGCTTACCTGGACAACTATCTGTTCTTTACCATTCTCGGATGGCACGGCGAAAACCAGAAAGCGCTGAACGCTGCATACGGCGAGTTTTCCAACTATTACGTTACGCTGATTAACGTCCCGCTTGCCATGGCAAGCGCATCCGCATCTGCGATGATGCCGGAGGTGTCTTCCTGCTACGCAACCGGTGACCTCGACGAGGCAAACGACAAAATTCTGGAAACGATCCGCCTGACCATGTTTATTTCCATTCCGGCTGCCGTCGGCCTTGGAGTCCTGGCATTCCCGATTACAGGCGTTTTGTTCCCGTCAAGTTCGAGCCTTTCCGGCAAACTGCTGATGATGGGTGCCGTATCGGTTGTCTTTTCTGCACTGTCTACCATTACCAACAGTGTCCTGCAGTCGATCGGGCAGCAGAAGAAAGCCTTGCACAATGCAGCAATTTCCCTTGGAATGGATCTCGTCGTCCTGGCGCTGATCCTTGCAGTTTTCCCAAAGACAAACATTTATGCCGTTGTCTTTGCAGGAATCCTGTTCTCCCTTAGCATGTGCGTATTGAATAACCTTTCGATCCGCAAACACCTGAATTTCCGCAATGAGTTCAAAAATACCTATGTAAAACCATTGATCGCAGCAGCTATTATGGGTGTTGTAACCTGGATTGTTTATTATGGTCTGTTCGCCATTACGAAGCGTCCATCGATCAGTATGCTGGCCGCAATTCTGATCGCAATCGTCGTATATCTGATTGCTTTTGTGGTTGTAACCGGTACGACGGAAGCAGAAATGCGCCGTATGCCGATGGGAACGAAGCTGGTAAAGGTTCTCCGCATCCTGCGGATTTACCGCTGAAAACAGAAGAGAAAATCCTGCTTTGCGGGATTCTCCGCCTGCGGCGGGCCGCTTTAGCGATAGAATTCCCCGCCGCCGCAGTGCGATCCTGCCCGGAGGGCTTATAACGGGGAATGTCAACGAAATTTCCTGTTATGTAAAAAAAGCTCCTGTCCGGAAAACAGAAAAAACTGTTTTCCGGACAGGAGCTTTTTTAAATATCGGAATAGAAAAATCAGTATGTAACTTCTTATGCGTCTTTCTCTCCGCCAGATTCCTGTTTCAGATTCTTATTTGCGGTAGAAAGCATCAGCTTAATACGGTTCAGCTGGTTAACCTCCGAAGCGCCTGGATCGTAGTCGACTGCCACGATATTTGCCTTCGGATACTCCTTGCGAATGGCTTTAATAACACCTTTACCGACAATATGATTCGGCAGGCACGCAAACGGCTGGATGCAGACGATATTGTAAACGTCGCTGTGGATCAGCTCCATCATCTCGCCTGTCAGGAACCATCCCTCACCTGTCTGGTTACCGCAGGAAACAATCGGAGAAGCATACTTCGCCAGATCCCGTACATCAGCCGGCGGATCAAAGTGTTCGCTCTTCTTGAACTCTGCAACTGCCGCGCTCCGCAGCCAGTTGATCAGCTTAATGCCCGTATTTCCGAGCATCGAAGAGCTCTTCTTGAATCCAAGGTGCTCTACCTTGAAATTCGTATTGTAGAAGCAATAGCAGAAGAAATCGATCAGATCCGGCACAACCGGCTCGGCGCCTTCGCTTTCGAGAAGCTCCGCCAGATGGTTATTGGCCGCCGGAAGGAACTTAACCAGAATCTCGCCGACAATACCGACACGCGGTTTTTTCTCGTCCGTAATCGGAATGTGGTCAAAGTCGCGGATCATCGTGCGGCAGATCTGTTTAAAACGGGTATGACTCAGGTGTTTGGAAGAAATGAAATCAATACAGATTTTCTCCCATTTCCTGTGAATCCGGTCTGTCGTGCCCTTTTTCTGCTCATAAGGACGCATCCGGTAGATACATTTCATCATGATATCACCGAACTCCGCCGCATAGCAGAGACGGATTGCAAGATCCGGTGTAATCTTGAAGCCCGGATTTTCTTCGAGACCGCTCAAGTTAATCGAGATGACCGGAATCTGCGTCATATCGGCCTTCTCCAGTGCACGGCGAATAAATCCGATATAGTTGGAAGCACGGCAGCCGCCGCCGGTCTGGCTCATGATGACGGCTACTTTATTCAGGTCATACTTGCCGGAGAGCAGCGCCTGCATAATCTGTCCGACTACCATCAGAGACGGATAGCAGGCATCGTTGTTTACGTATTTCAGGCCGACGTCGACCGCCTCTTTGTTGTCATTTGGAAGCACTTCCAGATGGTATCCGGCAGCATTGAATGCAGGCTGCAGAATCGAGAAGTGGATCGGTGACATCTGCGGGCAGAGGATCGTGTAATCTTTGCGCATCTCTTTTGTGAAGACCGGCTTCTGGATCGAGGATGGAACAATTTCACGTACCGCCTGTTTGCGGTCATGTGCACGCAGAGCGGCGAGCAGAGAGCGGACACGGATTCTGGCAGCGCCGAGGTTGTTGACCTCATCGATCTTCAGGCAGGTATAAATTTTACCGCTTCTGGTCAGAATCTCATAAACCTCATCGGTGGTAACGGCGTCGAGACCGCAGCCGAACGAGTTCAGCTGGATCAGGTCAAGATCATCGCGTGTCTTTACGTAGTTTGCAGCCGCATACAGACGGGTGTGATACATCCACTGGTCATTGACACGAAGCGGGCGCTCGAGCGGTGCAAGATGGGAAACAGAGTCCTCTGTTAAAACGCACAGACCGTAGGAGTTAATCATATCCGGAATACCGTGATGAATTTCCGGATCGATGTGGTACGGTCTTCCGGCAAGTACGATACCTCTGCGGCCGGTTTCTTTCATATACTGCAGCGTCTCTTCACCTTTTTTCTGCATATCACGTCTTGCAGCGGCGAGCTCCTCCCATCCGGCATGGACAGCGGCGCGGACCTCATCCTCCGGCAGGCCGGAAAATTCTTTTGCCAGGCCGTCGGCGAGAACCTTTTCACTCGTAAATGCGAGGAACGGATTGCGGAATGTGATGGAGTCGTCCTGGAGCTCATCCACGTTGTTTTTGATGTTCTCCGCGTAGGAAGTAACGATCGGGCAGTTGTAGTGGTTGATGGCCTCCGGGAACTCGGTACGCTCGTACGGGATACACGGATAGAAGATGAATTTTACGCCGTGGCGTAAGAGCCAGGTCACATGGCCGTGGGCCAGTTTCGCCGGGTAACACTCGGATTCACTCGGGATCGATTCGATGCCGAGCTCATAAATCTTGCGGCTTGAAGTCGGGGAGAGTACCACGCGGTATTTCAGCTGCGTGAAGAAGGTGTACCAGAACGGATAGTTCTCGAACATATTGAGGACTCTCGGAATGCCGACCTCTCCGCGGATTGCTTCATCCTGCGGCAGCGGCTGGTAGCCGAAGATTCGTTTGTATTTGTATTCGAACAGGTTCGGAATATGATCCTTGTTTTTCTCTTTTCCGATTCCGCGCTCACAGCGGTTTCCGCTGATGTACTGACGGCCGCCGGAGAATTTGTTGATGGTCAGACGGCAGCTGTTCGTACAGCCTTTGCAGTTTGCCATCGTGGTCGAGTATTTCAGCTCATTGATCTTTTCGATGGAGAGCATCGTAGTCTCCTGATCTGCCGAATAGCGCTCTCTTGCGATCAGCGCCGCACCGAACGCACCCATAATGCCGGCGATGTCCGGGCGGATGGCTTCGCAGTTGGCGATCCGCTCAAAGCTTCGAAGAACGGCATCGTTGTAGAATGTACCGCCCTGTACGACGATGTGGCGTCCCAGCTCGGTGGCATCGGAAACTTTAATTACCTTATACAATGCGTTTTTGATGACGGAGCAGGCAAGTCCGGCAGAAATATCAGCAACGGATGCGCCTTCTTTCTGCGCCTGTTTTACCTTGGAATTCATAAATACGGTACAGCGGGTACCAAGATCGATCGGGTGTTTTGCGAACAGTGCTTCGTGTGCAAAATCCTGTACACTGTAGTTCAGGGACTGCGCGAAGGTTTCGATAAAGGAACCGCAGCCGGAGGAACATGCTTCATTGAGCTGTACGCTGTCTACAGTGCCGTTTTTGATCTTGATACATTTCATATCCTGACCGCCGATGTCGAGAATACAGTCGACTTCCGGATCGAAGAATGCTGCGGCATAGTAATGAGAAATCGTTTCAACCTCACCCTCGTCCAGCATCAGCGCAGCTTTGATGAGTGCTTCGCCGTAACCGGTGGAACAGGACCAGGCGATCTGTGCGGAATCCGGCAGTTTGGAGTAGATTTCCTGGATCGCGCGGATCGAGGTGCCGAGCGGATTTCCGTGGTTGTTGCTGTAGAAGGAATACAGAAGAGCGCCATCCTCACCAACGAGCGCGGCTTTTGTGGTTGTGGAACCGGCATCGATTCCGAGATAGCAGTTTCCTTCGTAAGTGGAAAGATCAGCCGTTACAACATTGTTGACGCTCTGGCGGGCCAGGAATGCATCGTACTCCTCCTTGTCTTTAAACAGCGGTTCGAGACGGGCAACCTCAAAATCGATGGCTACTTTTTCTTCGAGCCGTTTTTTCAGCGCGAGAAGAGAAACCTCGGTCTTTCCCTCTGCATTCATTGCAGAACCGATGGCTGCAAACAGATGAGAGTTGTCCGGCACGATCGCGTGCTCGTCATCCAGTTTTAAGGTGCGGACGAACGCTGTCTTTAATTCCGAGAGGAAGTGCAGCGGGCCGCCAAGGAAGGCAACGTGGCCGCGGATTGGTTTACCGCAGGCAAGACCGGAAATGGTCTGGTTGACGACTGCCTGGAAAATAGAAGCGGCAAGATCCTCTTTTGTTGCACCGTCGTTGATGAGCGGCTGGATATCCGTTTTTGCGAATACACCGCAGCGGGCAGCGATCGGGTAGATGGCCTGGTAATGTTTCGCGTACTCATTCAGGCCGGTTGCATCGGTCTGCAGAAGAGAAGCCATCTGGTCGATGAACGAACCGGTACCGCCGGCGCAGATACCGTTCATACGCTGTTCGACATTGCCGCCTTCAAAATAGATGATTTTGGCATCCTCGCCGCCGAGCTCGATGGCAACGTCGGTCTGCGGAGCCAGTGCTTTTAACGATGTGGAAACTGCGATAACCTCCTGCGTGAACGGAATGCCAAGATGGTTGGCAAGCGCGAGTCCGCCGGAACCGGTGATGACGGGCTGCAGGGTCAGTTCGCCCAGTTTTTCGTGGGCTTCCCCGAGCAGATGGGCAAGTGTTTCCTGGATGTTTGCAAAATGGCGCTCGTAATCGGCAAAGAGAAGCTGGTTCTCTTCGTTGAGGATCGCAATTTTAACAGTAGTGGAACCGATGTCGATTCCAAGAGTATATTTTTTATCAGTCATGAATCAAACTCCTTTTATAATAAGAAACAATCTCAACACATTATACGACAAAAAATAAGGAAATACAATTGGAAAAAAGGCGATGTCTTATGAAAAAAGTATAAAGTCCTTGTGAAAAATGGAGAAAGCGGGAAAGAAAAAAGAGAGAAAAAAGAAAATTCAGGCATTGTCAAAAACAGATTTTGCCTGTATACTAAAAATAGTATGCCCTGCATGAAAACAGGAGGCAGGGATCATTGAGAAAGGATGAAAAGCGTTATGTATAAAATTCTGAAAATGGAAGGAAGAGCGAAGCGCGCCCATATGGAAACCGTGCACGGCAATATCGAAACGCCGGTATTCATGAATGTCGGAACTGCAGCAGCAATCAAGGGAGCTGTTTCCACCGAAGATCTCCAGCAGATCGGCACGCAGGTAGAACTTTCCAATACGTATCACCTCCATGTGCGCCCGGGAGATGAAGTCGTAAAGAAGATGGGCGGACTCCACAAATTCATGGTCTGGGACAAACCGATCCTGACCGATTCCGGCGGATTCCAGGTGTTTTCTCTGGCAGGCCTTCGGAAAATCAAGGAGGAGGGTGTCTATTTCCACTCGCACGTAGATGGAAGAAAGATCTTTATGGGACCGGAGGAGAGTATGCAGATCCAGTCCAACCTGGCTTCAACCATCGCGATGGCTTTCGACGAGTGCCCGTCGAGTGTGGCAGAGCGCCGTTATGTGCAGAATTCTGTCGACCGCACGGCGAGATGGCTGCAGCGATGCAAAAATAAGATGCAGGAGCTGAACCAGCGGGAAGACACGATCAACAAACATCAGCTTCTGTTCGGAATCAACCAGGGTGCGATTTATGAGGATATCCGCATTGACCATGCAAAACGGATTTCCGAGATGAATCTCGATGGCTATGCAGTCGGCGGTCTGGCAGTAGGAGAGAGCCACGAGGAGATGTACCATATTCTCGACGAAGTCGTTCCGTACCTGCCGAAAGACAAACCGACGTATCTGATGGGCGTTGGAACGCCGGCAAACATTCTGGAAGGCGTAGAGCGCGGCATCGATTTCTTCGACTGCGTATATCCGAGCCGGAACGGACGCCACGGCCACGTTTACACAAACCATGGAAAAATGAACCTGTTCAATCAGAAATACGAGCTGGATCCGCGTCCGATCGAGGAAGGCTGCCAGTGCCCGGCGTGCCGTCACTACAGCAGAGCCTACATCCGTCATCTGCTGAAAGCAAAAGAGATGCTCGGCATGCGGCTCTGTGTTCTGCACAACCTGTATTTCTATAACAATATGATGACAGAAATCCGGACCGCGCTGGACGAGGGCAATTTTGCTTCCTACAAACGGGCAAAACTCGCAGGATTTGAGGAATACGACAAAAAGTAATCGGGAAAGTATGAAATCTTTGGAAAATATCCGAAAAAGACTTGCCCATCGGTTCCGGATTGTGTATTATGATAGGTGTGTCTAAAGAACGGGATGTACTCTCGAATAACAGGAGGAAAGAAAATGTTTTTAGCAACAACAACAGCAGCAAACAGCGGTGTGATGAGCACTGGTATGTTAATTATGTGGCTGGTCATCATGTTCGGTATGATGTATTTCTTAATGATCCGCCCGCAGAAGAAAGAGCAGAAAAAACTGCAGGCAATGCTGAATGACCTCGCAGTCGGCGATGCAGTCATCACAACAAGCGGTTTCTACGGCGTAGTCATCGATATCACAGACGACGATGTCATCGTAGAGTTCGGAAACAACAAAAACTGCCGTATCCCGATGCGCAAAACAGCCATCACAGAGGTTGAAAAACCGGAGACAGCAGTCGTTGAAGAGAAAACAGAAAAGAAAAAATAATTTCACACGGCGAAAAGCCAGGAAAAACGCAGGTATTCAAAAAGAACGAATGCCTGCGTTTTTTTCGCCCCCGAAACTTCTTCGGCGGAACACGGCGAAAACGGGGAAAAATGCCGCGTATTTTTCTTTTAAATGGCAAAAAAGCAAAAAGATTATTGCGTTTCGTCCGATGCAAAGAAATTTCGTGTTGAAATTACCGGAAAAATGGCGTATAATTTAGAAATGCTATAGACGCAGAGAAAATAGAACGGTTTTTCAGCCGGAAGAAAAGAGGGAGAAAAATATGGAATACCGTATTGGATTAATTCACGGTGACGGAATCGGACCGGAAATTGTAAAGGAAGCAAAAAAAGTTCTGGACGCTGTCTGCGAGAAATATGGACATAAGTTTGAATATACCAACCTTCTGCTGGGCGGAGCCTCCATTGATGTGCACGGCGTGCCGCTGACAGATGAAACCATAGAAGAAGCAAAGAAATGCGACGCTGTCCTGATGGGCTCCATCGGAGGAGATGCAAAAACATCCCCATGGTACAAATTAAGCCCGGACAAGCGCCCGGAGGCAGGACTCTTAAAAATCCGGAAATCGTTAGGCCTGTTTGCAAACCTGCGTCCGGCTTACCTGTATCAGGAATTGAAAGATGCCTGCCCGTTAAAAGAAGAGATCATCGGCGAGGGCTTCGACATGCTGATTATGCGTGAACTGACCGGCGGCCTGTACTTTGGAGAGCGCAGCACTGTAGAAGAAAACGGCATCCGGAAAGCAACCGATACGCTGACCTACAGCGAGACCGAAATCCGCCGCATTGCAATCCGTGCATTCGACATCGCCATGAAGAGAAAGAAAAAAGTAACGAGCGTAGATAAAGCAAACGTTCTCGATTCCTCCCGTCTGTGGAGATCCGTGGTAGAGGATGTTGCAAAAGATTACCCGGAAGTTACCTTAGAGCATATGCTGGTCGACAACTGTGCGATGCAGATCGTCCACAATCCGTGCCAGTTTGACGTCGTTCTGACCGAGAACATGTTCGGAGATATTCTTTCCGATGAGGCAAGTATGGTAGCAGGCTCGATCGGAATGCTTTCTTCCGCCAGCCTGAAAGAGACAAAATTTGGTCTGTACGAGCCAAGCCACGGCTCTGCACCGGACATCGCAGGAAAGAACATCGCAAACCCGATTGCAACGGTTCTGTCCGCAGCCATGATGCTCCGCTATTCCCTGGATCTCGATCAGGAGGCAGAGGCAGTCGAAAATGCTGTACAGAAAATTTTAAAAGACGGATACCGGACCGTAGACATTATGTCTGAGGGATGTACCCAGGTATCTACATCCGAAATGGGAGATCTGCTGGTAAAAGCACTGGCATAAAACTGTAAGATAAGAAAAGAGGAAAAAATCATGAGAAGTGATGCTGTAAAAAAAGGAATCGCACAGGCACCACAGCGTTCTCTGATGCGTGCGCTGGGTCTGACCGAAGAAGAAATGAAAAAACCGCTCGTAGGAATCGTAAGCTCCTACAATGAGATTGTACCGGGCCACATGAACCTGGATAAAATTACAGAGGCTGTAAAAATGGGCGTTGCCATGGCAGGCGGAACACCAATCGTATTCCCGGCCATTGCAGTCTGTGACGGTATCGCCATGGGACACATCGGAATGAAATATTCCCTCGTTACCCGTGACCTGATCGCCGATTCCACCGAGTGTATGGCAATGGCACATCAGTTTGATGCCCTGGTATGTATCCCGAACTGTGATAAAAACGTACCTGGTCTTCTGATGGCAGCAGCAAGAGTCAATGTTCCGACCGTATTTGTCAGCGGCGGCCCGATGCTTGCCGGCCACGTAAAAGGCGAGAAGAGAAGTCTTTCGAGCATGTTCGAGGCAGTCGGCTCCTACGCTGCCGGAACCATGACAGAGGAAGACGTCTATGATTTCGAGTGCAATGCGTGCCCGACCTGCGGTTCCTGCTCCGGTATGTACACCGCAAACAGCATGAACTGCCTGACCGAGGTTCTCGGTATGGGCTTAAAAGGCAACGGAACGATTCCGGCGGTATACTCCGAGCGTCTGCGCCTGGCAAAGAGAGCCGGTATGCAGGTTATGGAGCTGTTAAAACAGGATATCCGTCCAAGAGACATCATGACAAAAGAAGCGTTCCTGAACGCTTTGACGGTTGATATGGCACTTGGATGCTCCACCAACAGTATGCTTCACCTTCCGGCGATTGCGCATGAGGCGGGCGTAGAACTGAATCCGGAAATGGCAAATGCCATCAGTGAGAAGACTCCGAACCTCTGTCATCTGGCTCCGGCAGGATACCACTATATCGAGGAGCTGAACGAGGCAGGCGGTGTTTATGCCGTTATGAATGAGCTGAACAAGCTGAATCTGCTGCACACAGAGTGTATGACAGTAACCGGAAAGACCGTAGGAGAGAACATCAAAGGATGTGTCAATAAAAATCCTGAGATCATCCGCCCGGTTGAGAATCCATACAGCAAGACAGGCGGTATCGCCGTTCTGAAAGGAAACCTGGCACCGGATACCGCAGTTGTCAAACGTTCTGCTGTTGTTCCGGAGATGCAGGTTCACGAAGGTCCGGCCAGAGTCTTCGACTGTGAGGAGGATGCCATCGAGGCAATCCGCGGCGGCAAGATCGTGGCAGGTGATGTTGTTGTGATCCGCTATGAGGGACCAAAGGGTGGTCCTGGTATGCGTGAAATGCTGAATCCGACTTCTGCCATTGCAGGTATGGGACTTGGTTCTTCCGTAGCCCTGATCACAGATGGCCGTTTTTCCGGCGCATCCCGCGGTGCATCCATCGGTCATGTCAGCCCGGAGGCAGCAGAAGGCGGTCCGATCGCGCTCGTTGAGGAAGGCGATCTCATCCGTATCAATATTCCGGAGCATAAGCTGGAAGTTGTCGTATCGGACGAAGAGCTGGCACGCAGAAAAGCTGCATGGACTCCGAGAGAGCCGAAAGTAACCACAGGTTATCTGAAACGCTACGCCAAGATGGTTTCCAGTGCAAATAAGGGAGCTATTCTGGAGTTCTAATTCAGAAAAACTATGAGAAACACGCTCTGCGAGTTTCTCATAGTTATCGCGGCAGTCGCCAAGGTCTCGTGCAAGCACGGACTTTGGCTCGTTGCCCGCGTAAATCATAAAATCATATCAGCCGTCCGAACGCGCTTTTTCTCGGATGGCTGATTTCATAAACAGATTTCATACACAAAGCGAAAAACATAAGGAAGGAATCATACAGACATGGAATTAACTGGATCACAGATTGTTATCGAGTGCCTGAAGGAGCAGGGTGTGGATACCGTGTTCGGCTATCCGGGCGGAACCATTTTAAATATCTATGATGAACTTTACCGTCATCCGGAAATCCACCATATCCTGACCTCACACGAACAGGGTGCTGCGCATGCGGCAGACGGATATGCGCGTGCTACCGGAAAAACAGGCGTCTGCATGGCTACAAGCGGCCCGGGCGCAACGAATCTTGTCACCGGAATTGCAACCGCCTACATGGATTCTACACCGATGGTAGCGATTACCTGCAACGTAGGAAAGGCACTGCTTGGAAAAGACAGCTTTCAGGAGATTGACATTGCGGGTGTCGCAATGCCGATCACAAAATACAGTGTGATTGTAAAAGATATCACCGTTCTTGCAGATACGCTGCGCCGTGCGTTTACGATCGCAAAGAGCGGAAGACCGGGCCCGGTTCTGGTCGATATTACAAAAGATGTCACAGCGGCAACGTATGAGTATGAGCCGAAGACTCCGGAAAAAATTGAACCGTTTACTGAGAGAATTACAGAAGAAGGCCTGGATCACGTCGTATCCCTGATTCAGGAGTCGAAACGCCCGTATATTTTCGTGGGCGGCGGCAGTATCATCTCCGGCTCGTCCGAGGAAGTGCGCGAACTGGCACACCGCATCCAGGCACCGGTCTGCGACACCCTGATGGGAAAAGGTGCGTTCCCGGGAACGGATGAGCTGTACACCGGCATGCTCGGTATGCACGGAACGAAAACATCGAACTACGGCGTGACAAAGTGCGATCTGCTGATCGTGCTCGGCGCAAGATTCTCCGACCGCGTCACCGGAAATGCCGCAAAATTTGCCAATAACGCAAAAATCGTTCAGATCGATGTGGATGCGGCAGAAATCAACAAGAATGTTGTTGTCGAGTCGAGCATCATCGGAGACGTCAAAGAGGTCTTAAAACGGCTGAATGCGAAGCTGGAGCCGATGCACCATGATGAGTGGATTGCAAAGATCAGGGAAATGAAAGAAAAATACCCGTTAAAGCATGAAGAGGGGCTTACCGGACCGTATGTGATCGAGGAGATCTATAAGGCAACGGACGGACAGGCAATTATCACAACGGATGTCGGCCAGCACCAGATGTGGGCGGCACAGTATTACCGCTATACGAAGCCGAGAACGCTTCTGACATCAGGCGGTCTTGGAACGATGGGCTTTGGGCTTGGAGCAGCGATGGGTGCAAAAATGGGACGCCCGGACAAGGTTGTCATCAACATCGCAGGAGACGGCTGCTTCCGTATGAACATGAACGAGCTGGCAACCCTTTCCAGACATAACATTCCGGTCATTGAGGTTGTTGTCAATAACCACGTGCTCGGTATGGTGCGCCAGTGGCAGACTCTGTTCTACGGAAAGCGGTATTCCAACACGGTTCTGCAGGATCAGGCAGACTTTGTGAAGGTTGCCGAGGCGCTCGGTGTAAAGGGAATCCGTGTGACAAAAAAAGAGGAGATGGGTCCGGCGATCCGTGCAGCAATCGAGAGCGGAAAACCGGCGCTGATCGATGTGTGGATTGACTGTGATGAGAAGGTATTCCCGATGGTTCCGGCCGGAGCACCGATCGAGGATGTTTTCGATGCGGAGGATCTGGCAAAAAAGGAGCAAGAAAAGGATTGACAGATTTCTGACAAAGGGGTATCATAGTTTCAACGTGGTAAAGCAATACCGTATTACCATATGAATTGCAGACTTGTAAGAAAAGATGTAAAGGAAATACATAAGATTACAATGGAAACCACCGGTATAGAAACGGTGGTTTCCAAGTAATATAAAGCAGTAAGAGAAACAGGAGGACAAAAAAATGAGCAGAGTCTATAATTTTTCCGCAGGACCGGCGGTTCTGCCAGAGGAAGTGTTGAAAGAAGCCCAGGAGGAAATGCTGGATTACCGTGGATGCGGCATGTCCGTCATGGAGATGAGCCACCGTTCCAAAGTATTCCAGAACATCATCGATGAGGCAGAAGCAGATCTTCGTGACCTGATGGGAATCCCGTCAAATTACAAAGTTCTGTTTCTTCAGGGCGGTGCCTCCCTGCAGTTTTCCATGATTCCGATGAACCTGATGAAAAACGGTGTCGCTGATTACATCGTAACGGGCCAGTGGGCAAAGAAAGCATACGCAGAAGCACAGAAATACGGAAAGGCAAACAAAATTGCCTCCTCTGAGGATAAAACATTTTCCTACATCCCGGACTGCAGCGATCTTCCGATCAGCCCGGATGCCGATTATGTTTATATCTGTGAAAACAACACCATTTACGGAACCAAATACAAAAAACTGCCGAATACCAAGGGCAAAACCCTGGTGGCAGATGTCTCCTCCTGTTTCCTCTCCGAACCTGTTAATGTCTCCGATTACGGCATCATCTACGGCGGTGTCCAGAAAAACATCGGACCTGCCGGAATGGTCATCTCCATTGTCCGTGACGATCTGATTACCGACAATGTCCTGCCGGGAGCACCGACCATGATGAAATTCAAAACGCATGCAGACGCAGGCTCTCTGTATAACACGCCGAACTGCTACTGCATCTACATGTGCGGCAAAGTGTTCAAATGGCTGAAGAAAATGGGCGGACTGGAAGTCATGAAACAGCGCAACGAAGAAAAAGCAAAACTGCTGTATGATTTCCTGGATCAGAGCAAGCTCTTCAAAGGAACCGTTGTACCGGAAGACCGTTCTCTAATGAACGTTCCGTTTATCACCGGAAATGCAGATCTGGATGCCAAATTCGTCAAAGAGTCCAAAGAAGCCGGACTTGAGAACCTGAAAGGTCACCGTACCGTCGGCGGTATGCGTGCAAGTATCTACAATGCAATGCCGAAAGAAGGTGTAGAAGCACTCGTAGCCTTCATGAAAAAGTTCGAGGAGGAAAATCTCTAATGTTTCAGTATCATTGCTTAAATCCGATTGCAGGCGTAGGCCTTGTAAATTTTAATGAAAACTATCAGCAGAGTGAAAGCCTGGAGGGAGCCGATGCGGTTCTCGTCAGAAGTGCAGCCATGCACGGTATGGAGCTGCCGAAAAGTCTTCTTGCCGTAGCAAGAGCAGGAGCCGGTGTCAACAACATTCCGCTTGCCGACTGCGCAGAGCAGGGTATCGTTGTATTCAACACACCGGGAGCCAATGCAAATGGCGTCAAAGAGCTGGTGCTTGCCGGCATGCTGCTTGCATCCCGCGATATCGCAGGCGGTATTGAGTGGGTGAAGAGCGACAAAGAAGACGGCGACATTGCAAAGACAGCAGAAAAACAGAAAAAGAAATTTGCCGGCTGTGAGATCAGCGGAAAGAAGCTCGGTATCATCGGACTTGGCGCGATCGGTCAGCTTGTAGCAAATGCAGCAACCCATCTTGGCATGGAAGTATACGGATACGATCCGTACATTTCTGTCGATGCGGCATGGAATCTGTCCCGTGACATTCATCATATCCAGAACGTGGAAGATATCTACCGTACCTGCGATTATATCACCATTCATGTTCCGCTGATGGACAGCACAAAAGGTATGATTAACAAGGCAGCGATCGATGAGATGAAAGACGGCGTGGTTCTTCTGAACTATGCAAGAGACCTCCTGGTTGATGAGGATGCTGTTCTGGAAGCATTAAAGGCCGGAAAAATGAAAAAATATGTGACTGACTTTGCAAACCCGAAGGTAGTCGGCGCAGAGGGAACCATCGTTACTCCGCATCTTGGAGCATCGACCAAAGAATCCGAAGATAACTGTGCTGTCATGGCAGTTAAAGAAATCCGTGATTTCCTGGAGAACGGAAACGTCAAAAACTCCGTCAACTTCCCGAACTGTGATATGGGTGTATGCACAGGAGCAGGCCGTGTGACCATCTGCCATAAGAATATTCCTGGTATGCTGGGTGCATTTACCACCGTTATGGGTAACGCCGGTGTCAACATCAGCGACATGACAAACAAAGGTAAAGGCGATTACGCTTACACCATGATGGATCTGGAAAGCGAAGCAACAAAAGAGATCGTAAAAGCGCTGGAAGCAGTAGACGGCGTGTTAAGGGTTCGTATTATTAAATAAAGAAACAGCCATCCGAAAGAAACAAAAAAGGCGGTATCCGGAAAATGGATGCCGTCTTTTTTCGATGCCATGCATCCGAAGGAAGCCGCAAGCAGCAGGTGAAAAAGCATAAAAAAGAGAACTGCCGCATCAGAGCAGTTCTCTTTGGAAGAAGTTTAATAGAAAGTGCAGCCGCGTTTTCACAGGTAATATACTGGTCGGTTGTTGCTTTCAGCACATGAAATTCCCTGTTTCCTTCGTAGGAAATGAAGAAGAAAATCAGAGTTCCTCTTTCGTGCAGATCAGATCCGTTTCCAGACGGCTCCGCCGCGTACATCAGCAACTTCAATGCCCTGGGCTTTCAGGTCATCGCGGATTTTATCTGCTTCTGCAAAGTTTTTGGCTTTTTTTGCCTCATATCGTTTCAGAACAAGAGCATCAATTTCCGGATCTCCTTCGCCGGTAATCTGATAGCCGGATGCGGTGGAAGCAGAAGTTGTCTTTGCAGCCTCTTTTCTCTTCGCATCTGCATGAGCGAGAAGGGAAAGACCGAGTACCTGATCGAAACTGTCGAGAAGCGCCAGCTTTGCAGCATCATGCATGTCTGCTTTTAACACATCGTACAGCGTTGTGATGGCAAGCGAGGTGTTGAGGTCGGCATCGAGCGCTTTCTGGAATTTCTCTTTTAAAGCAGTCATAGAAGCTTCCTCGGCCGGTCCGTCTTTCGGGTCTAAAGCGGCGATGCGGGCGATCAGCTTGTCGTAGGCAATTTTGGCGTTGTCCAGGTTTTCCCAGGTGAAGACAAGCGCCTTACGGTAATGAGACTGGAGGCAGAAGAAACGGTAGACGAGAGGATCATAACCTTTTTCCTCAAGAAGAGAAACGGTTAAAAACTCACCTTTCGATTTCGACATCTTTCCAGTCGATGTATTCAGGTGATGTACATGGAACCACTGCGGGCACCAGGCGTGGCCAAGATAGCTTTCGGACTGTGCGATCTCGTTCGTGTGGTGCGGGAATGCATTGTCTACGCCGCCGCAGTGCAGGTCGAGGTATTCGCCATTGTATTTCATGGAGATACCGGAGCACTCGATGTGCCATCCCGGATAACCGACGCCCCACGGGGAATCCCATTTCAAGGCCTGGTTCTCAAATTTGGATTTCGTAAACCAGAGAACGAAATCATTTTTGTTGCGTTTGTTTGTATCTTCCTCTACGCCCTCACGCACACCGACCGCGAGGTCATCCTCGTCGTGGTCGTTGAATACGTAGTAGTGATCGAGGCGGCTGGTGTCAAAGTAAACATTTCCGCCGGCAAAGTAAGCGTAGCCGGTGTCCATCAGCTTTTCGATGATTTTGATATATTCGTCAATGCATCCCGTTGCCGGCTGTACGACATCCGGGCGCTTGATATTCAGCTTTTTGCAATCCGCAAAGAATGCATCGGTGTAATACTGTGCGATTTCCATGACTGTTTTGTGCTCGCGCTTTGCACCTTTGACCATCTTGTCCTCGCCGGTGTCCGCATCGGAGCTTAAATGGCCGACATCGGTGATATTCATGACACGGTTGACGTCGTAGCCTTCATAGCGGAGTGCCTTTTCCAGGACATCCTCCATAATATAACTGCGCAGGTTTCCGATGTGCGCAAAATGATAAACGGTAGGTCCGCAGGTGTACATTTCTACACGGCCCGGTGTGTGTGTCAGGAATTCAGCTTTTTTATGGGTTGCAGAATTATAAAGATACATAAAAGAAGTCTCCTTTTTTCTTTTCGTGCGGATACGGATGCAGAAGTGATGATACACAAGAAAGCAAAAAAGCAAAAAAGCAAAAAAGCGTCTGCTGTATCCGACAAGGATATCAGAGACGCCGCGTGCGGTGCCTGTTTTCCGTGTACTGCACTGGTTCCTTATTAAAATTAATATTAGCAGGATTTTTTTTTGATGTCAATAGTCCGGAGACTGTCGAAGACAAAAAGTAAGAAAGTGTTACTGTTCACACGCTACTATCCCGCGAGGCGTTTTGGCATGAATATGCCAAAATCCCGAGACATACAGCGCGAATTTATGCGGTTAGCATAAATTCTGTGCATCGCGAAGCGTGTTACTGAGAACGGAGTGAACAGTAACAAGAAAGTGATTTCGGTGTGAGCGGTCTTCATGGAAGGCTTTGCTTTGTAAAAGAAGGAAACGAAAGTAAAAAACGAAAGTAAAAAACAGTATGACGCTTTTAGATAAGAAGAAATGTGATTTTCAGAAGTCTGTTTTTTCGTCCAGCAGGATTCTTTCCCGGAGCAAAATCTGAAACAAATACAAAAAGACAGTGCTGCAGAACGCAAATGGAAAGAAACAATTATTTGTGTAATCTTTTTTTTATTATAAAACCGAAGAATACAGGAAAATAGAAAAACGGCATCAGAACAATACCCAAAAAGAGGAAAATAGAGGATTTTGATGACTTTAAATGCAGTTTATACACTTTTCTCCTGCATCGGATATTGACAAACAGAGAGAGTTCTGGTTATAATGAACGCAGTTGTTTTTGGACAAACGGACAAATGTACGGGCATGAGGGATGAAGAAAACAAATCTTGTTGGACGCATCTCCTTTTTGCACTCTTCGTTTTAATGTGGTAAAGTGCCAAAATGAAAAACGGTGGAATGGCGAAGCCGTTCCGGCAAATGTCCGGATGATGCAAAAACAACGCGAATCCATGAAAGGAGTTAGGAAGAATTATGAAAAGAAAAATTGTAAGCGCATTACTTGTTATGAGTATGACTGCAAGCCTGGTTGCCTGCGGAAATTCCGGCAGCGGAAGTTCTGATCCGGCAGATGAGAGTGTAAGCGTAAGCAGCAGCGCATCTTCCGAAAGTGATGCAAGCGCATCTGCAAGCAGTGAGAGCGAAGCCGAGGCAGAGGAATCCGAAATGCCGGAAGGATACGACGAGACCAGCACAGAGCTCTACAATGAGGCACTGGGAGATTTCAACGATGCACTTGCTACTGCAAAGGAAGCAGAAACGGTGGATGAGAGATATGCCCTGATGGCAGTTGCCGAGGGAAAACTGATGGAGTCTGCCATGATGTACCCGCTCACCTCAAGAGGTGGTATGTACGCGATGTACAGAATGGCTCCGCGCACCAAGGACTATACACTTTGGGGAAGCGATAAGGACCGTTATCATCAGTATGTTGTAACAACTGACTTTATCAAGGCAGAAGATTACAACGAAATGAGAGCAAAATGGGATGAGCTTAAAGGAACAGGAACCTATGAGAGCTGGGTAAAAGAATATCTGGCAGGAAAAGGTTACACCTTAAAAGACAGCTTCTCCATGCCGTATGCGAGCGATCCGGTAACATGGGACGGACTTGCAACTTCCCGTGCGGCAGATACCGATGCGATCATCAATACCTATGACGGACTGATGGAGTACGATGTAGAGGGAACTCTGCAGCCGGCACTGGCAGAATCCTATGAAGTATCCGATGACGGACTGACCTATACCTTCCACCTTCGTAAAGATGTAAAATGGACCGATTCCCAGGGACGTGAAGTGGATACTGTAAAAGCAGATGACTTCGTGGCCGGAATGCAGCACATGTGTGATGCACAGGGCGGTCTGGAATACCTGGTACAGGGCGTGATCAAAAACGTATCCCAGTACATCAGCGGTGAAGTTACCGATTTCGACGAGGTTGGTGTAAAAGCTGTTGATGACTATACCGTAGAGTACACACTGGAAGAGCCATGCAGCTACTTCATGACCATGCTGGGCTACACCATCTTCATGCCGATGAGCAGAAGCTACTATCAGTCCCAGGGTGGTAAATTCGGTGCTGAGTACGATTCTTCCGCAGCAGATTATCAGTACGGAAAAGATTCCAACTCCATCGCATACTGCGGACCGTACCTGGTAACCAACGCTACAGCGAAAAATACCATCGTATTTAAACTGAGCGATTCTTACTGGAACAAAGACAACGTAAACATTAAAACCCTGACCTGGCTGTTCAATGACCAGTCTGATGTTACCAAAATGTACACAGATGCAAAAGCAGGTACCGTTGACTATGTAAACCTGAACACCTCCACTATGGAGACAGCAAAATCCGAAGGTCTGTACGACCAGTACGCAGTAGTTTCAGATACCGACGCTACTTCCTTCATGGGATTCTACAATATCAACCGTACTGCGACTGCAAATGCCAACGACGGAACAACAGCAAAGAGTACAAAGTCTGACGAAGAAATCCAGAGAACAAACAAAGCACTGCAGAACGTTCACTTCAGAAGAGCGATCAGCTTTGCAGCAGATCGTGGCGCTTACAATGCACAGCAGGTTGGCGAGGATCTGAAGTATACTTCCCTTAGAAATACCTTTACCCCGGGATATTTCGTAAGCCTGTCAAAAGACACTACCATTCAGATCAACGGAACCGACACAACCTTCCCGGCAGGCACCTACTATGGTGAAATCGTACAGAAACAGATCGACGCCGACGGCGTGAAGATCAAAGTATGGGATGCCGAAAACAAGACCAGCGATGGTTTTGATGGATGGTACAATCCGGAAAACGCAGTAGAAGAACTGAATACCGCAATCGAGGAGCTCGCAGAAGACGGTATCACCATCGATGAGAGCAACCCGATCCAGATTGAGTATCCATATCCGTCTGCAGTAGAAGTTTACACCAACAAAGCAAACTCCTACAAGAAATCAGTAGAGGCTGCCCTTGGCGGAAAAGTTGTGATCAATCTGGTTGATGCCGTAGACCTGGATGGATGGTACTATGCAGGATACTATGTAAACTATGGTTATGAACAAAACTACGACGTATATGATGTCTCCGGATGGGGTCCGGACTTTGGTGATCCGT
Source organism: Blautia sp. AF14-40 (assembly GCF_003479665.1). NCBI lineage: Bacteria > Bacillati > Bacillota > Clostridia > Lachnospirales > Lachnospiraceae > Blautia > Blautia sp. AF14-40. The sequence continues at coordinate 211,374 of NZ_QUHK01000002.1, forward strand.
GCTCTTATCTGGATACCATGCTTCCGGACTACGAAGGATACATGACCAAATGTTTCGGTATCTTCTAATTTTGGAAAAGGTAAAATTGGAAAGACCAGAACAGTTGAAAGCCAATGAATAAACCGGCAGGGGGATGGGGACAAAAAAAGCCATTCCCCTGTCATATTGTGTTAAGGAATGAGAGAATATGACAAAATATCTTTTTAAGCGTTTGTTGCATGGCCTTGTTTCCGTAGTAATCGTCGTTGGATGCGTTATGACTATGATCTATTCTCTGATGGACCGAAATCTGATTTTCGCACAGGATACCACCTATTCCCATCAGAGCAATAACCAGAAAAAGGTGTACAAATATCAGAAGTGGGAGACATACGGATATCTTGATTATGTAACCTATGCAGATTATTTGAACGCTCTCAAAGCAAAAGGCGAAATTGACGAGGATACGAGATCCAAAGCAGTAGCATTCGGAAGAACGAAAGACCAGGATTCAGAACTGGTATCTGAATATGTAAAGGAATTTACAGCTTATTATAAAGCAAAAGGTTACACCGTAAGAAGATACGATGCGATCATGATGGGTAAGAAAAAATATGCCAACGGCGGACAGCAGCAGCTGTTTGCATACAGGGATATTCCGCTTGCAACACGTCTCGGAAAATATTTTTCCGGTTTGATTGACATCGACAGCATTCACGATGCTGCAAAGGTAGAAGGTAAGAGGGGGATTACATTTACCTTACACGATCCGGTATATGGGGGAAAGAAATTTTCACCGGCCATCATGGGAAATGGCACAACACACAAGTACCTGATGTACTTTGACTCAAAATTCCCATATTTCCATCAGAATATAATCACCATAAATTTAGGAAAGTCCTATTCCGTAAATGAGGGTGTGGATGTAGCACTGACCATGACCCGCGCGCAGGGATCCTACGTAAAATCGGAGATTACCTACCCAAGCGGTCTGGTGGAATACAGTGCAGACGATCTGCACAGCGCAACGTATATGAGCGAATCTCAGGATGCAAGCGCTGTTCATTCCGATCGGTTCACAGATGACTATACCAACGTGGATACAGTTAAGAGTGGTAAATCAAAAATCGGCTATTCCTTTGTGATCGGTATCATTGCCGTAATTCTTTCCTATCTCATCGCAGTGCCGCTTGGCATTCTGATGGCGAGAAAGAAAGACAAACTGGTTGACCAGCTTGGAACCATCTATATTGTATTCATTATAGCAGTACCTTCACTGGCCTATATCTTCCTGTTTAAGGCAATCGGAGGAAAAATGGGTCTGCCAACCACCTTTGACATGGATTCGAAGAGCAAGCTGATGTATATTCTGCCGATCGTTTCTCTGGCACTGCCGCAGGTGGCAAACCTGATGAAATGGCTGCGTCGATACATGATCGACCAGATGAACTCCGATTACGTAAAATTCGCAAGATCCGGTGGACTGACAGAGGGAGAAATCTTTACGAAACACATTTTGAAGAACGCAGCGATTCCGATCGTGCAGGGTGTTCCGGCGAGCGTACTGTTCGCACTGACCGGAGCCATCATCACCGAGCGTGTGTACGTAGTACCTGGTGCCGGTAATCTGCTGACCGAAGCAATCAGCAAATATGATAATGGTGTTATCGTAGGTGTTACACTGTTCTACGCAGTGCTCTCCGTGATTTCCATCATCCTGGGCGACGTTTTGATGTCCATGGTGGATCCGCGAATCTCATTCTCAACGAAAGACAGGTAGGGACTTATGAATTATGATTTAGATAAATTCGGTCTGTCTGAGGAAGAACTGTTTTCTCCTGTAGATAACAGCTCTCTGGAGTCTGAGAAAATTACGGCTCCGAGATATTCCTACTGGCATTCCGTGTTCCGCGTATTTTTTAAGAAAAAAATCAATATTGCCGTACTTTGCCTCCTGGGTGTGATTCTGCTGATGACGTATGTGTATCCGCTCTTTGTGGAGTACGACCGTTTCGCCAATCTGATGAACGGCGCGACAAAACATCTGTCTCCAAGCAAAGCATTGCAGCAGCTTGGATTCAATATTCACTGGATTTTAGGATCCGGTGCTTCCGGACAGTCGACCTTTGACGCTGTCTGGTTTGGTTCCAGAATTTCAGTTTCCCTGGCGTTTATCTGTGCGCTCATCAACCTTTCGATTGGTGTGATTGTCGGATCTGTCTGGGGATTTTCGAAGAAGGTTGATGTCTTCATGATGGAGGTTTACAACATCATCGGAAATATTCCGTATGTACTTCTGATCTCCGTCCTGGTGCTTATCTTTTCTCCGAGCTTCTGGACCATGGTATTTGCACTGACCGTTACCGGATGGCTTGCCATCGCGTACTTTATCCGTACGCAGGTCGTTATCATCCGTGACAGAGAGTATAATCTGGCATCAAAATGTCTTGGAACTTCGATTTTCCGCATTGCGATGAAGAATATTCTCCCGTTTATGACATCTGTCATTGTTACTCTGGCGGCAACTGAGATTCCGTCCTACATCTCTTACGAGGTGTTCCTGGCTTACATCGGTATGGGACTTTCTGACATGTCTCTGGGAAGACTGATCTATGAGGCTGAAGGTGCCATGCTGACACCGGGATGGGGATTCGAATTCTGGAGTCCGGTTGTTGTCGCTTCAATTATCACCGTAGTATTATATGTAGTTGGACAGAACCTTGGAGATGCGTCCGACCCGAGAACACATATGTAGGAAGGAAAGCCGCATGGAAGATAAAAAAGTATTATTATCGATTAAGGACTTACAGGTAAAATTCCGTGTCCGCGGCCGTATCCTGACGGCAATCCGGGGCGTAACGCTGGATATTTACGAGAATGAGTCCATTGCTATCGTAGGAGAATCCGGTGCCGGTAAATCCGTATTCACAAAAGCGTTTGCAGGAATGCTGGACAGCAACGGCTTCATCGATCAGGGAGATATCATTTTTAACGATGCCGAGCTGAGCGATACCGTTGTGCCGCTGAATTCTTATGCGAAAAAGACCATCGCATCCACCTGGGAAAAGCTGAATGAGTATTCCAAGCTGGAATATGGTGCAGAAGTATTCCTGAAAATGAAGGATCTGGAGCAGGAAAAAGAAGAAAAAATGACGCTGAGCGAGGAAGAGCGTGAGAAAGCAGATGCTGAAATCAAGGAACTTGTAATAAAGAGAACCGAACTTTTCAACTATAAGCAGACACTCGATACTTCCAAAGAAAAAGCGAAAGTCAAAGAGACATCCGCGGAGATTTCCAGACTGGATGGAGAGATTAAGGCTCTGCAGAAAGCAAAAGAGGAAAAAATCAAGGCTCACAAACAGGCTGCCATGAACGATACGGCCTACAATCAGGCGTATGAGGCAAAAATGGCAGAGTACAAAAAAGAGTACGCCGGCCTGACAGCAAAAGAAATTACGGACGAGACGAGAAAGAGAAACGAGATTCTTGCCAAAGAGATCTATCTTTCTGTCGGACGTTATAAACTGCGTAAAAAGGTTCGCATGATCAAAAAGCTGCACGAGGCATTCAAAGCTGCAATGGAGCGCGGTGTGGATCTGAACGATGAGCAGAAGCGAAACGGCGTTTTTGACCAGGCTACTTTCCGTGTGCGCTATCTGGATGAGACACCGGAGCAGCTTCATGGAACCTGTATCATTAACCTGGCAAAAATCCAGGACCCGAATGACTGGGGCCAGATCCGCGGCAAGAAAATTGCAACCGTATTCCAGGATCCGATGACTTCCCTGAACCCGATTATCACAATCGGAAAACAGATCACTTCTGTTATCATGAAGCATCAGAATGTTAGCGAGGTGGAAGCAAGGGCACAGGCGCTTGAGCTGATGGAAAAGGTTGGTATTCCGAACGCAGAGCAGCGTTTCGATGATTATCCGTTCCAGTATTCCGGCGGTATGAGACAGCGTATCGTTATTGCGATTGCACTTTCCTGCCGTCCGAAGATCCTCATCTGCGATGAGCCGACAACTGCGCTGGATGTTACGATTCAGGCGCAGATCCTGAAGCTGATCAAGGACCTTCAGAAAGAGTATAACTATACCATCGTGTTTATTACCCACGACCTTGGTGTCGTAGCGAATATCGCTGACCGTGTTGCCGTTCTGTACGCAGGACAGATCATCGAGTTTGCGAATGTAGAAGAGCTGTTCTACGACCCGCGCCATCCGTACACCTGGGCACTGCTTTCTTCCCTGCCGCAGCTTGCGGAGCGGAATACAAAGCTGTTCTCGATTACCGGTACCCCGCCGTCTCTGTACAACAAGATTATCGGAGACCCGTTCGCACCGCGTAACCAGTACTGTCTGAAAATCGACACACTGGAAGAGCCTCCGATGTTCAAAGTAACGGATACCCATTACGCCAAAACCTGGCTGCTGGATCCGAGAGCACCAAAGACGGAGAAGCCGGAGGCAATTCAGAATATTCACGAAAAATTATTAAAAGCATACAACTTATAGGAGAGTTTGAAAGTGTCTACAAAGCAGGAAAGCAAGACCACTGTTTCGCATCTGCCGGAGCATGGTCCGATTGACGAAAATGGAAGAGAAATCTTACTGCAGGTAAAAAATGTAGATATCACTTTCGGCAAGGGCGATGACGCAGTCAAAGCGGTAAAAAATGCTTCTTTTGACATCTACAAGGGAGAAACCTTCTCCCTCGTAGGCGAGTCCGGTTCCGGAAAGACCACGATCGGCCGTGCGGTCATTCGTGTCAACCCGTGTTCCGCAGGAGAGATCCTGTACAAGGGTGTTAAAATTTCCGGCAAGATTCCGCATTCCCTGGACCGGGAGGTTATCCGAAACATTCAGATGGTATTCCAGGATCCTGCCGCATCGTTAAATGAGCGTGCGACGGTCGATTACATCGTATCCGAGGGTCTTTACAACTTCCATCTGTACGAGAACGAGGCAGACCGTGTGAAAAAGGTAGAGAACATGATCAACGAAGTTGGTCTTCTGCCGGAGCACCTGACCCGTTACCCACATGAGTTCTCCGGCGGACAGCGCCAGCGTATCGGTCTGGCCCGTGCCATGGTTATGGAGCCGGAGCTGGTTGTAGCCGATGAGCCGATCTCCGCACTGGACGTATCGATTCGTGCCCAGGTCCTCAATCTGCTGAAGAAATTCCAGAGAGAAAAACAGGTTACTTATCTGTTTATCGCCCATGACCTTTCCATCGTACGGTTCATTTCCGACCGTATCGGTGTTATCTACAAAGGAAATATCGTAGAGGTTGCGGACGCAGAGGAGCTGTTCAACTTCCCGCTGCATCCATACACCCATTCCCTGATCTCTGCGATCCCGATTCCGGATCCGCAGCTTGAGAAGAACAAAGTGCTGTACACCTACGATCCGTCCATTCACGATTATTCCGTGGACAAACCGGAGTTCGTGGATATCGGACACAACCACTTTGTATACGGAAACAAGAAAGAGATCGAAGAGTACAAGGCACTCCGTGAAAAGGGAGAGCCGCTGCAGCCGATCACCATCAAAAAGCCTGGCGAGAAAGTAAAAGAGGAGAACCACGAGGTTCATCTTTCCAAGGCAGAAGATGAGTTCCTGAAAACTCCGGTTCACGATACCGGAAGCATCTGGTACAAAGTGCTGTCGTTCTTCTTCCCGATCATCGGTATTATCGCAGCAATGGTATACAAAAAGAAACAGTACTATCACAACTATAAAGCATGTAAGCAGGGCGCGCTGTACGGATTCGCCGTACTGGCCGTGATTCTCCTGATCTTTATCATTGCATTGATATTGGTTGTCCTATAGCAGACTGTGAAAAGCAAAGCAGTGTCAGAATCGAAAGTCTTTTGATTCCGGCGCTGCTTTTTTTGTGCCGTTTTACTTGACGGGAGACATATTTTCTGGGACAATAAAACACAGTGCGAATGAAGGGGAGAACTTAAAGTAAGAGGAGTAAAAGAATGGGAAGAACAGTAAAAGATCCAAACAGACGGCAGCCGAAGCCGGTGCAGAAAGTTCAGCTCTCTGAAAAGAATGTCGGACGGCGCATCGTGCTTGTGGTACTGTTTCTGGCGATCGGATCCGGTTTTCTGGTGTATGGTTTTATGAATTTTCTGCGCGGCGATTCCGGCTGGCGCGAAATCAGCGTGAAGGCGGGCTCGGAGCTGAACTGCAGCGAGGATTTCACACTGAAATATAATGTCGGTGCAGGCGGCGTATCGGCGGGTGGGGAGGCAAAGGCACTCTCGCTGATTTATACCGATGCGGCGGTGAAGGGCTACCGGCTTTTCAATATCGACGAGAGTTTCGATGATGTGACAAACCTGTACGATATCAACCAGCATCCAAACGAAGTGATGACGGTAGATCCGGTTTTGTACGATGCCCTGAAAAAAGTATCCGATGCCAACTGCCGGGAAATCTATCTGGGACCGCTGTACGCGTCACTGGAAAATCTCTGCATGAGCAATGATGATGCGGCCGCAGCACAGTTCGATCCGGAGAAGGATGATGATGCGGCAGAGGAAGCGGCAGCCGTCGCAGCCTTTGCGCAGAACCCGGATGACATTTCCATGGAATTCCCGGGAGAAAACCAGGTCTGCCTGCATGTGTCGGATGCGTATCAGGCATATGCCGCAGAGATGGGCTACACGGCGTATCTCGACTTTTTCTGGATGAAAAATGCTTTTTTGATTGACTATCTGGCGGACATGATCCGCGGCAAGGGCTATCAGCTCGGCATTATTTCCAGCAAGGACGGATTTGTGCGCTGTCTCGATGAAACAGGGGAAAAAGAGTACCAGTACCCGCTGTACCATCTTTCCGGGAATGAAATTCAGTCACATGGAACGATGACGTACGAGGGACCGAAAAGTATCGTATTTTTCCACGCTTACCAGGCGGGCAGTCCCGATACGTACCGCTATTACCAGTATCAGGACGGAACGATGCGCACGCCGTATCTTAGCGCGTCAGACGGAAAAGATCACACGGCAGCATCAGAACTGATCGTCTATTCCGGTGAATATGGCTGTGCTGATACGCTGCTTGCAGCATTTTTCGATTATCAGGCCGAATCGCTTTCCGGGGAGCTCTTGAAAACACTGGCTTCACAGAAAATTTACAGTGTCTGGTTTGAGAACAATGAGATTCAGACCACAGACGGAAAGTTTTCCGTGACAGCGGTGAATAAATAAAAAAACAGAATAAAAAAACAAACCAGATTTGCATTGTACAATCGCGGTTAGGATGGTAAAATAAAAACAGAATTTGAAAAATCATTTCCACAATCTGCAAGCCCCACTTCGCGATCTGTTTTGACTTTATCCGGTTGCTGCAGACCGTTTGGGCTGAAAATGGGACTCGCAGCTCACGAAAAGCTTTTTTCAAACACGCTCTGGCATGAATGAGTGCTTTTTTATGCGATTTTGTATGGGGGAAGCAGCAGCGAGAGCACGTAAAATAAAAAAGGAGGGGTTATAATTTTGAAAATGGAAGAAAAATTATACGATTATATGGATTGGGCGGAAATAGAAGCCGTGGTCTATTCCGAGGAAAATCATCCAAGAGACATCTTGGGACCGCGCGTAACGGAGGATGGTATTTTGATTCAGGCGTTTTTCCCGGGTGCAACCCGTGCAGCCGTACATACGATTCGCGACGGAAAACAGACTGAAATGGTCTGCGAGGATGAAGCAGGATTTTTCGCTGTTCTGCTTCCGGGAAAGAAAATTCCGTCCTATACGCTGATCTACTGGGACGGCGACGGAAACCAGATGGAGCATTACGATCCGTACGCCTATCCGATGCAGTTCACCGAGCAGGAACAGAAACAGTTTGAAAACGGCATCTGTTATTCCATCTATGAGAAGCTGGGTGCACACCCGGTAAAGATCGATGGTATCAGCGGTGTTTACTTCGCTGTCTGGGCACCGAATGCGATCCGTGTCAGTGTTGTCGGAAATTTCAATAACTGGGACGGAAGAGCATATCAGATGAATCTTCTGGAGTCCGGAATTTACGAGCTCTTTATCCCCGGTGTTCGCGCGGGCGACATCTATAAATATGAAATCAAGGCAAAGGGCGGTCTGACGTATCTGAAATCGGATCCATACGCGAATGCAGCACAGCTGCGTCCGAACAATGCGAGTGTTGTGGTTGATCTTGGAAAATATGCGTGGCAGGATGAGAACTGGATGAAGAAGCGTGGTGTCACACAGGGCGACAAAGCGCCGATTTCTGTTTATGAAGTGCATCTTGGCTCCTGGAAAAAACCGGACGATGGCCGTGAATTTTATAACTACCGTGAGATCGCTCCGATGCTGGCTTCTTATGTGAAAGAGCTCGGCTACACCCATGTTGAGCTGATGCCGGTGATGGAGCATCCGCTCGATGAATCCTGGGGTTATCAGGTAACAGGCTATTACGCACCGACAGCACGATACGGAACGCCGGATGACTTCCGCTATTTTATGGATACGATGCACCAGAACGACATTGGTGTTATTCTCGACTGGGTACCGGCACACTTCCCGCGCGATACCTTCGGACTTTCTGCGTTTGATGGAACGTGTCTGTACGAGCATTTTGACCCGAGACAGGGATCCCATCCACACTGGGGCACGCTGATTTACAATTACGGCAGACCGGAAGTAAAGAACTTCCTGATTGCCAATGCTCTTTTCTGGGCAAAAGAGTATCATGCCGACGGAATCCGTATGGATGCGGTTGCTTCGATGCTGTATCTTGATTATGGCAAGCAGGACGGGGAGTGGGTCGCAAATATCTACGGCGGAAATGAGAACCTTGAGGCGATCGAATTTTTAAAACATCTGAACTCCATCTTCAAAAAAGAGTTTCCGGATGCACTTCTTATCGCAGAGGAATCGACCGCATGGCCGAAGGTGACGGGAGACCTCGATGACGAAGGCCTTGGCTTCGACTACAAGTGGAATATGGGCTGGATGAATGATTTTACGGAATATATGAAATATGATCCGGTATACCGCGGTGCGCACCATGATCAGCTGACATTTTCTATGGTATACGCTTACTCGGAGAAATTCATGCTGAGTTTGTCACACGATGAAGTGGTTCATCTGAAAGGGTCTATGTATACCAAAATGCCGGGTACACCGGAGCAGAAAATGGCAAATCTTCGTCTGGCGTACGCTTATCAGATGGTGCATCCCGGAAAGAAGCTTCTGTTTATGGGACAGGAATTCGGACAGGAAAAAGAGTGGAATGAGAAACAGTCCCTGTCCTGGGAGCTTCTTGAGGACAAGGAACATCTGCAGCTAAAAAACTATATGGCGGCACTTTATGCATTCTACAAAGCAAATCCGGCATTGTATCAGCTTGACGAAAAGCCGGAGGGCTTTGAGTGGATCAATGGCATGGAGTGGGAAAAGAATCTTCTGATCTTCCTTCGCAGAACAAGGAAGAAAGAAGATACGCTGCTTGTCGTATGCAACTTCTCGAATGTCGAGTACGATGATTTCCGCATTGGTGTGCCGTATCCAGGAAAGTACAAAGAGATGTTCAACAGTGATGCAGAAGCTTATGGCGGAACAGGCGTCGGAAATCCACGCGTGAAAATGTCGAAAAAAACAGAGTGCGACGAGCGGAAAAACTCGATTACCGTAAAACTCGCACCGCTTTCTGTTCAGGTATTTTCTTATACGAAGCCGGAGACGGGCGCTGCAAGCAATAAGAGCGCAAAGGCAAAAACTGCAGCGAAAGCGGCAGCAGAGAAGAAAACCGGAAAGAAGGGAAAACCGGCTGGAAAAACGGAAGAAGCAGTAAAAGCAGTAAAAGCAAAGAAAACAACAAAGACTGCCCAAAAAGCAGAGAAAAAGGTATCGGAAAAAACGGTGAAAACCGCAGAGAAAAAGCAGGGAACTACGACTGCGACAGAGAAGGTGGAGAAAGCCGTAAAGCAGGCGATCGACAGCAAACCGGTGAAAACGGTAGAGCAGACGGTGGACAAGCTGGTGAAAGCCGGAAAATCCGCAGCGGCAGAGGCAGCAAAAGCCGTGGAAAAATACCGCGCAGCCGCCGATCCGGAAAAGAAGCCGGCTACAAAGCCGGAAACTAAGCCGGAAACCAAGTCGGAAGCAAAATCAGAGGCAAAACCAGAGACAAAAACGAAAAAAAGCACAGGCATGAGTGAACTCGGCGAGGAGCTGCAGAGAAAATTCGAGACAGAGGAGAGATAACACATGGTGAATCTGACAGCGGCGGAACGCGTCTATGAATACTGGATCGATAAGGCCTCTTCGGCTGCCGATCTGGTGCTGAAGATCGTGTTTGCAGTAATTCTGTTTCTGGTTGCACGCAAACTGATCCTGTGGCTCTGCGGTCTGATCCGGAAAAACATGCGGCGTTTTCACACGGAGGAGGCGGTGGTCAGTTTCACCGCTTCCATGGTGAAATACAGTCTGAACACGCTGCTGGTGCTGACCATTATCGTTCAGCTCGGTATCGTATCCGAAGCGTCGATCGCAGCAGCCATCGCCTCCGCCGGCGTTGCCGTATCCCTGGCACTGCAGGGCGGCCTCTCGAACTTTGCAGGCGGCGTGATGATTCTGTTGCTGAAGCCATTTAAGGTCGGTGACTACATCATCTTCCCGGGCGAAGGTCAGGAGGGAACGGTCAAAAAGATTGAGATGTATTACACGACAATCAACAGCATCGACAACCGTACCATCATGATCCCGAACGCCAATCTTACGAATCACACCATCATCAACGTGACGGCAATGGACCGCAGAAAGCTGGAAATCAAAGTCGGCATTTCTTATGAGTCCGATATCAGAAAAGCGAAGGACATCCTGCGCCGCCTCGTTGAGGAGGAGCCGCATTTTCAGTCGGAGGAGCAGCAGTTTTTCGTAGATGAGCTGGGCGAGAGCGCGATCACGGTCGGTCTGCGCGCCTGGGTCGCAACGGAAAATTACTGGCCGGTCAAATGGAAAATGAATGAGCGCATCAAAGAAGAGTTTGACGCGGCGGGAATTTCCATCCCGTATAACCAGCTCGATGTCCACATCTGCCCGGAACCGGCGAACAAAAAAGCCGGAAAAGGCGATAAATAAAGGATATTTTGAAAATTAACCCTTGCAATTGCACGGAAAAGGTGCTATAGTAAAACTGTTAATAAGTGACTGTTAAGGAGTGGACGATTTCGTCCACTCTTTCTTGTGTACAGGGAAATGAAAGAATTTTTCGAAAGTTTCCCTGAATCAAAAAGGTGGTGAGGATTTGAGCAGAAGAGAAGAATACGAACAGAAGGCAGAAGAACTGATCACTCCGATTGTAGAAGCCAATGGTTTTGAACTGGTGGATGTGGAGTATGTCAAAGAGGGCGGTACCTGGTACCTGCGTGCTTACATCGACAAAGAAGGCGGAATTACCGTGGATGACTGCGAAATCGTCAGCCGTGCATTTTCTGACCGGCTGGACGCAGAGGACTTTATCGATGACGCCTATATCATGGAGGTCAGCTCCCCGGGCCTTGGACGTCCGCTGAAAAAAGAGAAAGACTATAAGAGAAGCATGGGAAAAGAGCTGGAAATCCGGACATACCGTGCGATCGAGAGAAACCGGGAATTTTACGGAATACTCACCGCATATGATGATAACAGTGTGACCATTTTGGAGGAGGACGGAACAGAGCGCGTCTTCCAGAAAAGCGATATTGCATTGATCCGTTTAGCATTTGATTTCTAAACAGACGCAGATACAGGAGGAAAAGAGAAAAATGAATACAGAATTAATGGAGGCCCTTGAAGTTCTTGAGAAAGAGAAGAATATCAGCAAAGATACCCTGCTTGAGGCAATTGAGCAGTCGCTGATCCAGGCCTGTAAAAACCATTTTGGCAAAGCAGATAATGTAAAGGTAAGCATTAACGCCCAGACTGGTGATTTCAAAGTCGTAGCAGAGAAAACCGTTGTTGATCTGGTACAGGATCCGATCATGGAGATCGCCCTTTCCGATGCAAAACGTGCAGACTCCCGCTATGAACTCGGCGATATCGTTCCGGTAGAAATCAAATCCAAAGAGTTCGGCCGTATTGCAACCCAGAATGCCAAAAACGTCATTCTTCAGAAGATCCGTGAGGAAGAGCGTAAAGTTCTGTTTGATCAGTACTTCGAGAAAGAGCACGATGTGGTTACCGGTGTGGTACAGCGCTATGTAGGACGCAACGTCAGCATCAACCTCGGTAAAGTAGACGCTCTGCTGACCGAGAACGAGCAGGTCAAAGGCGAGAAATTTGAGCCGACCCAGCGTGTGAAAGTATACGTTCTGGAAGTAAAGAATACAACCAAGGGACCGAAAGTCATGGTATCCCGTACCCATCCGGAACTCGTAAAACGTCTCTTTGAGTCTGAGGTTTCCGAGGTTGCAGAAGGCATCGTAGAGATCAAGAGCATTGCCCGTGAGGCAGGAAGCCGTACGAAAATGGCAGTATGGTCCAACGATCCGAACGTCGATGCAGTCGGCGCATGCGTCGGTATGAACGGAAGCCGTGTCAACGCGGTTGTCAATGAGCTGAACGGAGAGAAGATCGACATCATTACATGGGATGAGAACCCGGCACTCCTGATCGAGAACGCACTGAGCCCGGCAAAAGTTATCTCCGTTATGGCAGATCCGGATGAGAAGACCGCAAAAGTAATCGTTCCGGATTACCAGCTTTCCCTTGCCATCGGTAAAGAGGGACAGAACGCAAGACTTGCCGCACGTCTGACCGGATTCAAGATCGACATTAAGAGCGAGACTCAGGCACGCGAGGCAGGAGACTTCGACTACGTAGAAGAAGAGGAATACGAGGAAGAGGACAATTACGATGAGTCCGCAGCAGAGGAGGGAACCATCTCTGCAGAAGAAAACTTCGACGAGAATGATGTAGAAACAGCAGAGAAAGCCGGAGACGAAGAGTAATTAAAATAAAAACAAAGGCGGGATGAGCATTTGAGTACAGTTCGTAAAGTGCCGCTGCGTAAATGCATTGGCTGCAATGAAATGAAAAACAAAAAAGAAATGATCCGCGTGGTGAAAACCACCGAAGGAACGATTGTTCCGGACACAACCGGAAGAATGAACGGACGCGGTGCTTATGTCTGCTCTCTGGAATGCCTTGGGAAAGCAATGAAAAACAAAGGACTTTCCCGTTCTCTGAAGGCAGAAATTCCATCAGAGGTTTATGAGCAGTTAAAGGAGGCATTTGCGAAGATTGAACAGTCAAAGTAAAGGATTATCCATGCTGGGCCTTGCCATGAAGGCGGGTAAGGTATCGAGCGGCGAATTTGCGACCGAGCAGGCCGTAAAGAGCGGAAGCGCATACCTTGTCATTCTGGCGGAAACGGCGTCGGCCAATACACAGAAGAAATTTCGCAATATGTGTGCATACTATAAAGTGCCATGCATTCTTTTTGGGGACAAAGAGCAGCTTGGAAGAGCCATCGGAAGAGAATACCGTTCTTCCCTTGCCGTATGTGAAGCGCATTTTGCAGAAAAAATAGCAGCATTGTTGGCAGAAGCGTAAGGCGTAAGGCCGGAAAGGTCGGTGGATGGATGCAGGAAACACGAAAACCGCAGAAAGAGGAGAAAAGATCATTGGAAAAGAAAGATACAGAAAATATGGAAATGAAGAAACCGGAAGAGCAGGCAAAACCGAAGAAAAAGAAAATTATTTCCGTTGTGCGTCCGCAGAACGCAACAAGTAAAGAAGCAAAAGAGTTCACAAAGAACCAGGGACAGAAAAAAGACCGCCCGTCCCGCGGAAATGGCCGTCCGGAAGGAAACCGCAATGGAAACGGAAGAAGCGAGGACCGTCCGAACCGTGGAAACGGAAACGGCGGAAATGGAGATCGTCCGAACCGCAATGGAGACCGTCCGCAGGGAGAGCGCCGTTTCAACAATAACGGAGACCGTCCGAACCGCAATGGAGACCGTCCGCAGGGAGAGCGCCGCTTCAACAATAACGGAGACCGCCCGAACCGCAGCGGAGACCGTCCGCAGGGAGAACGCCGCTTCGGCGGAAACAATGGAGACCGCCCGAACCGCAGCGGAGACCGTCCGGGAGGAGACCGCAATAACGGCGGAAGAAGCGGAAACGGTGAGAGAAGCGGAAGACCATTCGGTGAGCGTTCCGCACGTCCAAACGGAGGCAGACCGGGAAATAATGGCGGAAGACCGTTCGCAGGAAAGGATGATGATTCCCAGAATCAGAACCGCCGTCCGGGAGGAGACCGCCGCAGAACCGAGCATAAGAGCTCTGCAGGCGATACAATGAGCCTTGGCATCAAGAAGCCAGGCCGTGATACAGGAAGAAAAGAAAAAGACAAAAACAAAGATTCTTTAAGAGAAAATAAATTCAGTGAAGACAGAGGAAGAGGCGGAAACCGTCCGAACCAGGGACATCATCAGCAGTCCAGACTCCCGAAAGCGCTCCAGAAACCGGTCAACAAACCGAAACAGGAAGCTCCGAAGGATGAGGTAAAGGAGATTACCCTGCCGGAGAAAATGACTATCCGCGAGCTGGCTGAGAAGATGAAAATGCAGCCGGCAGTCATCGTAAAGAAACTGTTCATGGAAGGAACGATGGTTACCGTAAACCATGAGATCGATTTCGAAAAAGCACAGGAAATCGCGCTTGATTATAACATCATCGCTGAGCCGGAAGAGAAAGTCGATGTGATCGAAGAGCTCTTAAAAGAGGACGAAGAGGATGAAAAAGACATGGTTCCGCGTCCGCCGGTAGTCTGCGTTATGGGACACGTTGACCACGGTAAAACATCTCTTCTGGACTGCATCCGGAACACCCATGTCACCGACCGCGAGGCTGGCGGTATTACCCAGCACATCGGTGCATACACCGTTTCGATCAACAAACAGAAGATTACGTTCCTCGATACCCCGGGACATGAGGCATTCACCGCTATGCGTATGCGTGGAGCCAATGCAACGGATATCGCCATTCTCGTTGTCGCAGCAGACGACGGTGTGATGCCGCAGACCGTTGAGGCAATCAACCATGCAAAAGCAGCCGGCGTTGAGATCATCGTTGCGATCAATAAGATCGATAAACCAGGCGCAAACATAGAGCGTGTAAAACAGGAGCTCTCCGAGTACGAACTGATTCCGGAGGACTGGGGCGGAAGCACCGTATTCGTTCCGGTATCTGCAAAGAACAACGAAGGTATCGACGATCTGCTGGAGATGATCCTTCTGACTTCCGAAGTGCTCGAGCTGAAAGCAAACCCGAACCGGAAAGCAAGAGGTCTTGTCATCGAGGCTGAGCTGGATAAAGGAAAAGGACCGGTTGCTACCATTCTGGTACAGAAAGGTACCCTGCATGTCGGCGATTACATCGCAGCAGGCGCATGCTCCGGTAAAGTCCGTGCGATGATGGATGATAAGGGACGCCGCGTCAAAGAGGCAGGCCCGTCTACTCCGGTTGAGATTCTCGGACTTTCCGATGTTCCGAACGCAGGAGAGATCCTCGTTCAGACCGATAACGATAAAGAAGCAAAGAACTTCGCAGCAACCTTCGTGGCAGAGAACAAGAAGAACCTGCTTGAGGAGACAAAAGCGAAGATGTCCCTGGATGATCTGTTCAACCAGATTCAGGAGGGTAACTTAAAAGAACTGGCACTCGTTGTCAAAGCCGATGTACAGGGATCTGTCGAGGCAGTAAAACAGAGTCTTGTCAAACTCTCCAACGAGGAAGTTGCCGTACGCGTCATCCACGGCGGTGTCGGTGCGATCAACGAGTCCGACGTTATGCTGGCAACCGCATCTTCCGCCATCATTATCGGATTTAACGTACGCCCGGATGCGAACGCAAAATCCATGGCAGAGCAGAACGGCGTAGACATCCGTCTGTACCGTGTCATCTACCAGGCAATTGAGGATGTTGAGGCAGCCATGAAGGGTATGCTTGAGCCGGTTTACGAAGAGAAAGTTATCGGCCATGCCGAGGTACGTCAGCTCTTCAAGGCATCCGGTGTCGGAACGATCGCCGGAAGCTATGTACTGGACGGAACGTTCCAGAGAGGCTGCAAAGTTCGAATCAGCCGCGAAGGAAACCAGATCTTCGAAGGAAATCTGGCATCCCTCAAACGTTTCAAAGACGATGTCAAAGAAGTGCGCTCCGGCTATGAGTGCGGTCTTGTATTTGAAGGATTCAACGATCTTCAGGAGTTCGATCAGGTCGAGGCTTATATCATGGTAGAAGTGCCGAGATAGAAATGAGGAATTAAGTTGAGAAAAAACAGTATTAAAAACACCAGGATCAACGGGGAAGTACAGAAAGAGCTTTCCAACATCATCCGGAACGAGATCAAGGATCCGCGCATCGGAATGATGACCTCTGTCACAGCGGCAGAGGTAGCGCCGGATCTGAAGACGTGTAAAGTATATATCAGTGTGTTTGGCGATGATGAGGCGAAGAAAGAAACCATCCGCGGCTTAAAGAGCGCGGAGGGCTTCATCCGCCGTATGCTGGCCAAGACCATTAACCTCCGCAATACACCGGAGCTGACCTTTGTCCTGGATGAGTCGATTGAATATGGCGTTACGATGTCGAAACTGATTGATGAAGTAACACACAAAGAAGACAAAAAGGATGAGGAAAATGAAGAAAATTGATGAAATTCTAAACGGAGTCTCCTGCATGGCCATCGCCGGACACGTTCGTCCGGACGGTGACTGCATCGGTTCCTGCCTGGGATTATACCAGTATCTTCGCGACAATCGGCCGGAGATTCAGGCAGATGTCTATCTTGAGGATCCACGGCCGGAATTTTCCTATCTTCCGGGCTTTTCTGAGGTAAAGACAAGCTGTGAAGAGAAAGCGTACGACCTTGTGGTCCTTCTGGATGTATCCAGCGAGGACCGCATCGGCGTTGCCGCACCGCTTCTTGCAAAAGCGGGAAAGACGATCTGCATCGATCACCATGTGACGAATACAGAATATTGCGAAATCAATCACGTAGAGCCGGATGCAAGCTCTGCCTGCGAGGTGCTGTTTGGGCTTCTGGAGGAAGAAAAGATCTCCGAGCCGTGCGCCGAGGCGCTGTACACCGGTATTGTGACCGATTCCGGCGTATTCCAGTACAGCAGCACCTCTCCGCACACGATGCGGGTTGCGGCCGCTCTGATGGAAAAGGGAGTTCCGTTTACCAGAATCATCGAGGATGCATTCTTCAAGAAAACATACGTACAGAACCAGATTATGGGACGCACGCTGACAGAGAGCATCATGCTTCTCGACAAGCAGTGTATTGTCGGTATCGTGCGGAAGAAGGTCATGGACTTCTATGGCCTGACATCGGGAGATATGGACGGCATTGTCATCCAGTTAAAAAATACAGAAGGCGTTCACGTAGCGATCTTCCTGTATGAGCTGGAGCCGCAGGTCTTCAAAGTAAGCCTCCGCTCTGACGAGCTGGTTGATGTGAGCAAAATCGCAGCCGTATTCGGCGGCGGCGGCCATATCCGTGCGGCTGGCTGCACGATGTCAGGTTCTCCGTATGATGTAATCAACAATCTGACTCTGTATATCGAAAAACAGCTTCTTGCAGAAGAGGAAGAAGAGACGACAGAGGAAGAAGCATAAACAGGAAACAGCCGGGCGCAGAAAATATATCCACGCCCGGTTTTCTTGTGAAAAAGAGGGAGACAAAACAACATGATAAACGGAGTTCTGAACGTATGGAAAGAGGCGGGATTTACGTCGCATGACGTGGTTGCGAAGCTGCGCGGCATCCTGCACCAGAAAAAAATCGGCCACACCGGAACCCTAGACCCGGATGCGACGGGCGTGCTTCCGGTCTGCCTTGGAAAGGGAACGCGTCTCTGCGATATGCTGACCGATGAAACGAAGACGTATGAAGCGCTGCTTCACCTTGGAATCGCAACGGATACGCAGGACATGAGCGGAACCGTGACAGCAGAAGCGCCGGTGACCGTGACGGAAGAAGAGGTGCGGGACTGCATCGCCTCGTTTGTCGGGGAGCAGCAGCAGGTGCCGCCGATGTATTCCGCGCTGAAGGTTAATGGAAAGAAACTCTACGAGCTGGCGCGGGAAGGCATCGAGATCGAGCGGAAGGCCCGCACGGTGCACTTTTACGAGATCAGCATTCTGGAAGTGAAGCTTCCGCTGGTGCGCATGGAAGTAACGTGTTCGAAGGGAACGTATATCCGCACCCTGTGCCACGATATCGGCGAAAAACTGGGCTGCCACGGATGTATGGAGCAGCTGATCCGCACGAGAGTCGGCCAGTTTGACCGAAACGGAGCGCACACGCTTGACGAGATCGCAGCGATTGTCGGTGAGGGCCGCCTTTCGGAGATCCTCGTGCCGGTCGATGAAATGTTTGCCGCGCTGCGCAGCTTTGCGACAGCGGACGATCATGCGAAAAAGCTTGCGGAAAACGGAAATCCGCTGAAACCGGCGCAGATCCGCGAAATCGGGGAAACTGCTTCCGGCGGGGACTTCGCAGAAGACGAGGAGTTCCGCCTTTATCTCGATGGCGGAACGTTTGTCGGTATTTATCAATACAGACCATCACAAAACTTAACCAGACCGGTCAAGTTATTTCTGGAGAGAACATGAGATATCTAACAAAAACACTGGATTTTGACAGCAGAGGGGACAGCGTTGTAACCCTGGGAAAATTTGACGGCCTCCACCGGGGGCATATGCTTCTGATCCGTCGTGTCCTTGCAATCGGCAGAACGGAAGGACTGGAAACGGTTGTGTTTACGTTTGACGTGTCGCCACAGTCGAAAGTGCAGCATGTCAAGCCGCATCAGCTGTTGACGAATGAGGAGAGAAGAGCCCGCCTCGAACAGCTTGGCATGGACTGCCTTGTGGAATGCCCGTTTGTGGATGAAGTGATGCACATGACGCCGGAAGCCTTTATCAAAGAGATTCTGGTGGATAAGCTGCACGCGAAAAAAGTTGTTGTGGGAAAGGATTTCGGTTTTGGCTACAAGAGAAGCGGCACAGCCGAAATGCTGAAAGAAATGGGCCCGTCCCTTGGTTTTGAAACCGAGATCATCGAAAAAGCAGAGGAAAACGGCCGCGAGATCAGCAGCACCTGGGCACGGGAAGAGCTGGAACAGGGCAATATGGAAGCCGTGAGCGGTCTGCTCGGCTACGATTACGCGGTTCACGGCGAGATTGTCCACGGTCATGCACTCGGCAGAACGATCGGCGTGCCGACCATCAATCAGATCCCGCCGGCAGAAAAGCTGCTTCCGCCGTTCGGCGTCTACGTTTCCGAGGTGAAAATCGAAGGAAAAATTTATTACGGTATCACAAACATCGGTGTTAAGCCGACGGTACAGGAAAAATTTACCGGCGTGGAGACGAATCTTTTTGACTGCAGCGAGGATCTCTATGGAAAACAGGCGGAGGTTTCTCTGTTAAAATTCCTGCGCCCGGAGCAGAAATTTGCTTCGATCGACGCGCTGAAAAACCAGCTCGATCATGATGTTGCGGCAGGGAAAAAATATGTAGAAAAAAAGTTCGCTCAGCAGTGAAACACTCGCTGTTTCGCTGCGTAAGAAAGTGATTCAGGTGTGAGCAGCTCTCCTTTTGCGAAGCAAAACTTAAAATGAGAGCTGCGAAAGTTACAGTTCGGAGAACTGTAACTACGTGAAAATTCACCGCGAAAACATCTGATTTTAGTATTTACAATTCGAAAAGCGTATGCTATACTAATCGAGTATGCGGGACAAAAAAGATCCCCGGACCCTGATTCAGAGGCAGGACACTCCGACCACTTCTTAGTCAGCGGTGCAATCAAAATAACAGGAGGAATTTAAAATGATTTCGAAAGAAAAAAAACAGGCAATCATCAAAGAGTATGCAAGAACTGAGGGAGATACAGGATCACCGGAAGTACAGGTAGCTGTTCTTACCGCAAGAATCGAGGAGCTCACCGAGCATCTGAAAGTTCACCACAAAGATCATCACTCCAGAAGAGGTCTTCTGAAAATGGTTGGTCAGAGACGTGGTCTGCTTGACTACTTAAAGAAAACTGATATTGAAAGATACCGTGCTTTAATCGAGAAGTTAGGAATCAGAAAATAATCAGCTTGGAACAACGGGCGGGATACATTTTCCGCCCGTTTCTTTGCTTGTAAGATCAAAGACGCAAACGACATGGAGCCATTCTGAGCTGCATTGCATCCGTAAGAAGCTGCCAGTGGCAGGTTCTGGAGGTGCAGGAATTTTATCCGAGACCACTGAAAAACACATTGAAAAGCTGCATCCTGTCCGTATTCCGGTGTGCTTTTCAGTTGTTTCGGAAATTCTGCTCAGAAGAAAAAAAGGAGATTATTTATGTACAAGAGTTTTTCTATGGAACTGGCAGGCAGAACCCTGACCGTAGACGTAGGCCGTGTAGCAAAACAGGCAAACGGCGCAGCATTTATGCATTATGGCGATACTGTAGTTCTTTCTACAGCAACCGCATCTGAGAAACCGCGTGACGGCATCGACTTCTTCCCATTAAGCGTTGAGTACGAAGAGAAGATGTACGCCGTTGGAAAAATCCCGGGCGGATTCAACAAAAGAGAAGGAAAAGCAAGCGAGCACGCAATTCTGACCAGCCGTGTCATTGACCGTCCGATGCGTCCGCTGTTCCCAAAAGATTACCGCAACGATGTTACCTTAAACAACATGGTAATGTCTGTTGATCCGGATTGCGATCCGGAAGTAGTCGCAATGCTGGGTTCCGCAATCGCAACCTGCATTTCCGACATCCCGTTTGACGGTCCGTGTGCCATGACTCAGATCGGCATGATCGACGGCGAGTTCATTGTAAACCCGACTCTCGCACAGAAAGCCGTATCCGACCTGAAACTGACCGTAGCTTCCACCAGAGAGAAAGTCATCATGATCGAAGCCGGAGCAAAAGAGATTCCGGAAGCAAAAATGATCGACGCCATCTACAAAGCACACGAAGTAAACCAGGAAATCATCAAATTCATCGACAGCATCGTAGCAGAGGTTGGAAAACCGAAACACGCTTATGAGAGCTGCGCGATTCCGGAAGAGCTGTTTGCAGCGATCAAAGAGATCGTTCCTCCGGCCGAGATGGAAGAGGCTGTTTTCAGCGATGACAAACAGACAAGAGAAGAAAACATCCGTGTCATCACCGAGAAACTCGAGGAGGCATTTGCCGACAACGAAGAGTGGCTGGCAGTATTAGGCGAGGCTGTTTACCAGTATCAGAAAAAGACCGTTCGTAAGATGATCTTAAAAGACCACAAACGTCCGGACGGCCGTGCGATCACAGAAATCCGTCCTCTGGCAGCAGAGGTTGACATTATCCCGCGTGTTCATGGTTCCGCTATGTTCACCCGTGGACAGACTCAGATCTGCAACGTAACAACACTGGCTCCGCTTTCCGAAGCACAGAAACTGGACGGACTGGATGAGTTCGAGACCTCCAAACGTTACATGCATCAGTACAACTTCCCGTCCTACTCTGTAGGTGAAACAAAACCGTCCCGCGGACCGGGACGCCGTGAGATCGGCCATGGTGCTCTGGCAGAACGTGCCCTGGTTCCGGTACTTCCGACCGAGGAAGAGTTCCCGTACGCAATCCGTACCGTATCCGAGACCTTCGAGTCCAACGGTTCTACTTCCCAGGCAAGTATCTGTGCATCCACCATGTCTCTGATGGCTGCCGGTGTACCGATCAAAAAACCGGTTGCAGGTATCTCCTGCGGTCTGGTAACAGGCGAGACCGATGATGATTACCTCGTACTGACCGATATCCAGGGTCTCGAAGACTTCTTCGGCGACATGGACTTTAAGGTAGCTGGTACCCACGACGGAATCACTGCAATCCAGATGGATATCAAGATCCATGGACTGACCCGTCAGATCGTAGAAGAGGCGATTGCCAGAACGAAACAGGCAAGAGAGTACATCCTGACCGAGGTTATGGAGAAAGCGATCGCAGAGCCGCGTAAGACGGTCGGCGAGTTCGCTCCGAAGATCATCCAGATGATGATCGACCCGCAGAAGATCGGTGAAGTTGTCGGCCAGAGAGGAAAGACCATCAACGCCATCATCGATGAGACCGGCGTAAAGATCGACATCACAGATGACGGTGCAGTTTCCATCTGCGGAACCGAGCAGGCTATGATGGATCAGGCAAAGAAATATATCGAGATCATCGCAAGCGACTTTACCGAGGGACAGATCCTGACCGGAAAAGTTGTCAGCATCAAAGACTTCGGTGCTTTCCTTGAGTTCGCACCTGGAAAAGAAGGTCTGGTACACATCTCCAAGCTCGCCAAACAGCGTGTTGAGAAAGTAGAAGACGTTGTCAGCCTTGGCGATGTTGTAAAAGTAGTCTGCATGGGCAAAGATAAAATGGGCCGTGTAAGCTTCAGTATCAAGGATGTTCCGGCAGACGCGAAATAAATAGATCTGCCAGACGATAAAGAGCGGGGAACACAGAAAAAGGGATCTGCAAAACGGTTCGTTTTTCTGTGTTTTCTTATGTCCAATAGGAGTGAAAGCTATGAGATACCATAATATAACGAAAGACGATATGCTGAACGGAGACGGCCTGCGCGTCGTGCTCTGGGTCGCCGGATGCGGTCATCACTGCAAGGGATGTCAGAATCCGATTACCTGGGAT
The DNA here is from genome assembly GCF_003479665.1 of Blautia sp. AF14-40. NCBI lineage: Bacteria > Bacillati > Bacillota > Clostridia > Lachnospirales > Lachnospiraceae > Blautia > Blautia sp. AF14-40. The sequence goes on from NZ_QUHK01000002.1 coordinate 234,059, forward strand.
CCAAATGGCGGCATCCCGTTTGATGACGCGGCAAAGGCAGAAATTTTTGAACAGCTGGACAAGGACTACATTTCCGGCATCACCTTCTCCGGCGGAGATCCGCTGCATGAGGCAAACCGGGCGGATGTGACGGCTCTGGCAAAAGAGATCAAGGAAAGATATCCGAAAAAAGATATCTGGGTTTACACCGGATATGAGTGGGAATCCGTCTGTGATCTGGAACTGATGGATTACACGGACGTGGTTGTGGACGGCCGCTTTATTCTTGCCCAGAGGGACGTTACCTTGGAATGGAAGGGCAGCCCGAATCAGAGAGTCATTGATGTGAAAAAGACGAGAGCACGCGGCGAAGTCGTACTGTTCGGCGAGAAATAGACACAAAAAGAAAAGGAGACGCTTTATGGAAACCATTAAAATTCAGTATTTAAACGATGAAATTGAGCGCCTGCGCTATATCGACGGAAAGTCCGACTGGATCGATCTGCGCGCAGCAGAGGAAGTGGAGTTAAAGGCCGGAGAATTTAAGCTGATTCACCTCGGCGTTGCGATGCAGCTGCCGGAAGGCTATGAGGCGCATATTGTGCCGAGAAGCAGCACCTTCAAGAACTTCGGCATTATCCAGACGAACCACTGCGGAATCATCGACGAGAGCTACTGCGGACCGAACGACTGGTTCTACATGCCGGCGTACGCCCTGCGCGACACCGTGATTCATGTGAATGACCGCATCTGCCAGTTCCGCATCGAGAAACACCAGCCGACCATCGGCTTTGAAGAAGTTGACCACTTAAACGGCGAGGACCGCGGCGGAATCGGAAGTACCGGAAAAAGATAACAACAGACGAAATAAAAAGAGCCTCCGGGTGTCAGAAAATCTGACATTTCCGGGGGCTTTTTGTTGCGGGCACACCAAACATGTACATGGTATATCAAACACGATCCGGATCCGGCGAATCTGGTTTATGTTTTGAATGCTATTGTTTCATCTGTACCGTATTGTTTATGATTTTGAATTTTTTGAAACTGTTGATAAAACTTGAAATCCTGCTATACCCATACTGCTTCACATCGAAGCCCGGGAAACGGTTCCGCAGGGCATCGTGAATAATGCTGAGGTTGTCGATATGGCCTCCGTTGGAGCAGATCAGATCCGTGATACATTTTTCGATCTGCTGGCGCGATACGGTGTTTTGGCGTTCCTTTACGAGGTAATTATGACCGGTTTTCAGCACTTCGATATCGTTCATGCTTTCTAGAAACGTGGAAAGTTTGGAATAACCGTAATTTCGAACGTCAAACTCTGAGAATTTCTTCTGCAGGATACTGCCGATCTCACTAAGTGTCGTATTTTTTCCGTGATCATTGTTCTCTGTCAGTACACGGGAAACCGTCCGCTCGATTTCTGCCTTGCTTGTAATGGAAGGGGTTTCGTCCTGAGAAGTGCCGTAGCGTGCCGGATTTTCCGAGACAGCGGTAATCGCAGGGGAGATATCGTCCTCGTTCTGGGAAATGATTTCGAGAATTTTAAAGGCATCGCACGCAACGCGGAAGGAAGAAGGGGTTTTCTGCTCGCCCATGCCGAGCACAAACATGCCGGATTCACGCAGACGCTGCGCCAGCTTGGTAAAATCAGAGTCCGAAGAAACCAGGCAGAAGCCCTCCACATTTCCGGAGTAGAGGATGTCCATGGCATCGATGATCATCGCGGAGTCAGTTGAATTTTTTCCGTTCGTATTGCTGTACTGCTGGATCGGATTGATCGAGTAGCGCAAAAGCTGCTCTTTCCAGCTCTTTTTCGAGATATCGGTCCAGTCCCCGTAGATCCGTTTGTACGTGGCAACACCCTGGTCGGAAACCTCGTCCAGGATATATTTGATGTATTTCGGGGAAACATTGTCCGCATCGATCAATACGGCAAACCGGCTGTCTTTCTGTTCCATAGATTCTGTCCTTTCTGCGGCTTGAATAGTTACGAAAATAGATATCTCTAGTTTAGTACATTTCGGCCTACAAATCAACCGGGAGTTTAACCGAATCAAGTAAGTCCCCTGCTTCCATTGCGAATATCCGCTTGACAATGACAAAAAAACTTGTCAAAACTATTGACAAATAAAGTTGTCAATAGTAGAGTAGTAGATGACAAGAAAAGTTGTCAAATAGAGAGCTCATCTAAAAACAAAGTGAAAGGGGATACTGCGATGCCGCTGTACAATCAGTTAAAAGAGTACCGTTCGAAGCTTGGCATCAACCAAACCGACCTTGGAAAAATGGCGGGAGTATCGAGACAGACCATCAGCCTGATCGAGCGGGGAGACTATTCACCGTCGGTGACACTGGCATTAAAACTTGCAAAAATCTGTGAAGTAAAAGTAGAAGATATTTTTCAATATGAGGAGGATGAATCATGAAAGAAAAACAGGGGAACAAACCAAATTCCTACGGAAAGTTGATGAAACGGATGCTGATTTATATGGGAATCGGCGGAGTCTGCGGTTTTTTTGTCGGAATTTTTATGATGTTCGGAGTGAAAAATGGCATGAGTGATCTGAGCGATCTGGTCCGCCCGCTGGCACTGCCGATCATTGCGGTAATTTTCGTTGTAAGCATTGTCCTGATGGAATTTTACAGCCGGAAATTAAAAGATACGATGAAGCATCTCGAAGAAGCAGAGGATGAACAGTACGAAGTCTTAAGCTATGAAGAAGAGAAATACGGCGCGATGCTGATGAGCTGCAATGTGATTTCGCAGGTCTGCGATATCATCGTGCTGACATTTACCTTTTCCCGTTCCTGGCTGGAAGAAGCATCGGGAAAAGAGCTCGCCGGATTCCTGGCAACCTGTGCTCTGTTTTGTATCAACTTCTTTCTCTATGGCTATTATCAGATGCGTTATGTAAAAATGGTTCAGGCAGCTCACCCGGAGAAGAGAGGCGATATGAACTCAAAAAACTTCCAGAAAGACTGGATGGCAAGTTGCGATGAGGCAGAAAAAGAGATGGTATATCAGAGTGCCTATAAGGCCTATATGGCGCTGGGAAAGATGATTCAGATCCTGCTGTGTGCGACGATGATCCTGCATCTGGTGTTCCATACCGGTATTCTCGCAGTCATTGTCGTGGGCGTCATTTATCTGACGATGACACTCACATATCATCGTTCCTGTGTAAGTCTGCAGAAAGCAAAACTGAATCTGTAATCCTGTAAATACAAAAAACTGCGTGGAATGCATTTCAGAATCGTGCATTCCGCGCAGTTTTGCGTTTGGTATGAAAAATGTCAGCTGATCGGAGCCGTCGATGTCTTTGAATCATACTTTTTGTCGATATCCTTCATGACAAACAGATACGAAACACCGGTAAAGACAGCTGCCGTCACCCAGGCTGCCGGGTCACAGAAGCAGGCGAGCGGATAGCTGATGACTTTTATGGCAATCACAGCTACAATAAGGCGCGCAAAGAGTTCAGAAACACCGCCCATCATAGGCAGAAAGCCGTAGCCGCAACCCTGCATTGCATTTCGGAAAATAAAGATGGTGCAGAGCGGTACATAAAAAAGAGCACACATATAGGAATAAGTCTTTGCCCATGGCATCATGGCGGCCATATCGACATCACCCGAGAAGAAGAGGGAAAGACATGGCTTCAGAAGAAGGAAGACGAGAGCAGCGGCTGCGATCGAATACGTGATGGAAGTCAGAAGTGCAGCGCGAACTCCCTTTTTAATCCGTGGAATATCGCCCTTTCCGAAATTTTGCCCGCTGTAGGTTGCCATCGTCTGTCCCATTGCGGAAAAGCCCTGTGTGACCAGATTCTGCAGCTTACAGGCCGCCGTAAAAGCGGCAACCGCCTCCGAGCCGAACAGGTTAATGGCAGCCTGCATAATCATTGTACCGGATGCGGTGATGGCAAACTGGAGCGCCATCGGAATGCCCATCGAGAGCTGATGGCGGGAATCTGCCGCATGAAGCTTCCAGTGGTGTTTTTCCGGCCACATATCCGGCATGGAGCGGTAGATATAAAAAAGACAGAGCACAGCAGAAATTCCCTGGGAGAAAACGGTTGCATATCCGGCTCCCGCAACGCCCATTTTAAAACGAATGATGAGAAGCAGATCCAGAAGAACATTTAATACAGCCGAAAAAATCAGGAACATCAGCGGAGTCTGGCTGTTTCCTACTGCACGCAGATAGGAGGAAAGCAGATTGTAAAAAATCGTAGCGATCAGGCCACCGCAGATAATCATAATATAGGTATAAGCGTCCTGAAAAATATTTTCCGGTGTGTTCATGAGATGCAGCAATGGCCGCATGGAGATCATGCTGAAGAATGTCAGGACAACTGTGAAAAGGAGAGCCAGTAGAATGCCGTTTGCCACACTTCGCTTTACTCCGCGCGTATCCTTTGCACCGAACCGTTGCGATGTCAGAACCGTAAAGCCTGCTGTGATGCCCTGCGCAAATCCAAGCACCAAGAACATAATCGTTCCCGTAGAACCAACCGCCGCCAGCGCATCCGCCCCGACATACCGGCCGACGATGATCGTGTCCGCCATGTTGTAGAGCTGCTGGAAAATGTTTCCGATAATCAGCGGCAGCGTAAACTGCAGAATGACCGGAAGCGGACTTCCCTTTGTCATGTCTTTTTCCATGAGAAAACCTCCTCGAAATGATGGTAAAATTAGTTTTATCTTCGTTTCAAACGAAAGCTATTTTATCACATTCCAAAGAGGTTGTCACACCTTATTTTGACATTTTTCCGGTAATTTTTGATTGATTGAAATCAGAAATTTTCCAGTCTGTTTTTATAGAAGTTTTTCATACACAGTTTTGATTTTTTCCGCCGTCTGCTGCAGCTTCTGCGCACGGTGTCCGAAAATCCGAACAGCAAGATCGCCGCCGGAGAGCGTCGTTGCGCCGCCGTCGATTTCCGGATCGCCGTCAAGAATTTCCCGGATTTCATTGAGAAGCGTATCCGCGTATTTTGTCCGTGAGAGAAAAAGGTTCGCCATATGCGTGTATCCCTCGTACATACCAATCCCTTCCATCGGCATCTGATCGGGCAGATAGCAGGTGTTGTCGCGGTAGATCAGCTTTTGACCGCGGAAAATCTGTACCTTTGAGGTAAAGCGGCGGTACTGGAACCGCTCTTCGTGCGCATTCCGTCCGCAGGAGATGATTTCCAGCAGAAACAGGCGGGATGTCTCGTCTGCCAGATGAATCGTCATTGTACTCGTAAAAGAAGACTGTGCAAACGGAATGACGGGCTGCGGATAGTAGTAAAGTACCGCGTGCGGATCAACCTGAACGGAAATTGTGCGGGATGCCGATCCCTCGTCCATTTTGTGGATCTTCTCAAACGACTGCGACAGGACCTCGAGATCCGCCCCCTCTTTTACATGGTAAGAAAATTCCTGTGAATCCCCTTCCATAATACCCGCGGAGGCACAGAGAGGCATGATCTGGATTCCGCCGTTCTCTTTTGCAAACGGAGCCATAATCTTGTACGGCGCCGTAAAGGAGAGGTCTTCGAGAATCGTCTTTCCGTTTTTTAACGCCGCGCAGGCCGTGATGCGGGAAATCTTTCCGAATTTGTTTTCCATAAGCATCACATTCCTTCTAAGAGCACATTTTCTTTGATCCAGGAAACAACATCATCCACATGGACGTCGCCGCGGATGTTGGTGAACAGAAACGGACGCTCGCCACGCATTTTTTTCGAATCGTGTTCCATGACTTCCAGGCTTGCACCGACATACGGAGCCAGATCAATCTTGTTGATGACGAGAAGATCGGACCGTGTAATGCCAGGGCCGCCTTTCCGCGGAATCTTATCGCCCTCAGCGACATCGATAACAAAGATCGTGGCGTCCACAAGCTCCGGACTGAACGTAGCGGAGAGGTTGTCACCGCCGCTCTCGATAAAGAGAAGCTCGATGTCCGGAAACCGCTCCATCATCTCGTCGACGGCCTCGAGGTTCATCGAAGCATCCTCGCGGATCGCGGTGTGCGGGCAGCCGCCGGTCTCCACGCCGATGATGCGTTCCACCGGAAGGACGCTGTTCTTCGCGAGAAACTGTGCGTCCTCCTTTGTATAAATATCGTTGGTAATAACGCCAATACTGTAATCGTTTGCCATTTTCCGGGACAGCGCCTCAATCAGTGCCGTTTTTCCGGAGCCGACCGGTCCTGCTACTCCAATTTTTACGTAAAACATAACACATACCTCTTTTCCTGAAAATAATGATTGCGCGAAACAAACACATTACGACATATAAAGACGGGAATACAGTGTTTCATGCTGGATCCCGCGGATATCAAAGCCCGGCGCAGAAAGACAGAGATCCTCCGCACTCCGGTGTTCCAGATCTTTTAAAATCTCGGCAAATTCCGCATAGCATCCGCCGAGAAGCTGCTGTCCGGCGCTCTGGCTTAACGGGATCGTTTTGACGCAGTTTGTCACGATCGCGGAAGTCTGCGCATAGAGATAATGCGACAGCGCATCGGCAAGCGGAATGTTCATGGCAGCGCAGAAAACACCGTAGATACAGCAGTGGTTTATCGCCTGCCCTTTCCTGGCAGTAAGATAACGACGGAAGATCCCGTTTTCCTCTTTTGTCACGGGCAGCTCCAGCTTTTCGATCGTCTTTGCAAAACGGGACCCCATTTTCCGTGCGGCCTCCCTTTGTTCCATTGGAATCCGCGACGCTTCCAGAATTTCTTCAATCGAAAGAAGCTGTTCCAGATCCCCGTATGCGGCAGCAAGATAGGAGAGTCTTGCGGCGAGAAGCTCCGTGAAGGCAAGATTCCATCGGATTTTGTGGTGGATATATTCCTTTGCCGCCGCCTCATCGTGCACAATTTCACGCTGAATATACGTTTCGAGTCCCTGCGAGTGCGAGTACGCGCCGATCGGAAACAGGGCGTCGTTGATCTGAAGAAGATAAAAATTAAGTTCGGACATAAAAAGTCTCCTGAAAAATCATAAGATATCGAATGAGCCTGCCCGCGAAAAGGGGCCGGCCCATTCTTTTCTGCGTGCGGACAGACCGCATCAGTGATGATGATTGTGGATCGATGCGGAAATCCGCTGGTCGAAATCGAGCTTTTTCAGTTCTTTTTCGGCCGTAACGCCGTGGAGTTTCTGAAGCATCAGAAGCATCGGCTCATTGTAAATCGTGATAAAAGTATCGTTTTCGCCCCAGAACAGCGGTGCATGGCGGTTGCCGATCTCGTAGCAGACCTTTGCCGCCTGCTTTTCGTGACCCGGAGTAAGGGAAACGCGGATCACCTCGCACGGAGGCGTATTGACGGCGATGATTTTTTCATCGTCTGCATAGAGCACATCACCCTGATACAGACCCCTTGTGAGAATGGAATCGTCCATGCGGATGCCGAGCTCCGTTCCGTGGTCGGTCGTCTTTTTATGAATCTTTTTGAAGGCTTCATGCCATTCGATATCGACGTATTCGATCGTTTTTCCGGAAGTGTCAAATTCCGAAAGTTTTCCTAAAATCTGTTCGCAAACCATTGAAAAAAGTTCCTCCTTACCGAATTACCAGATCTGAAGCAGCATCATGACGCCCGGGATCCACGCGGTGACAACGCCCTCAAATACCTGAAGGCACGGCACAAATTTTCCGAACTTCGTTCCGCAGATATCCTCCACAAAAGAAGTACCCCAGAGAATGGCCCACAGATACCAGATGCCCGCCCAGCGGAGATCCGGCGTGATGTCAAGCGCCGCGCTTCCAATGAAGCCTTCGATCGTTCCGAAGATGACAGCGTTGACGGCAACAAAGGTCGAAAACCACGCAAAAGGGATCGGGTTGGCGTTTAAAAATTTATTGACGGCCACAAAGAGGTAAGTGAAGCAGAACAGCAGTCCCGTTCCGGCAGCGTAATAATTTCCCTGCACGAGATTCACGAAGTTGATGAAAAGGGAAAGTCCGCCGGTAAAGATATTCATTACAGCGGCCGAGCGTCCATCCACATGGTACAGGGTGCACATGCCGTTGTTGATCAGTACAATTCCTACAAATAAAAGACACACTCCAAGCATAATAAAATTCTCCTCGTATGGTTTTACAGAATGCAGAGCCGTTTAGAACAGGCTGTAAAGCTGGGTCAGCGGCAGTTTTTCTGCTGGCTTGGAAGTGATCTCCTCGCCGTCAACAGTGACCTTATATGTCTCCGGATCTACGGTAAGCACCGGCGTGCGGTCGTTCCATACCATATCCTTTTTGCTGATACTGCGGCAGCCGTGTACCGGGACAACCGTTTTTTCCAGTCCGTATGCGTCTTTGATACCGGCATCGAAAGCAGCCTGGGAAACGAAGGTCAGGCATGCCTCCTGTTTTGCTTTTCCGTGAGCGGCAAACATCGGCTGATAGCAGACCGGCTGTGTCGTCGGGATCGAAGCGTTGGCGTCTCCCATTTTCGAAGCGACGATCATACCGCCTTTGATGATCATATCCGGTTTGGAGCCGAAGAAAGCAGGATTCCAGAGCACGAGATCAGCAAATTTTCCCTTTTCGACCGAGCCGACATACTCGGAGATACCGTGGGTGATGGCCGGGTTGATCGTATATTTTGCGATATAACGTTTCACGCGGAAGTTATCGTTTTCATGACCGGCATCCTGCGGCAGAGCGCCGCGCTCATCCTTCATTTTGCTTGCGGTCTGCCACGTACGGGTGATGACCTCACCGACACGGCCCATCGCCTGGGAGTCGGAACTCATCATACTGAAAATACCCATATCGTGCAGAACATCCTCTGCGGCGATCGTCTCCGGGCGGATACGGGAATCCGCGAACGCAACGTCCTCCGGGATGTGCTTGTCGAGGTGGTGGCATACCATCAGCATGTCAAGATGCTCATCAAGTGTGTTAACAGTGTAAGGCATTGTCGGATTCGTGGAGGAAGGCAGAACGTTCGGTGCAGCAGCAGCGCGGATGATGTCCGGTGCGTGGCCGCCGCCGGCTCCCTCGGTGTGGTACGTATGGATGGTTCTTCCGCCGATGGCCGCAAGCGTATCTTCGACGCATCCGCCTTCGTTCAAAGTATCGGTGTGGATGGCAACCTGGACATCGAACTCATCGGCAACGTTGAGGCAGTGGTTAATGACCGCCGGCGTTGCGCCCCAGTCCTCGTGGATTTTCAGGCCCATCGCACCGGCTTTGACCTGCTCAATCAACGGAGCCTCGTCGGAGCAGTTGCCCTTGCCGAGAAAACCAAGGTTCATCGGATATTCCTCTGCGGCTTTCAGCATCATGCGCAGATTCCACGGTCCCGGGGTACACGTCGTTGCGTTCGTGCCGTCCGCCGGGCCGGTGCCGCCGCCGATCATCGTGGTCACGCCGCTGTAGAGGGAGCAGTCAATCTGCTGCGGGCTGATAAAGTGGATGTGAGTATCGATGCCGCCTGCCGTAACGATCATACCCTCGCCGGCCAGAGCCTCGGTCGATGCGCCGACCGTCATGCCAGGAGTCACGCCGTCCATGACATCCGGGTTTCCGGCTTTTCCGATGCCGGCAATTTTTCCGTCTTTGATTCCGATGTCTGCTTTTACAATGCCTGTAGCATCCACGATCAGAGCGTTTGTGATGACAAGATCAAGGTCTCCGTCTCTGCTGCAGGTCTTGACGGACTGTCCCATACCGTCGCGGATGGATTTGCCGCCGCCGAATTTTACTTCATCGCCGTATGTGGTGTAGTCTTTTTCGACTTCAATCACAAGGCTGGTGTCGGCAAGGCGGACCTTATCGCCGACGGTCGGACCGTACATAGCGGCATATTTACTTCCGGAAATTTTTACACTCATTTTTGCTGTCCCTCCTTACAGAAATCCTTTTAACTTCGCGTTTTCCAGTGATGCGGCTTTCGTGTCAGCGGTAGCCTGTGCGCGGGTCAGGTCATTCAGACCGAAGACACGTTTTCTGCCGCCCATCTCGACGAGCTGCACCTCTTTTTCCTCGCCCGGCTCAAAACGGACCGAAGTTCCGGAAGGAATATCGAGGTGATAACCGTACGCCGTTTCCCGGTCAAAAGAGAGGCACCGGTTGACCTCAAAGAAATGAAAATGGGAGCCGACCTGAACGGGACGGTCGCCCTTATTTGCTACCATGACAGTGACTGTCTTTTTGCCTTCGTTTAATGTGATCTCGCGATCGGAAGCCATGATTTCACCGATTTTCATATGATGTCTCCTCCTTACTGAATCGGATTATGTACAGTGACCAGTTTGGTTCCATCCGGGAACGTTGCCTCGACCTGAACCTCGCCGATCATATCGACAACGCCGTCCATGACATCGTCGCGGGTTAGAATCTTTGTGCCGAGCTGCATCAGCTCCACAACGGTCTTTCCGTCCCTTGCCAGTTCCAGAAGCTCGGAACTGATGTAGGCGAGTGCTTCCGGGTAATTCAGTTTCAAGCCGCGTGCTCTCCGCTCTTTGGCGAGATTACCGGCCATATGAAGCATCAGTTTTTCCTGTTCCTTGGGATTTAATCTCATGGTGTTCCTCCTTTTTTGCATAGAAAAAGAGCAGACCAGGGAGAAAACATTTCTGTTCAGACTCCTTTGTCTGCTCTTTCATATTTTATATCACGCATTATAACGGGTGTTTTTTATTTGGTCAAGAACTTTTTGCTATTTTTTTGATTGCTTTTTTCATGTACAGCAGAGGAAAAACCATAGAAAGCAAAGAAAAGAGGGGAAAATGCAGAAGAAAACAAAGAAAATTCTCTGAAACAAACTGTATATCCGCGAAAAATACCTGTTCTGCGTGGTCGGAACCGTAGTGTCGTTTGTCCTCGCCTGGGCGTTATACCTGGTATCCCTGCTAGTGCACGGCGTTTCGAATGTATCTGGCGTTTTTGCTGTGATAAAATTTGCAGAAACTTGAAAAAAATGGCATTGTATGGTATTCTTTACAGGATATTGCTTAAAAATTATATAAGAAGAAACAGAGGAAAAAAATGAAAAAATTATTTGCACAGATTGTGAAATTCGGTATCGTCGGTTTCATCAGCTTTGGTATTGATTACGTGACCGGACTGATCGTTCTGAATCTTGTTATGGCGCTGACCTCCAGTTCCTATTTTGAAATGGCATCGCTTGTCGGTTCTGTTGCCGGATTTACTGTGTCCGTCATCGCCAATTACATTTTAAGTTTCAAATTTGTCTTTGAGCGAAAAGAAGACCTGAACAAAAAAGTCGAATTCATTACCTTCGTCGTCCTTTCCCTGATCGGAATGCTGCTGAACAGCTTCCTGATCTGGATTGTAGTAGGACCGATCTACCGGGGGAGCACTGCACTGCAGCAGCACATCGGCTACAACCTGATTTACACCATTGCAAAAGTCTTTGCAACTGCGGTTGTCATGGTGTACAACTTTATTACCAGAAAAATCTTTCTGGAGAAGAAATGATTCTGAAAAAAATCTGAAAAGAAGGCAGCGGAGAAAAACGCTGCCTTCTTTTCAAAGAAAGATAAAAAGGAAAGGCTGGTGAAGAGAGAATGAACCTTCACATTCAACTACAGGCAGGATTGTACCTGTATCTGATCTGTATTAATATCATTACCATAGCAGTCTATGGAATCGACAAACGAAACGCCGTGTATGGAAAATGGAGAATCCGCGTTTCCACGCTTCTTACCTTGGCCGCCGCCGGCGGCTCACCCGGAGCCCTGCTGGCGATGCACCTGTTCCATCACAAGACAAGAAAAAAGAAGTTTACCATCGGCGTTCCGCTGATGCTGCTGGTGCAGATCGCGCTTTTTTTCTTTCTTGTGAAAGCAGATTTTTCGATCTCAATCTGAGAAAGAAAGGTGATGAAAGTGGAAATGAGCCGTCCAGTCCTTCGGCGGCTATGCAGACGCACAGCTTAGCCGCCTGCAAAATGCGTTGGCGCGCGGCACTTTCTTGCAGAGTGAGAAAGAACAGCATATTTATGAAATGCTTTTAGATATGTAAAAACATCTGTCCAATAGGGCAGATGTTTTTACGTGTGCCATTATTGTGACAGATGATATAATATTATGATAAAAAGCGGCGAAAAGGTAAGATACATATAAAATGATCAAAAGGAGAAAGAATGGGAACTGATCATAAAGAAAAACTGATTCGAGTGTTACAGATTTTAGAGAAAACAGATGAAAAAAGTCCGATGAATGCGACACAGATTTTGAAATATCTGGAAGAGGAATATCAAATAGAACAGGTCGATCGTCGTTCTGTTTATCGTGATATTAAAATGCTGCAATTTTGTGGTTATGAAATATATCAGTGTGCGGATAAAAAGATGGGCTGGTATATGAAAAAATATATATTTTCGGACTGGGAAATTAAAATTATGTTGGATGCAGTACAGCAGGCAAGATGCATTTCTGCAAAGGAAGCAAAGGAATTGAAAGAACGACTATTGGATCTTACAAGTAAGAGAAGTCGAAGCAGATTTTGTCATATGATGACACCCAAGGCAGGAAACATGGATTCTGATAGGGAAACAGGATACTACATTGAAACAATGCTGGAAGCTATGTATCTCCATAAAAAAATTGAATTTCAATATACAGAAGTAAATGAGAAGTTGCAAAAGGTGCTTCGAAGAGAAGGAAAAAAATATTCGCTTAATCTTTATGAAATATATTGGTCTGATAATACCTATTATTTAATCGGGGCACATGATCATTATGATAGACTTACAAGTTATAGGCTTGATCGAATTGAAAATCTGGAGATATCACAGAGTGACGCGATTGACGCTGTAGAAAAAATAGGTCCAAATCCCGAACTTATTATTCGGAAATATATTGAAGAAAGTGTAAACCATTTCCTGGGGGAAACCGTAAGAATAGAAGTGGAATATAAACCAGAACCGGCGGCAAATGCAATTCTCTATGATTTTGTTGGGAAAAATGTATCGGTCCAAAAACTGGAAAATGGAAATTGCAGAGCCGTTTTTTATAAAATGAACAGTGTAACTTTACTTGGATGGTTCATGAAATATATGGATAAGTTTATGGTTATAGAACCACAAATGCTGCGGGAAAATATAAAGACAAAATTGGAGAATACATTGGAAATAATGAATAATATAAATGGATCACAATAATACAGGACAAAAAAATATGATAAAACAAACTTTATGAAAACCAGGAGGAACTATATTGGAAAAAGATTTAAAAATGGAAGTATTTGCGTCAGTAGATACTGTAAAACCGGTAGAATTTCATGTTTATGAACTTCATGCACAAAAAATAGGAAATACATATTCTATTATCAGAGGGGCAGCCTGGAAATTACGAAACTGGAATCAGGCAGGCGTATTTGAAGATGGAAACAAAATCTATGCGACGGAAAAACTGCAAGAGAAAATCCCAAATGCTGATTTTACAGTCGAATATGAGGGATCACGAGAACTGCCTGTTTTAGAAAACAGAAGAATCTATCAGGAACTTATCAAATACTGGATCACACAAAAACTATCCCAAATTTTGATTTTTGGAAAATACAGAAAATATTCCTGTAAAAGTAATGTGACAAGTAAGTGGATTATGACAAATCAGGGATTTGAGACGTTTTCGTCAGGAAACAGAGAAATTAGTCTGGAACGGAAATATAATTTCTGGGTTACTATTATGGATGATGAAAAAGCATATCTGAGAATTGATACCAGCAGTCTTTTTTCATCGAATCAAACTGTAGCTGATTATCTGGAAAAAGGACTAAATCTAATTGGTCAGGAAGTAAAAAATGACTGGGCAAAGAATAATCAGACAGGCATTCTGACAGAAATCTGTGATTTGACCGTAACGGATAAACTGGATTTTGCAGATAGTCTAAAGGCGTATTATATCCAACGAAATGAAGCATACAGGGTAGAGAATATTTCTGATGATACCAGGATAGTTAAGGTGGCACTTCAGACGGGAATAGAATTACCTTATTATCCGCAGGCATTAAAACCAGTATTGACAAGAGAAACGGTAAGCCGTATGGATGCAGCTTTTTCTATGCGGACAGAGTCCTTGGTAAAACGGAATATGAAGACCAGAGTACTTTTAGACCAGGATTTTATACAGGATATTGGAACGATTGAGCCACTTGACGGAATGAAATTTGAAACAGATCCATGTACAGTAGAGAAAATTGGCTATAAGAAAGGTAAAGTTAAAGAACCGCTGTTAGTTTGTGGAAAAGATAAGGCTCTTAAATGCGGCGAAGAATTTAAAGTATTCAACTACGGTTTTTATCGAAAGACGGAAAAAGAAATAAAAATAGGATATTTGTATCCGAGAAATTCCTATGATTTGATGAAGGCAGTTGTAAATGGGATTTATACCTTTGCGAAACTTGGAAAGTATCACGGGGAAAAGGATTTATATACCATGGCGGGACTGCTGGATCTGGATGTAAAGGCAATGGTACGGGAAGAATATGAGTTGGGAGATATTACAGATTATAAAAGAGCTGCCAATAAATTGCAGAAGATAGAAGGAATCGATCTGGTCATTGCACTTGTACCAGATGGGATGGAGGAAGATGGACCGTACAATCCGTTTAAAACTATTTGGGCAAAGGCTAATATCCCGTCACAGATGATCAGTATGAAAACAGCAAAATTGTTCGCTGAGGAAGCAAAAGAAGGGAATAAGGCAAAAAATAATTCAAGATATTACCTTCACAATATAATTCTTGGAATTCTTGGAAAAACAGGCGGGATTCCATGGGTTGTAAAAGATATGCCTGGCAATGTGGATTGTTTTGTAGGTCTTGATGTTGCGACGATAGCAAAAGGAATTCATTATCCTGCCTGCTCGGTTGTGTTTGACAAATATGGCCGTCTGCTTGGATTTTATAAACCGGCAGCACCACAGCAGGGAGAAAAAATTACTACCAGGATTCTTCAGGATATTTTTGATCAGGTGATTTTTGCATATGAAGACCGTTTTGGTGAAATGCCGAAGAACATTGTGATTCATCGAGATGGATTCAGCAATGAAGATGATGAATGGTATAAAAATTACTTTGCGGCCAAGGGAATTATGTATAATATTATTGAAGTAAGAAAAAATATCAGCAGTAAACTGATATTCTGGCAGAATGGGCAGATAGAGAATCCACCGATGGGATACTGTGTTTATAACGCAGACAAAGGATATCTTGTGACGACAAATATGAAAAATAAAAAAGGATCACCGAATCCCATTTTGATTGAGAAAAAATGTGGAAATCTTTCTATGGCTGATATTTTGACACAGGTGCTTTATCTTTCGCAGTTACACGTGGGGTCAACACAAAAAATGCGGCTTCCTATTACGACTGGATATGCGGACAAAATTTGTAAGAATAGAGAATTTGTTCCGGAAGGAAAGATGGACGATCGGCTATTCTTTTTGTGAAAAATAAAACATAGATAAAAATGAGACGACAGGGATTCTGGAGTTTTTTTAGAAAAAATGCTATAATAGTCTGCAAAGAGACATCCCATAAGAAACCAAGGAGGATTTTGAAATGAACAGTATTTTTCACAGAATCAGTGTTAGAAAATATGAAGACAAGCCGGTTGAAAAAGAAAAAATTATGCAGATCTTAAAAGCAGGCATGCAGGCTCCAAGCGCGTGCAACCAGCAGCCGTGGGAATTTTATGTGGTAACGGATAAGAAAAAAATTGAGGCGCTTTCTAAAATGACACCGTACACCGGCTGCGCAGCAAAAGCTCCGGTTGTGCTGGTATCGGCATATCGCCTGGAAGGTCTTGTCGCTCCAGCATTTGCGCAGATCGATATGTCGATTGCCCAGGAAAATATCTGGCTGGAAACGGATGCGCTTGGTCTTGGCGGCGTATGGTTCGGCATTGCACCAAATGAAGAAAATATGGAAAAAGTAAGAGTTCTGCTGGGACTGCCGGAAGAAGTTCATGTCTTTGCGCTGTTTGCTCTTGGCTATCCTGCCGAGCACAGAGAGCAGCAGGACCGCTTTAAACCAGAACGGATTCATTTTATCGATGAATAAAACAAAGAAGCCGGCAGACCGCCTGATTTTCCATGTAGATGTCAACAGCGCCTTTTTATCCTGGGAGTCCGCGCGGCGGATGAAAGAGGGGCTGCCGGATCTGCGGGACATTCCCGCCTGCATCGGCGGTGACCCGGCAAAAAGGACGGGTATCGTTGTAGCAAAGTCGATTCCGGCGAAAAAATGCGGTGTCCAGACCGGCGAGCCTGTGGCAATGGCACTGCGAAAATGCCCGAATATGGTTATTGTTCCCAGTGATTTCGATCTTTATGTCAAGTGCTCCCGGGCCTTCAAGAAAATCTGCGCATCCTACACTCCGGTCATGGAGTCTTTCTCGATTGACGAAGTGTTCCTTGATATGACGGGAACCTCTCTTTTGTACCCGGATCCGATCGCGGCAGCACATGAAATTAAAGACCGGATTTCCGACGAGCTGGGATTTACGGTAAATGTCGGCATTTCCACCAATAAACTCCTGGCCAAAATGGCGTCCGATTTCGAAAAACCGAACAAAGTGCATACCCTGTTTCCAGAAGAAATCCCTGCGAAGATGTGGCCTCTTCCGGTACGCGAGCTTTTGTTTCTCGGCAAAGCGTCCGAAAAGAAGCTGACCGAGGCCGGAATCCGCACGATCGGAGATCTGGCACATGCATGGGAAACTGATATTCAGACCCTGATTGGCAATAAAAACGGCCATCAGCTGTACCAGTACGCCCGCGGCATCGACGATTCCCCCGTAAAAGCACAGCCCGATGAGGCGAAAGGCTTCAGCGCAGAGACGACCTTTAACGAGGACATCGTCTCTATCGAACAGGTCGACCCGATTCTTCTCGCCCAGTGTGACATCGTGGCCGCCCGCATGCGTCGGAAAAAGAAAAAATGCACCTCCGTTTCCATAACCTTCCGCACCCTCGATTTCCGAAACCGCTCACACCAGACAAAACTTCCAAATGCGACCGATATCACAGATGAAATCTACCGCTGCGCCAAACAGCTCTTCCGCGAATCCTGGAAAGGAGAGCCCCTCCGCCTGATCGGTGTCTCCGTAACCGGCCTTACCGAAGACGATTTCGAACAGCTCTCCCTCTTCGAAGATCCCGAAAAGAAGGAGAAAAGCCGTAAACTCGATGCCGCCCTCGACGCAATCCGCCAGAAATACGGCAACGACAAAGTCACCCGCGCAAGCATCCTGAACGGAGCACAGGGAATTGCAAGAAAAGCGAAGGCACAGATGAAAAATGATGCGGAAAACTGAAAAATAATCTTCAAAGAAGGCAGCGGAGAAAAACGCTGCCTTCTTTGAAAATAAAGCAAAACAACGATAATATTCGGAAAAATGAAAATACAACAATTGATATATTTCTGAAAATAAGATATAATAATCGGAAAGAAGCACACTGGAAAGGAGGGAACGAATGAAAACATGCAAGGAAATGGCAAAGCTATGGGACGTTACGGAACGCACTGTAACAACTTTCTGCAAAACAGGTAAAATTCCAGGAGCCGTAAAAGAAGGAAAAAGCTGGCGCATTCCGGATGAGGCAGAAAAACCAGTGGATGGCAGAATACTGTCAGGAAAGTATGTAAAAAAAGAGGAAAAAGAAGTAAGAAAGCCACTCCCGATCGGAATATCGGATTACGTACGGGCACAGTCGGAATATTATTATGTGGACAAGACAGGAATGATCAAAGAATTTCTGGATCGAAAACCACTGGTATCACTGTTTACGCGGCCGAGACGATTTGGAAAGACGTTGAATATGGATATGCTTCGCGTTTTCTTTGAAATTTCCGATACAGATACCAGCCAGTATTTCCGGGACAAAGAAATCTGGAAATGTGGAGAAGAATACCGAGAGCATCAGGGAAAATATCCGGTTATTTTTCTGACGTTTAAAGATATAAAATTTGCGTCCTGGGAACTGACTTTTGCAAAAATTGCAGAGCTGGTACAGGAAGAGTTCGGCAGACATAAGGAACTTGGAACGAGTGAGAAACTGGAACCATATGAGAAGGATTATTTTCGGAAAATACTGGCAGGTCAGGCAAATGAAGTAGAGCTCTCCTCGTCTCTGCAGAAACTTTCCAAAATGCTTCATGAACATTATGGAAAAGCACCGATCATTATGATCGATGAATATGATGCACCGATTCAGGAAGGCTATTCGAAAAAGTTTTATGAAGAAATTGTTGGATTTATGCGGAATTTCTTTTCCGGCGCATTCAAAGACAACCGGCATCTGTCGTACGGTTTTTTAACTGGAATTCTGCGGATTGCACAGGAAAGTATATTCAGTGGTCTGAATAATCTGACGGTAAATTCCATTCTGGATGAGACATATGATAAATACTTTGGATTTACCCGTGCAGAAGTCCATAAAATGCTGCGGGATTACGGTGCTCTCGAAAAAGAAGCAGAGCTTAAAACCTGGTATGACGGATATCTTTTTGGCGCAGAAGAAATTTACAATCCCTGGTCCGTGGTCAACTATATTGCACAGGGGTGTATTCCAAAGGCATATTGGGTAAACACCGGAAAGAATGAAATTCTGGAAGAAGTTCTGAAGGCAGCGACAGAGGATGTCATAGAGAAATTGTATGCATTGCTGCAGGGAGAGCGAGTGGTTGCGAGAATCGATCAAAATGTAGTTTACCGGTCTCTGCTGGAAGAACCCTCCAGTATTTACAGTCTGCTTCTGGTTGCTGGATATCTGAAAACACCAAAAAAGGAGTTGCAGACAGACGGATCGTATCTGTGTGAGGTATCCATTCCCAACTGGGAGATTGCGGCAGTTTACAAAGCAGAGATTTTATCCCATCTGCTGCAGATTGGAGCAGTAACCAGAACGACAGCAGACCGGATTGCGGAAAGCCTGTATACGAATGATGTGAAAAAACTGCAGAGTGCGATTGCAGAGTATATGGACAAGTCGATCAGTTTTTACGATGCGGGCGCAGAAGGTTTTTACCATGGACTGGTACTGGGACTGATTGCATTGCTGGATCAACAGTATAAAATCACATCCAACCGGGAATTCGGAGAGGGACGGTACGATATCAGCCTGTTCCCGCGAGAACTCCGGTATCCTGGCATTCTGATGGAACTAAAATGGAAAAAGGGGATTACAGAAGACACACTGAAAAAATTAGCGAAAGAAGCATTAAACCAGATTGAAACACAGCGATACGATACAGAAATGCGGCAGGAAGGGGTTACGGAAGTCATCAAACTTGGAATCGCCTTTTCTGGAAAAAATGTAAAAATTTGGACGGTATAAAAACAGGAGAAGACAAAACAGGGGGAAGCAAAATGAAAAAATTAACAACGGCAAAGATATGGCAGTTCGCAGCAGGCCAGTTTGGATGGGCGCTGCTGTCTGGTATCATATCGAACTGGCTGGTGTACTTTTATCAGCCGGATGAAACCGCAATCAGCCAGGGACAGACGGTATTCATACCGCAGGGACTGGTGATTTTCGGGGTTTTTACCATCATTGGAGGGATCACAGCCTTCGGAAGAATTTTTGATGCATTCACTGATCCGATGATTGCGTCCTGGTCAGATCGGTGCACTTCAAAAAACGGACGGCGGATCCCGTTCTTAAAAGGCGCGTCCCTGCCGCTGGCACTTTCCACCGTGCTGGTGTTCTGGTCACCGGTGAATGAAAACAGCTGGATCAATGCGGCATTCTTGTTTGGTATGATTCTAGCATATTACCTTTCGATCACGGCATACTGTACTCCGTACAATGCCCTGATTCCGGAACTGGGCCATACACAGCAGGAACGCCTGAATATATCCACCATCATTTCTTTCACCTTTATTGCAGGAACCGCTGTGGCCTATCTGGCACCGGCGATCTGGGGTACGCTGATTCCTTTCTTCGGAAGAGTAAATGCAATCAGGATCACTTTCACAGCCATGGCAGCGGCAGCATTCATATGCATGCTTGTGCCGGTATTCTGCATCCGGGAAAAAGATTACGTAGATACCGTTCCCTCGAAGGATTCGGCCTTTCGTTCCCTTACAGCAACCTTTCGGAATGGAGAATTCCGGAAATTTGTAGGATCTGATATCTTTTACTGGATCGCGCTCACCATGTTCCAGACGGGCCTTCCGTTTTTCGTCACCAGTCTGCTGAAACTCCCGGAGACAATGACAACACTGTATTTTGTGGGAATGACCGCACTGTCGCTTGTCTTTTACGTTCCGGTCAACAAGCTGACACCGAAACTGGGCAAGAAAAAGATGATTCTGTTTGCCTTTGCTGTTTTCAGCCTTGCATATTTTTACACAGGCTTTATGGGAAACATCCCGTTCATCCCGGAAGCCGTACAGGGCCTGATTCTGACAGTCGCGGCAGCACTTCCCATGGCGATTTTCGGTATTCTGCCGCAGGCGGTTGTCGCAGATATTGCACAGAGCGATGCGGTTACCTCGGGAAGCAGCCGCGAGGGAATGTTCTACGCAGCCAGAACTTTCGCCTTCAAGCTGGGGCAGAGCCTTTCCATGCTGATCTTTACGGCGGTCTCCACTATTGGAAACGGCAGTGGAACCGGATACCGGATTGCAGCATTCGGTGCAGCTGTATTCTGCGGCGCAGGCGGACTGATACTGATGTTTTACGATGAGAAAAAGATTAACTGCGTGATCAACGGAAAAGCATAGGTCAGTACTCAGCACGGCGGCCTTTTTTATCTCGAAATCAGCTCCTCCGCATGCTTTAATGCATCCGAAATATTCGAACAGAAATTTTCTTCCCCGACAAGCTCCACAAAGCCGGATTTTTTCATCACCTTCATCGGCTGCTCATTCACATGAGAGAAGACGAGGGTGATCCCTTTCGATTCGCAGAGCTTCGTCAGATTCTGGAGTGCATTCATGGCTGTACTGTCGATCGCCGGTACGCTCCGCATCCGGAGAACGAGACATTTTGTGAAATCCTTTACCACGATGTGCTCAATCGCATCCGCCGCGCCAAAGAAGAGCGGTCCTGTGATCTCGTATACACGGATTTCCAGCGGCAGCTTCTGCAGATGTTCATCCACCGCCGGGGAATCATCGTCTACATAGACCCAGCTGTCGGCGTGCGTTTCCTCGCTCATCCGCTTGATGAAAAGCAGGCAGGCCAGAACCATGCCGATCTCGATTGCGACAACGAGGTCAAACACAACGGTCAGCACAAACGTAGTAAAAAGAACGATAATATCACTCTTCGGAGCCGTGCGTACAAGATGCATGAAGGTTCTCCACTGGCACATATTGTAGGCAACAAGGAACAGAATCGCGGCAATCGTCGGCATCGGAATCATACCCGCAAACGGCATCAGCACAACAAGAACGATGACGAGCGTAATGGAATGCACCATACCCGCAACCGGCGTGCGTCCGCCGTTTTTGATATTTGCCGCCGTTCTGGCAATCGCTCCCGTAGCCGGAATACCGCCGAAAAGCGCAGAAGCAATATTTCCGGCACCCTGTGCAATCAGCTCTGTATCCGAACGATGCTTGCTGTTGATCATGCCGTCCGCAACAACACAGGAGAGAAGCGACTCAATCGCCGCAAGCACCGCGATCGTAAACGCATTTGGAATCGCCGACTGAATCAGTTTCATGTCAAAAACCGGCAGATGAAGCGTCGGAAGCGCATTGCTGATTGTGTACAGATTTCCAATCGTAGAAACGTGCAGCGGCAGAAACTGAACCATCAGAATACCGGCAATAACAGCAATCAGCGATCCTGGGATTTTCTTGAAAATCAGCGGAGACACGATCAGAATGGCAAGGCTGACCCCTCCGACAATCAGCGCATCCGGTGAAATTGTGGAAAAATTCTCCGCAAATGCCTTCAGTTTTTCCATCGTTTCAATCGGCTTTACCCCGTCAGGATACGTAACGCCGCAGAAATCCTTCAGCTGTCCGATCACGATCGTCACCGCAATACCGGAAGTAAAACCCGTTGTAATCGTATAAGGAATAAACTTGATCAGACTTCCAAAATGACAGAAGCCCATGATAATAAGGAAGACACCGGCAAGAATGGTCGCCGTCATCAGCCCCTCGAGGCCGTTCCGCGCGACAATACCGGCAACAATCGTAGCAAACGCGGCCGTCGGACCGGCAATCTGGACACAGCTTCCGCCGAGCGCGGAAATCACAAAGCCCGCCACAATCGCGGTGAAAATACCAGCCTCCGGTCCCACGCCGGAAGCAAGAGCCAGTGCAATAGAAAGAGGAAGTGCAATGATCGCAACGATGATACCGGCAGTCACATCTTTGGCAAACTGCGCGCGGTCATAGGACTTCAGAGAAGTGAGTAGCATTGGTTTGAACGAATTCATTTGAAAACTGCGCGTCGCATTCTCGTTACTTTAGCCTGC